>CAYGSZ010000008.1:21568-25022 GCA_964352705.1 uncultured Rhodobacterales bacterium
ACCCCCAAACAAAGCGTCGATATAGGCATCTTTATTGACCGCATAGTTGAGCGCTTGGCGCACTCGTTTATCCTGTAATGGATGATCATCTGGGATGCTGGTCAAGATGAACACCACCCCCAGAACACTGCTTGATGTGCCGATGTCACCACGTCCACCGCCCGTCTCAATAGACAAGATGTCATCGCGGCTCATGGCGACTGCAATATCTATTCTATCGGAGAGCATGGCCTGCACCCGGGATGACGCATCGGGTAACGCAATGATTTCGAGTTTGTCGACCTTCGGTGGACGCCAGCCATCGCGGTGGGCATCCAATGTTGCTGTCGCTTCCGTCCACTTAACCAGTTTAAACGGACCCGTGCCGATCGGTTGCTGGGCAAAGCCTTCTCGTCCTAATTGTTTCCATTGTTCTGGTTCGACAATCATTAAGGCTTCTGTCAAAGCGGGAAGCAAGGGTGATGGTACTTCAGTGCGAATGATGACGGTGTGATCGTCTATCGCTTCTGCGCTTTCTATTGCACCAAGGTCACGCGCGATAGGTTCTATGCTGGCAGCCGGGCTGGTCAGGTAATCTACGGCGAACACCACAGCGTCGGCTGTGAACGGCTTGCCATTTTGGAACAGAACATTTTTTCTTAAGTTGAACTGCCAGGTCAGGTCATCCACCTTTTCCCAAGAGGTGGCCAGCAAGGGCTCGACGTTGCCGTCTTCGGTGACAAAAGTCAGCCCTTCAAACATCGCGCGATAAGTATAAATGGTCGGCACACCCGTGCCGCGATAGGGGTTGCCAAGCGCCGGTGGCAAGCCCACGACCGCAAGTCGCAAGGTCTTCGGGCCGGATTGAGTCGTCGTCGTACTTGTTTGTGCGGGGTTGCCTGGAACCGGCTTTTCTGACGGCTGTAAAAGCCAGAACCCACTTATCCCGACCAGTGCGAATACTATTAGGAGTAAAACTTTACGAGTCACAGCAGCCCCTCACCAAATTAACATGTCGTAGACTAACGGGAGTTGGACTGAAAAGGGCAGCTTTTTTGAAGCGCACTAAAGAACCGCTGCTGCGCCTTTTAATTCTGCGATAAGGGTTTGGCATGTTGGTAAATGGTGGCTCTCCGTTTCAAGAATCGCCAAGAAGGCGCGTTTCTTGATGCGACTTAGGTCTATCGTATCAGCGGCCCCTTCAATTTTTGCCGCATCGGTCACAATATCAATAAGGCGCTCTGCGGCATGCAGGCGTCCCCAAAGATAATCGTTTTCTCGATAGGCACGACTGAAGAAGGCGCCAAAATGATTAAATTGCTGGCCTTTCAGGCAGGCAGCCGCCCCGCCCGGCCTTAGGGCTTGAGCATCATCGGGGCTCACGCGGTCAACGAGAATTTCATTAAATTCGTCAAGATCGCGCCAATTGGTGACCGAGAACGTCAGAACATCCCACGCTGCAAAGCCAATATAGGATTCCAGAACTTCACGCCGGATGGCATTGGGTAAGATTTTCGTCAGCTTTCCGAGAACAGTCTCGGCCTGCTTGGCATGGTCTTCAAAGTTTAATGTCTGTGCCAGATCTGCAAGAGTATCGCCCATCATGATTAGGCTGTCAGGCGTTGGCTCAGAACGTCCTGTCTCTTGAGCGATGGTTCTGATGCGGGTCTTTAGTTTTTCAGCGATGTGTACTGGAATTTTGTTAAGAGAGTCGTTCAGCGGCGTCATGAAATCCAAGGTGTCATAAAGGCCAGCCTTGAGCGTGTCTAAATCTGCTGTGCTGATGTCTCCCGGTCTGTCGCCCTCAATTTTTACATACAATTGATTGACCGCACGAATGGTGAAGCGAAGACGTCTTTGCCGGAACCGGGCATCAAAATTCAATAAGAACTCAACCCAAACCGGATTCGTTTGGTCGAGTGTTGGCGTTGCGAACGTTGTGTCTATCCCAACGATTCCCTGGTTTGCGAACCACGCCTTAAGAACGCCCTCAATATTTATGAGCTCCGGAGTATTCATGCCGTAGCCGCTGAGGTTCATTATCAGGGATGTCAGTTCTTCAACGACACTTGCGAGTTTAAGTCTTAAGTAGCCTTCATAAGCAAATCCCGCTTCTGCCTTCGCCTTGGCATTGGCCGCCAGACGAAGCCGCCCAATCGTTGCGCCATCCATCGGGGCGTTGAGTTTCTCCTCAGCCACCGCCGATACAATGGCCCTGATGTGTGGTCGTGAGGCGTCGACCACGGTTTGAAGGCGTTGTATCTCTTTGTTGTAGGAATTAACCCAGGCTAAGTCTTCGTGGATCGGTTCGTTGCGGGGTATATCTGAAAGCGCGCCCCTAAGAGTCCGTAAAAACCCAGGGACGCGTCCCCAGTCTCCGTTACGGGCACCGCGCGGATGAGGGTCAATGTACAGTAATCGTCGATCCACTTGCCTGTAAGCAGGTCTGCCTGCGATCGCGCTGATGGCTTGAGCAAATGGCTTATTTACGAGAACGCTGCCATCAACAAAGGCGGCATCTGTTGGGTTAACGCGGCGTTGCAGGTATTGGCCGAAGTTTTGATAGAGAAAATCAACGCGCTTTTTCCACACAATGCCTTTCTTTTGTATCAGGCGGTCGCATTCCCCAAGCTGTGCGGGGGGAAAGGCTCCGGGGAAAGAGGATGTTGCACGTGCGGCGAAAGCCAGTGCTGGAATGTTGTCGGTATCAAAATCTGTTTCTTCATGGCCTGGTGGCCATTGTCGGTAATGAAACTTAATAATCTGGCGGTGTTCACGTTCAATCACAGACGGAGGGTCGTGAATCGGTGTTTCTTTGGTAAACCCATAGAAATCTGTCACCGTCACGTAGAGATCTAAGGGTAATCCATCGGGCAACAAAGATCGCCCGCGCGCCAAAGATTGCCCCATGGCTGACATGCCATCGAACAAGACTTCGGTTAGTTTTCCGCCGTTGAAGGGCGGCTTAAACCAACGTGATCGCAAAAAGATAGACAGTTTTTTACGGAACTCTTTGTCGTTGGCAAGGATCTTGCGAAACGACCACATAAACATCCAGACGAACGGGCGAAACAACACTTTGTGCCAGGGCTTCGCCTGGACTTCCTCGGTCATAAGTTCGGTGACGTCGGTTTGTGTCAGCCAAAAGGATCTAACGGGGTCCATGTCCAGGTCATGAGCGAGGGCTCGCCCCAAAATGATTCCATTGATGCCGCCAGCAGAGGCGCCGGCAATGATGTCAACCACCACGCGTAAATCCAGATCCGGCTCAAAAGCGGCGAGAAGTTCGGCATAGGCGGCTTCACTGTCACGAATATCTTTGCGGTAGGGTGTCGGATCTTCATTCGGATGGGCGTGACGGTCGCGCGACGCACGAATCAGTTTGTGTATCTCTTTGGTGACGCCGTGCATGTATACGGCCAGAGACACTCCGCCGTAACACACCAATGCGAGCCTAAGCTCTTTCTCTTTCACC
>CAYGSZ010000008.1:25122-29276 GCA_964352705.1 uncultured Rhodobacterales bacterium
ACGCCGGTAAAGATGACGACACCGATTGCTTCCCGTCCTTCAGCCCCGGCGCCACTTGCGAGCACGAGTGGTACGGCACCCATGCAGGTGGCCAGAGCCGTCATCACAATCGGCCGCAAGCGTATGGTTGAGGCTTCCATCAGGGCTTCTCTGAATTCGTAACCAGCATCGCGCAACTGATTGGCAAACTCGACAATCAGAATACCGTTCTTTGCCGCCAGGCCGATCAACACGATGATCCCAATCTGAGAATAAATGTTGAAGCTGATGTCAAACAACCAGAGTCCTGCGAGAGCCCCTACCATGGCCAGCGGCACGGTCATCATAATGACGAGGGGATGGATAAAGCTTTCAAACTGCGCAGCAAGCACAAGGAACACGACCAAAAGCGAGAGGCCAAAGAACACATACATGGCCGAGCCGGATTCTTGGTATTCCTGGGCTTGTCCATTCCAGCTGACCCGTGCAGCTTCTGGCAGTTTTTCTTCAGCCACCTTTTCTAACCAAGCAATTGCCTCTCCCATTGGATATCCTGGGGCAGGTGTTGCCATAACGGTGATAGACCGCAAACGGTCATATCTGTTGCGCGTGCCCGCATCGGTGATCTCATCAATTGTTATAAGGTTGGATAGGGGTATCAGTTCGCCTGTTGAGTCAGACCGCACATATATATTTGTCACATCTGTCGGTGTGCGACGGTCTTCGTTACGCCCTTGAAGAATAACGTCATACTCTTCACCCTTGTCCACAAAGGTTGTGACTCGACGAGAGCCCAACATAACAGCAAGAGTTTGTCCAACAGCACCGACAGAGACGCCTAAGTCTGCGGCTCTGTTTTGGTCTATATTGATCCGCATTTGAGGGCGGGTTTCATTATAATTAGAACGCACACCAAACAGTCTCGGATTCTCAGTCATAGCCTCAAGCATGATGTCGCGCCATACAACCAATTCTTCGTAGGTGCTGCCGCCTAGGACCATGCTTAAGTTTGAGCCGAAACGCCCTTGGCCAAAACTTGGCGCAGGGCTCGGAATGATTTGTGCGCCAGGAATGTCGCTCAACAAAGTTCGCAGTTCTCTTAAAATCTCGTGAACACTTTTGTCACGGTCTTCCCAAGGCTCAAGACGAATGATCACATTGCCCATGTTGGTGGCCTGTCCACTGACACCAGCGCCCATTGGCATAATCTGCAACACCCGAGCCGCTATACCTGTTTCAACATAAGCTTTGAGAATGCGCTGCGTGACCTCTTGTCCCTGACGATCCGTATATTCAAGAGATGCACCTTCGGGTGCGCGGATCATTACGTTAACGCTGCCGCGATCTTCCGGTGGAGTGAACTCTTGGGGGATGACAAGAAATATTCCAATGCCGCCGGCTAAAATTGCGACAAAGGCAGCTATCACCAGATAAGGCCGGTCCAGACCCATGTTTAGGGTGCGAGCGTAAAACTCTTTCATCCATTCGAAAGCGCGCATCGATCCACGCGCAACCAGAGTGTCATCCAGCTCGTTTTTTAAGATTTTCGAGCACATCATTGGAGTAAGCGTCAGGGCAACGAACATCGAGCAGGCCACAGCAGCAGCCATGGTGACTGCAAATTCTGTAAACAGCCGCCCCACCACACCTTCTGTTAGGGTGATAGGCACAAACACGGCAATCAGCACGAGGGTCGTCGCTACAATGGCAACGCCGACTTGCCGCGCACCTCTGTAGGCCGCCAATAAGGGCGGCTCGCCGCGTTTGATACGACGGTGGATGTTCTCCAACATGATAATGGCGTCATCAACCACCAAACCAATAGCCAAGACCAACGCTAATAGTGTCAGAATGTTCAGCGAATACCCCAAAGGCCACAACACGATGAATGTTGCCATCAGGGATATTGGCACAGTGACAGCAGGAATAATAACAGCGCGGATAGAGCCCAAGAAAAGATAAATCACAGCAATAACCAATAAGGCCGCAATTCCCATCGCAAAGGCAACTTCGCGCAAAGCGGCTGTGATAA
The DNA here is from genome assembly GCA_964352705.1 of uncultured Rhodobacterales bacterium. Lineage (GTDB taxonomy): Bacteria > Pseudomonadota > Alphaproteobacteria > Rhodospirillales > Rhodospirillaceae > WLXB01. Next base: position 27,134 of record CAYGSZ010000008.1, read on the forward strand.
AAACAGAAGAGTCCTGGTTGACGACCAAACTCATATCTGACGGCAAAGTCCCTTGAAGGTGCTTTATTTCTTCGCGGAGTGCCTCTGAAACGGTCAAAGTGCTGGCGCCTGGACGCTTAACAATACCAATTCCAACTGAGTTCTTGCCATCCGTTCTAAAGCTTGTGGCGGTATTTTCCGGTCCGATTTCGACCTTTGCAATTTCGCTAAGTCGCACCAGGTAATTGTCATCACCCCGCGCAATCACCAAACGCTCGAAGTCTTCTGGTGAGTTGAAAGAGCGCGCTGTACGTAGGTTGAAGTCGCGGGTTTGAGATTCCAGGAGGCCAGCTCCCAACTCAACATTTTCTCGGCGTAATGCATTCTCGACATCGACCACGGTTAAGCCGCGTGCGGCCATAGCGCGTCGATCAAACCAAACCCGCAACGATTTTTTCCGCTCGCCGCCAATCCACGCGGTTGCGACGCCTTCGATAGAGGTGAAGCGGTCAATTAAGAAACGGCTGACGTAATCAGACAGCTCTAACCGGTCCATCTGTGGACTAGAGATGTTAAGCCACATAATGGGGTCGGCGTCTTGATCGGCTTTTCGGATCGTTGGGGGGTCGGCATCGTTTGGCAGGGAGCGGCTCGCGCGGCTTAAGACATCACGTATATCGTTGGCGGCGGCATCAATGTCGCGGCCCAATTCAAACTCAACAATGATCCAACCCATCGCATCACGCGCAGAGGCGTTGATAGATTTAATCCCTTCAACGCCACTGATTTGGTCTTCAAGAACTTGAACGACTTTGGTTTCGACAATGGCGGCTGACGCGCCAGGGTAAGTCACACTGATGGAGACAACAGGGAGCTCAATATCTGGTGCCTCTCGAACCGGTAGTTGCAACATGGCGACAGTGCCAAAGACCACAAGCAGTGTGCTTAATACGGCTGCAAAAACGGGACGTTTAATAGAAAAATCTGAGAGCACCATGACCAAAGTGTCCTTGTTCTAACCAATAAGAAGCACGCTCTTTGAAAATGAGCGTTTGTTTTTCGCGGTTTTCTTTAGCCTTGCGATGGCTGCTTTGATGCCGAAGGAACTCCGCCCCGCACATCAGCTTCATTCAGCAGACGTATTGTATTGCCGTCACTCAAAGACGTGTTGCCTTCAGTCACCACAAGATCCCCTAGAGCAAGACCTTCAAGAATCTCGACGCTTCCTGGGCGACGTCGGCCAATCGTTACAGACACGCGCTCAACGGTGTTGTCGTCTGTGACAACAAAAACAAACTGTTGATTGTCAGAGGGTGCCAAGGCTTCCTCCGCAATCATCAGGCTTTCTCTGCGATCTTTAATAAGATCCACCACCATCAGCATGCCGGGCCGCAAGCGCCGGTCTTCGTTTAGTATTTCAGCGCGAATGTTGATCGACCGTGTCGTCGGATTAACGCGTGTGTCAATTGACCGCACAACACCTTTAAACACCTCGTTATTATAAGCGGCCGTCGTGGCTTCAATATCCAGGCCCTCTGTCAGCGAAGACAGAAACGTTTCGGGCACTGAAAAGTCCAGTTTCATAATCGACAAGTCATCCAGTGTGGTGATCACTGTACCCGGCGAAACCAATGCGCCTAAACTAATACGTCGCGTTCCCAAGCGCCCTGCAAAAGGGGCTCGGATGGTATAGTCAGCCAGTCGGGCTTGTGCGGCTTGCACATTCGCCTGCGCTTTTTTTACAGCCGCTTGTTGCTCGTCAAACCGTGCTTGAGAGGTTGCGTTGGCGCGTGCCAAACCCGCAATTCTATCAAACTGTTTGCGTTGCTCTTCAGAGTTAGCCAGTTCAACTTGTAAACGCGCCTGCTCTTCATCTTTATCAAATTGCACCAGAGCTGCGCCAGCTTCAACGGTTTGACCATCCGTGAAATTGATACTTTCAATGACGCCTTGTACGCGTGCTGTTACCACAATGGATTCATTTGCCTGCAGGGTCCCAATGGCTTCCAGGCGGTCAGCAAAAACCTCTTGGCGGACCGGCATAGCGATCACAGTTTGTGCGGAGCCCCCAAATCCGCGAGAAGAAGATCCACCCGCTGTTCCCCCTGAGCCTTCTGGGGCAACAAAGGTCGAATATCCAAAATACAATCCAACCGCTAAAACA
>CAYGSZ010000009.1:0-8597 GCA_964352705.1 uncultured Rhodobacterales bacterium
CGGGGGGCGTCATGATCAATTTTTGGACGATTCAAGCCTTTTACTGCATCAGCGGAATTGGGTTCTTTATTCAGGATTTGTTTGCTGAGGTGCCGATGGGCGATGCCATGGTGCGAGCCTTTATCTGGCCCTATGCACAATGGGATAAAATCTCGGCCTTTTTCACTGAAACGATGATGGGGTATCTGCAAAGCGGATGGGCTTCGATCATGGGACTGTTTTAGCTTTTACCCGATTCTTTATTTCTCATCTTGGTCAGCGCGCGGGCGACCCGCTCGCGCCTGAGGCGACAGCCTTCACAGGGAAGCACTGAGACTAAGATAAGCAACAGCAAGGGAACGCCGATGGCCAGGGCCGCGAAGACCTGCCACTGACTCATTGGGCTGACTCTTCTTCCGTTCTCCGGCGTGCAACTTCAGCTTCAATAGCCGCGATGATTTCTGGAATCTGCTCGTCGCTGAGATTGTTGTACAGACCGGCTGCCTGAATTTTCAGATTTGGGCCAACCTTGCAATTGTTCATGCAGGGGCTGCGGATGAGTTTCGCGGGTATAGACTTCTCTAACAGCAAGGCCTCAATTTTATCGGCCATTTCGCGGCTGCCGCGTCCGCCGCAAGACGGCATCTTATCTGTGTTCAACCGCTTATTGGTGCACAGCCGCACATTGAACAGCGGCTTCTCTGAGGGAATGTAATCAACTTCAAACATAGTGCCTGTTTAGGCAGGTTTGCAGATGAACTCAATCCTTCTGTATCAGCTTGGTTACTGCTTCTTTCACGATCCGAATGGTTTCTGACCATTCTACATGGTCTGAAATTTCTTCCGCAGGAACCCATTTTAGGGCATCAGCATCGCCGCCGGGCAGAGGCGTGCCAGCGACGTATCGTGCTCCGTAATCAATTAGAGTGTAGTGCCGGGTCAGATTTCCGTGGGAATCGCGACGGATCAAGTCAACAACATCGACAAGGGTCAAGTTGGTTATCGTTATACCTGTTTCTTCCAATATTTCGCGATGCGCTGTTTCGGCCAGTGTTTCGCCAGCTTCCTGCCGGCCTCCTGGAATGGTCCACAGACCTTTGTTGGGTTCCTGGCCGCGTCGAATAAGTAAGACGTCATTCTGCTTGTTAAGGACGACAACGCCGACCCCGACCTGTGGTAGAGTGGACATGTTTATATCTGTCATAGTCTGTCCATAGGTTATCGCCTTTAAATGAGGTATCAACGTCGCGTCCAGGCTTTGAAAGGTCGAACATGAATGATGATAACGATCACTCAGGTCCAAGCGAGGGTGTGGGTCTGATCCCACCAACGATGGGTCCGGCAGCGCGGTTACGCAACTACTTTCTGACCGGCATATTGGTTACGGCGCCGTTGGTGATTACATTTTATGCCGCGTATGTGGTGGTGTCGTTCATCGATAATACGGTGACCGGGTTGCTTCCGGACTCCTATAATCCGAACAGCTATTTACCCTTCAGTGTGCCGGGCGTTGGGTTGATCGTTCTATTTACGTCGTTGGTGATCATCGGGTTTCTGACGGCTAATTTTTTAGGCCGTCTCCTCATTAAATGGGGAGAAATGTTGCTAGATCGCATGCCCGTCATTCGCAATGTCTACAGCGCGATTAAGCAAATCTTTGAAACGATTCTGAAAAGTCAGTCTACGGCATTTCGTGATGTTGTTCTGGTGGAGTATCCACGTAAAGGGCTTTGGTGTATTGGCTTTGTGTCCGGCACAACCAAAGGCGAAGTGCAAAACCTGACAACCGATGAAATGGTCAATGTATTTTTGCCAACGACGCCAAACCCGACGTCGGGATTTTTGTTGTTTGTACCGCGCAAAGACATAACCAAGCTTCACATGACGGTGGAGGAAGGCATTAAAATGGTAGTGTCTGGCGGCATCATAACGCCACCAGACAAGCGTGTTCCTAATGAACGCCAGGATGACGTTATACAGTCGGCCTAGAGATTTTTTGTGTTTCAACCGGACCTGAGGGTTTGGATCGCAGCGTCTTGTTCAAAAAGATAGAGCAGCGTTCGTAAGGCTTTGCCACGTTCGGTTTGCAGATCGGCATCACGTTCCAGAATAAGCTTAGTGTCGTCGCGCGCCATGGTTAGTAAGTCGGCATGGATAGCGAGGTCAGCAAGGCGAAACTCGGGCAAGCCGCTTTGCCTTTTGCCCAACACTTCTCCTGCACCGCGCAAACGCAAATCTTCTTCGGCGATCAAAAATCCATCTTCTGTGTCGCGCATGATGTTCAGACGCGCTTTTGCCGTTTCGGTTAGGGGCGGACTGTAGAGCAGCAGGCAGGTTGAGGGCTTATCGCCCCGGCCAATGCGCCCGCGCAGTTGATGCAATTGAGCCAAACCAAAACGCTCGGCATGCTCAATAACCATGACCGTGGCTTCGGGGACATCAACGCCAACTTCGATGACAGTCGTAGCCACCAAAACTTTTGGACCATTGAGGTTCTGAGTGTCAGCAAAGGCCGCCATGGCCGCGTCTTTCTCGGGGCCTTTTAAACGGCCATGAACTAAGGCAACAGTATCGCCTAGAATTTGTGTGAGATGGCGGTGACGTTCCTCTGCGGCGGCGAGGTCTGAGGTTTCAGACTCCTCGACCAGCGGGCAAACCCAATACACTTTTGCACCAGACGAAATAGCGCGTTGCACCGCGGCTATGGTTTCAGAAAGGCGTTCCAGGTTTACCAGGCGCGTATCAACTGGTTTGCGACCCGGCGGCTTTTCATCCAGGCGGGATACGTCCATATCGCCGTAAGCGGTGAGGGTGAGGGTGCGCGGAATAGGTGTGGCGGTCATGACCAACATATCGACGGCGCGGCCTTTTTGAGCCAGTTCCAAGCGTTGATGGACCCCGAAACGATGCTGTTCGTCGACGATGGCGAGCATCAGGTCTTTAAACGCAACGTCTTTTTGGAACAGAGCGTGAGTGCCGATCAGAATAGACGTCTTACCGCTTACAACGTCGTCCAAAACCGCATCGCGAGCCTTGCCTTTGACGCGTCCACTGAGAAAGGAAATTGAGACGCCGCAGGCATCGCACAGGGGCTGCAAGGTGGCGAGGTGCTGTTGCGCGAGCAACTCCGTTGGCGCCATGAGTGCCGCTTGTCCGCCCGCCTCTACAGCTGAGAGCATCGCCATGAGCGCGACAACGGTTTTGCCGCTGCCAACGTCGCCTTGGAGCAACCGAAGCATTCTGTGGTTTGAACCGAGGTCTGTATCGATCTCGCCAAGCGTGCGTGTTTGTGCGCCTGTAAGGGTAAAAGGCAGGGCGGCAGTCACTTTCTGACGAAGGCGACCGTTGCCCTTGATCACCCGTCCGGCAAGCCGCCGGGCTTTGCTGCGGACAATCGCCAATGCCAATTGATTGGACAGTAACTCGTCATAGGCTAATCGCTGACGCATAGAACTCGTGAGATCCAATTCTGCGCCGGTGTCAGGGTGGTGCACGGTGCGCAAGGCATCAGCCCAACCAGGCCAGTTGTCGCGCTTGATTTGTGCCGGATCGAGCCATTCGGCCAGGTCCGGTGTTTTGTCTAAAGCGCCATGGATGGCTTTGACGAGAGTCTTTGGGGAAAGCCCAGCGGTTAGAGGATACACTGCCTCAACGCGCTGTATGGCCGACTTCTGACTCTCTGAAACGATATGATCGGGGTGGGCCATCTGGCGCTGCCCGTCATAGACTTCCACCTTGCCGCTGATCACGCGGGTTTCGCCAACGGGGAGGGTCTTGCTCAGGTAATCACCTTTGGCATGAAAGAAGGTCAAGGTGATCCGGCCTGTGTCGTCCCCACAGATCACTTTATAAGGCAGGCGAGAGTTACGATTTGGCGGCGCGCTGTGGGCCAGCACTTCCACCGTCAGCGTGCAAATGCGGCCCGCCGGTGCATCACCGACTTTGGGCGCAAACCGACGATCGATAATACCGTTCGGCAGATGCCAAATCAGGTCGATAAGCCGGTCGCCTGTTATTTTTTCCAGTAACTTGGCAATACGAGACCCGACACCGGCGAGAGTTTCGACGGACGCAAACAGCGGGTTCAGAATTGTGGGTCTTAAGGCCATGATATGAAATGAATATCCGAGATTTGCTCAATTGCGAAGCTGTTCAGAGACGGTTATACCCTGCCTCGTACCGGTAGCTTTGGGACTCTATACCCTAATATGGCGTGAGCCGGAGTATTGGATTCTGAGGCTGTGAGTCAGGTATGGACCGCGCGATACAACGCAAACGCCTGATTTATCGTGCCACACATCGCGGCACCAAAGAGGCCGATGCGATTATCGGCGGTTTTGTTGCGCAAAATATCTTAGAGATGCCAGATGATCAGCTTGATTTTTTGGAAGAGCTTTTGAACCAGACCGATGCGGATGTGATGGACTGGTTGCAGGACCGGAAACCGATGCCGACAGGACCTATGGCAGAGGTATTACAGAGCCTTAAGGCGTATCACCAAAGCCTCTTAGCCGATTGATGTGCGGATTGATGTCATGAATGAAGTTGTACCACTCACCCGGCGCGTCATTGCCGGAGCACCAGAAGGTGTTGATGCTTTGGTCTTGGCGGATATGGCGCGGAGCAACAAGAACGGCCATTTGCATGTGGTCAGCGACGATATTCGTTTGGCCACCTTAAAAGATAGCCTGCAATTCTTTGCGCCTGATATCACGGTATACGATTTTCCAGCTTGGGATTGTGTTCCCTATGACCGCGTTTCGCCTCACGCTGACGTCGTGGCGCGCCGCATGGATGTGCTGTTGCGTCTAGCGGCTGTGGGTGAGGACGCGGAGACCGGACCCAAACTGCTGATCACGACGGCAAGCGCCATGTTGCAGCGTGTTCCACCGGTGTCTGCCTTCCGCGGCATGGTTCGAGAGATCAAACCGGGCTCCAAGCTGGATGTTGATGCGTTGGCGGGTGAACTGACCAGCACAGGATATCAACGGGCTGAGCAGGTTATGGAACCTGGGGAATTCGCCATTCGCGGTGGGTTGGTGGATCTGTTTCCGCCGGGTCATGACGATCCGGTGCGGATTGACCTCTTCGGGGACGAGGTCGACAGCCTGCGGCTTTTTGAGGCGGTCAGTCAGCGCACGACGGGGAGCCTCAGGGTGCTGCGACTGAAACCGATGAGCGAAGCGGTGTTATCTCGCGAGGCTATTGAACGCTTCCGTACCGGTTATCGGGAATTGTTCGGTGCTGTTTCCAGCTCTGATCCACTCTATGAGGCGGTTTCGAACGGACAGAGCTACCCGGGTATGGAGCATTGGCTGCCACTGTTTCATCCCGGTTTGGATACTTTGTTCGCCTACCTTCCCGGAGCCAGTGTGTCCTTGGACCACCAGGCGGGAGAGGCGGTTGCTGGTCGTCTTGAACTGATCAGAGATTACTATGAGAGCCGCCGCATGGCTGACCCCGCCAGTGGCGGTGCCAAAATTGGTTTAGAAGAGGGCGGTTTTGCTTATCACCCAGTGCCGCCTGCACGCTTATTTTTAGATGAGGTGGAGTGGTCACGCGAACTCACCGCCCATGCTGCGATTGATATGCGGCCTTTTGCGCTCGCCGATGCAGACACAACAGCAACGGATGCCGGTGGTCAGCCGGGCCGTGATTTTGCCGATGTCAGGGCGCTGCCTGAGGGCAATGTTTATAACGCCTTAAAGAAGCACACTGTTGAGCAACGCGCTGCCGGTCGCAAAGTGATTCTGGCGGCGCAGTCGGATGGATCACGCCATCGTCTGCTTGGCCTGATGCACGAGCATGGTCTTGCCACTGCAAAAAGCATCGACAGCTTTGCTGAGATTTCAGAGGGCGATATTGCTCTAGCCATTGTTGTTCTGCCTCTGAATCGTGGATTTAAAACAGATTCTTTGGCTTTAGTCACTGAACAAGACCTTCTGGGCGAACGCGTGGTGCAACGTGTGCGGCGGCGTCGTAAGGCAGAAGCGTTTATCGCCGACGCGTCACAATTGGGGGAAGGGGACCTGGTTGTTCACCTTGAGCATGGCATCGGACGGTATGGAGGTCTTGAAACCCTTGATGTTGGTGGCGCGCCACACGATTGCCTAAAAGTATTCTATCACGGCGACAATCGGCTCTACGTCCCGGTCGAGAATATTGATGTTTTATCCCGGTTTGGCTCGGAGCAAGACGGAACTGTGCTTGATCGCCTTGGCGGGGTGGCCTGGCAGGCGCGCAAGGCCAAACTGAAAGAACGCATCCGTGAAATGGCGGAGCAATTAATTCAAATTGCTGCGCAGCGAGAATTGAAAGCGGCTGAAGTCTTTGCGCCCGCCGAAGGGGCGTATGATGAGTTTTGTTCGCGCTTTCCGTTTTCTGAAACAGATGATCAATTGCGCGCCATTGCAGATGTCATGGATGACTTCGCAAAAGGCCGCCCCATGGACCGCTTGATTTGCGGTGATGTGGGTTTCGGCAAAACAGAAGTTGCATTGCGGGCCGCGTTTGTTGCAGCGCTGACCGGGGTTCAGGTCGCGGTGGTCGTGCCGACAACTCTCTTGGCGCGGCAACACCATGCGAATTTCAAAGCACGCTTTGAAGGCTTTCCGATCAAAGTGAAGCAGCTTTCGCGGCTTGTTACAGTGACTGACGCTAAGGTCGTCAGAGAAGGCTTAAAGGACGGCAGTGTTGATATTGTTATTGGAACCCATGCGCTGTTGGCCAAGTCTGTTGAGTTCGCCAATCTTGGCCTGCTTATTGTCGACGAAGAACAGCACTTCGGGGTCGGCCATAAAGAAACACTGAAGCAGTTGAAAGCTGATGTGCACGTGCTGACTCTGACAGCAACACCGATCCCGAGAACCTTGCAGATGGCACTCACGGGCGTGAGAGATTTGAGCCTGATTGCTACACCGCCGGTTGACCGCTTGGCTGTGCGGACTTTCTTGTTGCCCTATGACCGCGTGGTCATTCGCGAAGCTCTGATGCGAGAAAGATTCCGTGGCGGGCAGTCTTTCTATGTTAGCCCACGCCTATCTGATTTGGATAAGGTTGCGTCAGAGCTACGGAAATTGGTGCCGGAAATCAGCTTCACGCTGGCCCATGGGCAAATGGCGCCCTCGGCCCTAGAAGACGTCATGACCGACTTTGCGGACGGAAAATATGATGTGTTGCTGGCGACAAACATCATTGAATCCGGTTTGGATCTGCCGCGTGTGAACACCATCATTATTCATCGGTCTGATATGTTTGGCTTGTCTCAACTGTATCAATTGCGCGGTCGCGTCGGTCGTTCTAAGACCCGCGCTTATGCGTATTTGACCGTGCCCGCCAATAAAAAACTGACCGCCTCAGCCGAGAAACGCCTAGACGTAATGCAAACCCTGGATAGCTTGGGGGCTGGGTTCTCCTTGGCCAGCCATGACTTGGATATTCGAGGAGCTGGGAATTTGCTGGGCGACGAACAGTCCGGTCACATCAAGGAAGTGGGCATTGAGCTTTATCAGCAACTGCTGGAAGAGGCGGTGACGGCAGCCCGCTCTGGCACTGCTGGAGAACCAGCGGAGACTGAAACGAGTTTCTCACCACAAATCACATTGGGTGCCCCGGTCTTTATTCCGGAGACCTATGTGAAAGATCTGGGTGCGCGCTTGGCCTTGTATCGCCGCGCGGCCGACCTGGCAGATCAAGCTGAGGTTGATGACTTTGCAGTAGAACTGGCAGATCGATTCGGTAAAATTCCGGATGAGGTCGAGAATCTGCTGACTGTTGTTGCGATTAAAGCGCTATGTCGCTCTGCTCATGTCGAGAAGCTAGATGCGGGGCCAAAAGGCGCTGTTCTGACCTTGTTCAAGAATGAGTTTCCCAATCCGGCGGGGCTGGTTGAATTCATCAGCCAGCAAGCCGGATCAGTTAAGGTTCGGCCCGATCATAAGATTGTTATTATTCGCACATGGTATGGCGTTGAAGAGCGGATGTCGGGGCTTAAGGATATGTTGGGCCATCTGGCGAGCTTAGCGTCCCGTTGACGGTAAGGTTTAGAAAGAATAGGCCTGTTCCATCGCGGGTTTTGCTTGCCTTCGTAATGAAAATGCGGTCATTTAAGGATGGGTGGGACGCTTTAATATAGTGTTCTAAGGAAGGTTACCGTTCGTGTTTGAGTGTCTTGTTTTCCAAGTCAAACGCTGGTTTAGCGAAAGTTTCAGCCACCGTTTTTACAACCGCATCAATATATCAGTCGCGCTCTCCTTTTTGGTGGTGCTTGTCACGCCGAATGGGGTGCAAGCCCAGAGCTGGAATTTTTACGGCCTAGAGTCTGCCTACGACGATTTTTCAGATTATCTCTCAGAAATGGGTGAGTTCTCGGAAGAAGATTGGCGCGTGCGCGTTGGTGCAGCGGTTGGTACGACACCTGATTTTTCGGGGTCAGACAGCTACGAAGTAAAAGCCCTGCCCATTTTTCAGATTCGGTATAAGGATGACGTGTGGATCGACCCGCTCGGCATTCGCGTTAAAATATGGAATTGGGATTGTTGTCGGCTGTTGGCTCAGGCCGGTATTTCGAGCGGACGAAATCCGAGCAAAGACAGTAAGGTTTTCCTCTTGCCTGATGT
>CAYGSZ010000009.1:8697-21704 GCA_964352705.1 uncultured Rhodobacterales bacterium
TTTCGAGCGGACGAAATCCGAGCAAAGACAGTAAGGTTTTCCTCTTGCCTGATGTCTCAACCGGCGCTGATGTCGGATTTACCTTTGAAGGCCAGGTTGCCAAATTCATCGCTTTTAGACTTCGGGCGCGTCATGAAGTTGCTGGCGGTCATGGTGGACTTGGTTTGTCGGCTGCAGTGGGAACGATTATCCGAAAGGGACCTTTTGAGTTCATTCCTGAGATCGGAGCCGAATGGAAAAACCAAACGTATATGAATGCTTATTATAGCGTTCCCGCAACTGCCACAGCACTAACGGGGTATAATGCGTATCGTCCGGGTGCGGGCTTTGAGGAAGCGGCTGTGCGCTTGACCAGTTTTTACGATATGTCAGAGAAGTGGCAGTTGGTGGTGCGTGGAGAAGCAAAACTGCTGCTCAGTGAGGCCAAAAACGCACCTTTTGTTAAGCAGGACGGTGACGACTTTCAAGCTTTGTTTGGTATGGGTGTTCTGTACACTTTTTAGTTTGTGTGTTTTGGATAGCCGTTCAGCACTCAAGTAAATCCATTAAAACACGTATTCGATAAGTTGGACGCTGGTATCATTTAGGCGTTCATGGCGGTGTGCGGTTGCACCCAAGGCCTCAAAATACGCCGTCGTCTTAACTTCGCGATCGTTACCGACGTCTAAAAGGACTCTGCTGCCTGGTTTCATATTTTGAAACAGAGCGTCGTAAGTTTCGATGTCGTATAGGTAACTGCAAGAACGAACAGAGACGACTAAACTAGGCGTTTCCATATCGTCGTTATAATGATCCAAGAACACGGCGTTGGTGAGACTGTTTTCTGTTATTAAGTGTTCAGCCGTTCTTTTTACGTTTGGGTCGATATCTATCAAGCGGGCCGGGACATTACGGCGCGGACCTTTGAGATAGGTGCTGTCGAATAAACCACATCCGCACCCAAGATTAATATACCCCTCAAGGGTGCTCGGTAGATAGCGTTCAAAGTCAATGAGATCAGTCGCGACCCACATGGCGGCATAAACATCGCCGGGCACAACATCAGGGCTGGGCATTCCACCAAGTTTTGTCTCACAGAGATGCTGGTAACGGTCCGTCGCCGTTTTCATATTGGCTTGAAAAGTCGGTGAGGCATCTTTCCATGTTTCAAGAAATGCACACGTACTTGGGCCGTAGGAAATGGAGAGCGGTAAGTTTTTTGTAAACAGAGTGAGATCAATGGTGATGATGTCATCGCCCTGGATGCGCCTTAGCAGTGTTTTTTGCAGGCCGTATTGAATGGCCATCTCACTGTGAACTAGCCGGGCTGCAGCGCTGCTGTCCAGTATTTCGAGAATACGATCCTTGGCAGTCTCTAGCAGACCGAGATATGCATTTGTGGCATCAACATAGGCTTTTGCATCAAAGGCTTTGCACGCTGCGAGATATTGGGTTTCAAAGTTCATACTGAAAACAGACTGCGGATGAATAAGAGTGACATGCTCGTAACCAGTGCGTTGCAACCTAAACTAAACTGTAATCCCTTAACAGTCTTTCGGGGAGCTATTTTCCTTTCGCCATAAAGTCTTAAGGATATTAATTGACGTCTTATCAAAACTCTCTTGGGTCAGGAAAACGTTTGCCGTAGGCTCTGTATAAAGCAGACGCGAGAGAGCGGGAGACGCAGCATGTTCATCAACTTTTGGTACGCGGCGGGGCGGAGCGAAGATATCACCAACGAAGCGCCAACCAAGGTGCGCATGCTGGGGCTGGATTTTGTTTTGTTTAGGGATTCAGCAGGCCAGGCGCATTGCCTGAATGACACCTGTGTCCATCGGGGCGGGTCGCTCGGGAACGGCAAGATCAAAGGTGATTGCGTGCAGTGTCCCTATCATGGCTGGGAATTTGATGGAGAAGGGGCGTGCCAGAAAGTGCCTTCGCTTGGCCCAGGTGGTAAACCGCCAGCGCGGGCGCGCACAGACACCTACCCCGTGGAAGAACGCTATGGCTTAGTTCACGTATTCCTAGGAGATCTGCCCGAGGCGGAGCGGCCTCCAATTATGGACATTCCCGAATACGGCACGGACGGGTGGCGCGCCACCCTCCAGCAGTATGATTGGGTGATTGATTATCAGCGCTCCGTCGAGAACGCGCTCGATCCGGCCCACAATGAATTCGTGCATCCCACTCATGGGTTTTCAGGCGAAGATCCTGACTATCATGTGCCGCCGTTGACTATTGATAATACGGAATGGGGCACAGGCTTTTTAGTGGAGTACAAAGCGCCGCCCTTAAAAGACGACAAGATGCGCGAAGGCACGGGCCGGGATCATGTGGCGCAAATTACCGCAGGCACCTGGACTCACGGGCCGACGTGTAACGTCACCCGCATTAACCCGATGCCAGATAAACACATTCATCAGTACAGTTTTAAAACGCCGGTTGATGACACCCATTCTCGCTCGTACCTTGTGAACCTGCGTAATTTTGTGATCGAGCCAGAAAACGATGCGCGCATGATGGGCCGCAATGATGTGGTGGCCGGGCAAGATGGCGTGATTCTCGAAGCCATAAACCCGATTGTGACGCCGCCGACAAATACCAAAGAAATTTTCGTGCCCGCTGACGGAGCCATTGCACGTTATCGCGAAATCTTAAAAGGGTGGGAAGCGAAGGGCTGGAAGATCGATATTGAAAAGCTACAGACCGACCGCAAAAAGGTGGCCTATGCCATCCCAAGCCCTGCGCGCCGTAACGCCAAAGGCTGGGTGATTGACGCGGTGCCCATGGTTGATCCGGCAGGCGCGGCTTAGAAAGTGAAGCAGGCGGCGGAGTAGGGATGAGATACAAGCGTTTAAAACAGTCAGAAACAACACTTAACAAAACTTTCGGCACTCAATTGTTGCATTGCAGCATAAGTCCTTTATGACTGCCTATCACATCTGACACGCCCTCCACCCACATCAAGCACAATATTGGAATTTAAGTGACGCGAGCAACTCTGGCCTCCTTCGTGGAGCGCCTGCCTCTTGGCGATTGGACAGCAAACGGCTTGTCTACCTTCACACCCTCACGCATTAAGACTGAAATTCTTGCAGGCTTAACGGTGGGGCTGGCTTTGGTGCCGGAAGCGGTGGCCTTTGCCTTTGTGGCGGGCGTGCATCCGCTGGTAGGACTGTATGCAGCCTTTATTGTGGGGCTGATCACGGCCATTGCGGGCGGCCGGCCGGGTATGATTTCCGGTGCGACCGGGGCTTTGGCCGTGGTGATGGTGGCGTTGGTTGCACAGCACGGAGTGGAATATCTGTTCGCCACGGTTGTGTTGATGGGTGTTCTTCAGTTGCTGGCGGGCGCTTTCCGGCTCGGGAAGTTCATTCGCTTGGTGCCGCATCCTGTGATGCTGGGCTTCGTCAATGGTTTGGCGATTGTTATTTTTCTGGCGCAGTTGAGTCAGTTTCAGGTGCCAGGAGATGTCGCGGGAGACGCTAAGGTTTGGATGAGTGGCCTGCCACTAGCAATGATGCTCGGGTTGGTGGCTCTGACCATGGCGATTATCTGGCTTATTCCAAAGGTTACGACAGCCATTCCGGCCCCACTTGCTGGGATTGGCATTGTGGCGGCTGTGGTGATCGGCTTTGGATTGGACGTGCCCCGCGTTGGGGACCTGGCCTCTATTGAAGGCGGCCTGCCGTTGTTTCACATCCCGATGGTGCCGTTAAACTTAGAAACCTTGGAGATCATCTTTCCTTTCGCCGTCATTTTGGCGGCGATTGGTTTGATTGAGAGCCTTCTCACCCTCAACATCGTTGGTGAAATGACCGGCATGCGCGGCGGAGCGTCGCAAGAATGCATGGCTCAGGGGCTTGCGAACACCGTGACAGGTTTTTTCGGCGGTATGGGTGGCTGTGCCATGATCGGCCAGTCGATGATTAACGTGAAGTCGGGCGGGCGCACACGCCTGTCTGCCTTAGCCGCTGCCTTGTTCTTGCTGGCTTTTATCCTGGTGGCTTCAAGCTTGATTGAACAAATTCCATTGGCGGCTCTTGTGGGCGTGATGTTTATGGTGGTGATTGGCACCTTTGCCTGGCAGAGCCTGCGGATCATGCAGAAAATCCCGCTGAATGATGCTTTTGTCATCGTGTTGGTGACGGCTGTCACCGTCATGTACGACCTCGCCATCGCCGTTGTGGTCGGGGTTATCGTGTCGGCTCTGACTTATGCCTGGAACAATGCGCGGCGGATTCACGCTCGGATCGACGATACGACTGAAGGTGTAAAAGTTTATCAAATCGACGGACCGCTGTTCTTTGGCTCGGCCGATGGTTTTGCTGAACTGTTTATGCCAGACACGGACCCGGACACGGTGGTGGTCGATTTTTTAGACAGCCGCGTGGTGGATCAGTCTGCCCTCCAAGCCATCGAAGGTGTGGCCTCTAAGTATGAAGCAAGAGGAAAAACTTTGCAGCTTCGGCACTTGTCTCACGACTGTCATCGACTGTTGAACCGGGCCGGACAACTGATGGTCGATTCCGATGATGACCCTGATTATGGCATTGCGGTCGATTATTCGGTCCAGACCGGTATTCTAGGCGGTGAGCACTAGTTGAATTATGTGCCTAAAAATAAGGCATAATTATTACATGATTACTATTTAGGCAATTTTGTCCGGCTCTGTGGCTTTTCCACCAGAATCTAGATTCTGCAATAGCCTCTAACCTATTGTTTCTAAATACTAAATAATACCCCCACTCAGAATGTTGCATTGCACAAAACTGGCATGCCGATTGCAAATAAAAGATCGGAGCTGAATTTTGAGCTCATTTTTCTGGAGGGGTACGGCATGACTATTCGACTGACGACAGGAATGGCTGTGTTGGCGGCGGGGCTTACCAGCGTGAGCTTACCAGCGTTGGCTCAGGACAGCGGACTGCCCGGTGAGTTTTCCGGCAACGTGGCAATCACCAGCGATTATGTGTTTCGCGGTTTTACACAGACCAATGAAGATCCGGCCATTCAAGGAGGCCTAGACTGGGATTCCGGTGCTGGGTTCTACCTGGGCACGTGGGGCTCCAACGTCAATTTTGGCGATGGCGACGAAGCCAGTGTTGAATTCGATGTTTACGGCGGCTACGCGGGTGAGGTTGAGGGCTTTTCCTATGATGTTGGCTTTATATATTACTGGTATCCAGGAGCAGCAGGCGCTCTGAACTATGACTTCTGGGAAGCCTACGGTTCTATTGGTTACGACTTTGGCCCAGCGGCGGTCTCCTTTGGATTGGCTTATACGCCTGAAAACTTCGGCGATACCAACGACGGGTTTTATTACCAGAGCGGTATCAGCGTTCCCGTGACTGATATGTTCAGCGTGGACGCCAACCTGAATTACTACGATGTCGATCCGGCTTTTGGCGCGAACTATTACGATTGGAACGTCGGCGCGACGTTATCTCTTGAATGGTTCGACGCAGACCTTCGGTACATTGATACAGACATTTCCAACTGCACCGGCGTTTGTGACAGCCGTGTGGTGTTTTCTGTATCGCGTAGTTTCTAGAGACAATTGAGTTAGGAAAGAGACACAACATGAAACTGATTGTTGCAATTATTAAACCTGGAAAGCTTGACGACGTGAAAGAGTCACTCGTCGCGCAGGGGATTCAAGGTCTGACCGTCAGTGAAGTCCGAGGCTTCGGTAGACAGTTGGGGCATAAGGAAATTTATCGCGGGGCCGAGTATGAGGTGTCGTATCTGCCCAAGATAAAAATCGAAATAGCGGTTGAGGATGAAGCGGTAGATGCTGCAATTGATGCAATCGCTGCCGCAGCCAAAACCGACAGCATCGGAGATGGCAAAATTTTCGTTCTTAACGTTGAGCAGGCCCTTCGCATTCGCACCGGGGAAACCGGCGCGGGTGCGTTGTAACGCCAGCAGCTTGTGCATAGGAGAAATAATGTGAACACATATAAAAAATTACCGTTGACGGCTTTGGGGATAGGGAGTGCTTTGCTCCTGGTGAATACACCAGTACTGGCCGCTGTCTCAGACGAGACAGCTTACGTGCTGAATACGTTTTCATTCTTGGTCCACGGCTTTCTGGTCATGCTCATGGCCGCTGGCTTCGCCATGTTGGAGTCCGGCTTGGTACGGACCAAAAATACCGCAGCGATTTGCCTGAAAAATATTGGGCTTTATTCCATTGCGGGGCTGATGTTCTACCTCATCGGCTACAACATCATGTACACGGATGTTGGCAGCTTCATGGGCAGCTTTAGTTTTCTGTATAATCCCTCGGGCGCTGAGCTTGATCTGATCAATGCAGATGAGGCTACTGATGCTCAAGTGGCGGAAGTGGTTGGTAACGGCTATTCCGTGATGTCTGACTGGTTCTTCCAGATGGTGTTTGTGGCTACAACAGCCTCCATCGTGTCCGGCACGTTGGCCGAGCGCATTAAGATCTGGCCGTTCATGATCTTTGTGGTTGTGCTGAGTGCCTTCATTTATCCAATCCAGGCGTCCTGGACGTGGGGTGGTGGTTGGCTCTCTGAAATGGGTTTCTCCGACTTTGCCGGATCAACCCTCGTTCACAGTTGTGGCGGATGGGCCGCTCTGGTTGGGGCTCTTATCCTGGGCGCTCGTAAAGGTCGCTATACCGAAACCGGTGCTCGTCCCATTCCCGGGTCCAACCTGCCTTTGGCCACGCTGGGGACCTTCATACTTTGGTTCGGTTGGTTTGGGTTTAACGGGGGCTCACAATTGGCACTCGGCAGCGCCATGGATGCGACTGCCATCTCCATCGTTTACGTGAACACAAATCTGGCCGCAGCGGCTGGTGTTGTGACAGCCATGGCTTTGACTCAAGTGCTTTACGGCAAACTTGATCTGACCATGTGTCTTAACGGTGCGTTGGCAGGTTTGGTCGCCATTACGGCCGGACCCGACTTGCAAAACCATATGATGGCGATTGTCGTTGGTGGTATTGGTGCTGCGCTGGCAGTCTTTGCCGTACCGTTGCTCGATAAGTTAAAGATCGACGACGTTGTTGGTGCCATTCCAGTTCACCTGGTTGCGGGCATCTGGGGCACCTTAGCTGTCGGTATCTTCGGATCTGGTAGTATTGTGACCCAGGCCATTGGAATTGCAGCAGTCGCAGCATTTGTCTGCGTCACCAGCGCTATCGTCTGGTTCGCTTTGAAAATCACAGTGGGCATTCGGGTATCTGAAGAAGATGAAGAGATCGGCCTGGATAGGGCAGAGCTTGGTCTTGAAGCTTACCCAGAATTCGGGCGCGGCTCACAGAAATACTAAATTAGACGATAATCCTTCGATCCAGTCCAACTTACCCGGCGGTGCATGAGCATCGCCGGGTATTTTTTTAGGAAGTATCTTATTTCGGTGTTCCGGCTTGTCTTATTTCGGCGTTCCGCCGGTTCCATCAGCAGCCTGCTTGAAGCGTTTTAGATAGCCTTCGATAGTGTGCCAGGTCGGCTTTTCACTCGTCCATATATGTGCGTTAGGTTTCGCTTTGGCCGTTTCATCAAGGCCACCTAGACGCACGCGAATATTATCAGGCTCCGATTCTTTTTTGCCATGCACAGGTGAGCCGCACACGGAGCAAAAGGCGCGATGATTTCCCGGTGAAGACTCATATTCCGTAATCAGTTCTTGTCCTGTGAGCAGCGTGTAGCTGCTTGAGGGAATAGCAACATTAGCTGAAAAAGCTGTGCCATTGGCACGTCTGCATTGTGCGCAGTAGCAGTAAGTGGTCTCGCCAAGATGATCTTCTGGCACATCGATTTGGTAGGTGACTTTACCGCACAAGCATTGGCCGTTGATCATTTTGGAAGCTCCTAGGACTGAAAGGCTTTCGTCATGTCCGCCCCAGGTACAACAGGCCGGATGAAGAAGTCTACTAAATCTGTCCAGTTTTCCATCCAGGCCTGGAGTTGCACTTCGTCTTCGCAGTCCACGATTTGGTAACAACGGGTAAGGTCTACGGTGACCCAACTGTCTATATAAGTCATACCTTCCGGCATCATGCGGCCTTTATCGAAATAGCGTTCGTAAACGGCTTTGGCGTTATCGTCCTTAAACTGCTCGACCACCATGTAAAGCATGCCCACTCCTACTCTTTTGACTCTAATGGCTAATTCTATGTCAGTGATGTGGCTGGGAATGTTACAGAACAAGGACAATCTTGGCCTAAGCTGTGACCACTCAATTTGAATATTCTTCTGAATAGCGGGGATTGCGGAATGGGGTGTTGCAGTGACAGGATGGAGCAGGGAAGGACACATAATGCTGCGTAAGGCACTGTTTCAAATACATTTATGGTGCGGCCTGATCATTGGTCTGTTTGTGGCCTTTCAGGGTGTTACGGGGGCAGCTGTGGCTTACAGACATGCAGGAAACCATTGGCTGCATGCGGATGAAATGCTCATTGAGCCGCAGGATAAGCCCTTTCTTGCCATCTCTGCTGTGCTGGAGTCCTTCAGTAATACCTTCCCGGATATTCCCCATAATGTTTTGAGTATCGTTTTTCCGCAAAATCCCGATGAAGCCTATTTTATTCGCGTTTGGGACAACGCGCCTGCACCAAACATTTATGTCAGCATGAATTCCTACACCGGCGAGATTACGGGGTGGGGCAGCAAGTATGAGTATCCGTTTGAACTCATGTTCAGACTGCACGAGCAGGTTTCAGCAGGAACACCGGGGATCAATGCTGTGCATGCCGGTGCGTTAATCATGCTTCTGATGAGTGCATCGGGATTGTATTTGTGGTGGCCGCGCCGAGAAACTTTTAAGCAGGCGCTGTCTATTAAAAGGCGACCGTTGCGACGTTTTTTATTCGGCCTACATCGGGTCAGCGGAGCTTATGCCTTTGTGCTGCTTTTCGTGGTCGCCTTATCTGGCAAGATGATTTTTGGTCTGCTAACCATGCCATCTATTGGGTTAGATGACTCTGGTGGATTTGGTGTTTTCGCGGCATCTGGGATGTCATCGGAGTTAAATGGTGAACCTGCGCCCATTGACTCATTAATCACCACAGCGCGAGAGAAGTTTCCCGATGATCCTATTCGGGACCTGAGTTATATCCGCTTGGCCCGCAGTATCGTTGTGGTTACATTTTTGGACACGGGCAATGCAAACGTTCGTGCCCTAAACCGTGTCTTTTTTGAACGGCATACGGGTCGGGTGACCGCCATTCGAAATTCAGATGAATTGGAAGGTCTTGCCCTGGCTGAAGACTGGGCCTTTCCCATTCATTCCGGAGAGGTCCTCGGCAACGTTGGACGGTTTATTGTACTGCTTTCCGGTTTGATTATGCCGTTTTTGTTTGTGACAGGCATTTGGTTGTGGTGGAAAAAACGCGCGGTGAAAGCGGTTAAACCGGCTCCATAGCGCGGTGCGGCTCTGCCGGTAACTCGACGCGAATAGCATCGTTTAGAAATACGTCACCGCCAGCAATGACGATCGACATTACACCTGACTTGCGAAGGATGGTGCCGTCGGCTTTTTTCTCAATGGTCGCCTGCATCAGCTTGTCTTGAATGGTGTTGAGTTGCTTACATGGATTTCTAAGGCCGGTCAGTTCAACAATGGCATGCTTACCCAGGTGCAAACGCGTGCCGGCGGGCAGGGACAAGAGGTCTACTCCTCGGGTCGTGATGTTTTCACCCATTTGTCCTGGACCGACTTTAAACCCTTTTTCTCTAAGTTCGTCATGCAGTTCTGAGTGAATCAGGTGGACTTGCCTCAGGTTTGGCGCATTAGGATTGCGCGCGGCATGGGACCGGTGTTGATCTGTTTTTCCGGAATGAGTGTCTCCATCAACCCCAAGGCCTTCCAGCAAACGCACAGAATGCTCAGGGGTTTTTGTGAACGTGTGAAACGGACTTTTGGACAGGGCGATGATGGTCTGTAACATTGCGAGGTTTCCACTGGTCAGACGTTGGTGTTGTTTTAATGCCTTAAACGTTGATTTAACGCCAGTTACAAGGCTGTCTGTCTGGACTGTTTCGTCTACTCAATCAGCCTTATAAGGTGCCCGACAGGCGGGCATATGTTCATTATTTATAGGTTGGGTGGCTTAAATTAGGGCCGTATTCTAGTCGCACTATTCATGGCAAGCACCGGTAGCTTTAACAGAGGAGTATGACGATGCGATTTGGGGTTGGAATTTTAATATCGACCGTAATGGCGCTTGTAGCTGCTTCGGTGACGGCTCAACCAGCTTTTATAGAACCGGCTGATCGTAAACCTGGCATCGTTAAAATTCTTCGCGGGATCACCGAGTGCAGGGAGCCCATGAAGAATAATGCGCCGTGTGCCTCGGAGTATTGGTCCATGTACGTGCATGATGATGGATCGCGTTATATGCACGTTGTCTCTGACAATATTCGGGCCGGTGAAGCGCGTCACGCCATGATTTGGGTCGATGCGGATGGGACAGTCCGCGAGGCCTATATGAACAATTGGTCGCGCAAAGGTGTGCTAGGCTCTGCCTATGTGGTGAAGCGAGAAGAGTCAGCTTCAGTTGCGGCCTCTGACATTATGTTTGAGCGGGCCGACGAAGGCCTCATTTTTGAAGAGGTTGAGGCGTTTGAGAGTTTGGACTCTCTGGCAACAGGACCAGCCTCAGCCGACGGCTTGCATTTCTTTAAATACGACTTCGGTGCGCCCGGTGAACAACCCCATGGGGTTTATTGGATGGGTGGTTCGCGCCATGAGACCATGATCGGGAACATCGTGACGTCTGAATACACGTACTTGGGTGAGGAAGAGTTCAAGCTACCGAATGGCACAACGTTAATGGCAGACAAGTTTCAGATGCTCAGTGGTACAGAGGTGCTGTTGACCAAAGAAGATCGCGCCATGTTGAGGATGGACTTGAAGTTTGGAGACGTGACCGGGTCAATTTTTGAAACCGTTAGTTTGGATATTGTTGAGATCGGGAAGTAAGCATGGTTTCTCGACGAGATGCGGCAACACTTATTGGTGCTCTAGGCCTTGGTGCCAGTGCGTTGCCCAATTGGGCTCAACCGGCGGCTGCTAAAGTGTCTGCGTTACCAGAGTCACCGCAAGATCAAGTCAAAGCCAAAGTGCGCATACTTGGCCGAGTGGATGACGGTGAAAGTGTCTGGCAATCGTCCAGTCGCCTTTTTGCTTTAACGGACGAGGGTGTCATTCCATTGCTTCATACGCGCGGTGGACAAAGATCCTGGTGGCGTAAAGAAGGTGAGAGCGTATATCGGCGTTTTCCGTCCTCGTTGAATTATTTTATTGATCCTGTGACGGGTGAATTTATCGACGAGTTTATTAATCCCATCACCGGCAGGACAACGCCGCTGGTTTCTACAATGCAGCGCCGTCAAGACGGGGAAGTGTTTACCCCTATGGGCAGTTACTTCCCGATCTCGCGACAGCGTTTTCCGGATATGTATGAAGACAAACCGGTTTCACTCGATTGGCGTTTAGATAATGACACCATTCGTCTGTTCCTGACAGAAAATTTTGCGCCTGTTGCCCCTCAGCCAATTTATGAGGTCCACACTTACTTTGCACCCGCAGAAGAGGCCCTAAGTGAGTCTCATACGAGTGCGCGAGCAACATCATCGGGGTGGTATACGGGGAAGTTTAGCAGATGGCTCGATATGGCCGATGTGGATGGCTATTTGATCTGGCACTTTGAAGGCACAAAGTTAAAGTCTATCGATGATTTAGATGCGGCTTATGTCGATCGTGCCCGGGCATTGAGTGATGTATTCGATGTTTCTCCAGAATTTGATGAAGGGCCGAGCTACATCGATTCCGTTCAAAAGCCTGTTAAAGTAGATAACTGAAGCCCCACTTGTTCATAATGTGAGCTTTTCGTGGGTGATACTTACATCCATGCCGGTAGAGTGATTACGCTGATAACAGCGTCATTTCTTGCATCTGCTGGGATCACTTCATTGAAGCTTTTACATTTGAGCGTTGCCCTTCTTCTGCTCTTGGGTTCAACCGCATCTGCCGAAACAGTTCTCATCACCGGTGCAAACAGTGGGATCGGTCTAGAGTTTGCAAAACAATATGCGGCTCGCGGAGCAAAGGTGATTGCTACGCACCGTCGAACAACCACACCAGACACTCTCGCAAGCTTGAAAAAAAGCTATCCGGATGCGGTAACGTTGGAACGTATTGACGTCCGTGATTTGGAAATGATCCAGCAAGTGGCGGATAAGTACCGGGGTACAGCCATTGATATACTTATTAGTAACGCCGGAATTGTTGCAGATTTGACAGACCCGACGCCGCAGATGTTTGGATCATTGGATTACGAATTATTCAACGTATTTATGGAGACGAACGTACGTGGGCCTTTGAAGATGGCTGAGGCTTTTCATGAGCATGTAAAACAAAGTGATATGAAGCGTATTATTGCGATTTCCTCGCTCTCCGGTTCGCTGTCTGAACCACCAACGCGTCTTGGTGGCAGGATTTACTACAAGACCAGCAAAGCAGCGTTAAACATGGCGATGATTACTATTGCCCGTGCGACAGCGATTGATGGAATTGTTGTCGCAAGTCTTCATCCAGGTGGTGTTAAGGTTGAGAAATTAGAGGAATTTAACGTCCCGGGTTTTATGTCTCCCTCTGAAAGTGTTGGTGGCATGGTTTCTGTTATTGATGCACTGACCCCGGAACAAAGTGGAAGCTTCCTTGATTGGGAAGGGCGTGCGCAGTCATGGTAATATTACGAATAGCTTTGCTTTCAATCCTATGTGCTGGCTTCCTACTCTTCATTATCGGTCATCAGCCAGCGGTTGCAGTTGAAGTAAACACCTTCAAAGACTGTGAAACGTGTCCAGTCATGATTGTGGTACCGCCGGGTGAAGTGACGGTAGGGGCCGTTCAGGAAGAAGGTCGCCGCTGGCAAATGCTCGATAGAATGTCTGCAAACGAGGGCCCAAGAATAGAGGTTAATTTTGCGTCATCTTTTGCTTTGGGACAGACAGAGGTGACCTATGGTCAGTTTGCAGAATTTG
>CAYGSZ010000009.1:21804-29031 GCA_964352705.1 uncultured Rhodobacterales bacterium
TCATCTTTTGCTTTGGGACAGACAGAGGTGACCTATGGTCAGTTTGCAGAATTTGTTGAAGACACAGATTATAAAGTTAAGCCCGGCTGTTTTCATCTGACCAGCACGGGCTGGTCGGTGCAACCAAAGTTGAACTGGCAAGACCCAGGCTTTGAGGTCGCTGATGATCATCCGGTGGCGTGCGTTCGCCGCGCTGCCATTCTCGCCTATATCGATTGGCTCTCAGAGAAGACCGGTAAAGCATATCGTCTTCCAAGTGAGGCTGAGTATGAATATACCGCGCGTGCCGGAAAGACCTCTGAAACCCAGGCGACGTTCTGGGGCGAAGAGTGGACAACAGCGTGCACTTATCAGAATGGTGCTGACCTGAGCTTTGTTCCAAATGTTCCAGATATTCCCTATGGCCAATACGCGGACTGTGAAGACGGCTATGTCTTCACGTCACCGGCGGCGAGTTTCCAACCAAACCCATGGGGCTTCTACGACTTGGCTGGGAATGTCTCTGAGTGGACAGCGGATTGCTATGAAGAGACCCATGAAGACATGCCACGCGATGGCAAACCTACTTCAAAACGGAGTTGTCGCGCTTGGGTAGCCAAAGGCGGATCTTGGGCAGGCTTTCCTGGATTGCTAAGGCCCGCGACGCGTCTGCGCATTCTGGACACAACAACTGGAACCGGCTTTGGCTTTCGAGTGGCGCGAGATATGCAGGATTAATCTTCAAAGCTTTCTGCATCCCGGTCTAAGGCTGAAAGCGGATCAGAGGCTATTTCAGGATGATAGCGGTGCATGATTTGCCGTAGGTCATCGGGAACATCCTCAAATTGAAATGCTTTGCGCGCGACTAATCGTGTGACCTGACTCCCTGGATAACCCTCCATACCGAGCCACCCTTGCCAGCTGGAGATGAGATGGAGGCTAGCGCTGGCCGGAGCGCTCAACACATCTGGGTCAAGAATATCACTGAGTTGAGCGTTAAAAGTTTCCAGGTCGTTGATCCGGAATTGTTTTTCTTCTCCGTCTCGTGAGCGGGTGACGATGGCGGACGAGTCAAAAGAAAACCAAAGATCATCGCCAACCACGGTTGCGGGTCCCAAAGTATGTTTACGTTTAATGTCCAGCCCGGGCAGGGGACTGGATGCAATGCTGCTGCCATTGCTCAGGAATGTTTGTATTTCTGGCCCCATCAGCTGGCCTGGAACCGGCAGCGTTTGGTCCGTGTAAAAATTGTGCCAGTTTTCCAGGACTTCACCGCTGTCTGGATCGGTGAGATAAACGGCTTCCAGCGAAGTTACATCAAAGCGATCTGGCTTATGATCAAGAACCCGCTGCACAAAAAATACCCACATATTCCACATGGCTTTTGTCTCGCCATTGACCACGCCGTATTTCGTGCCCCTTTTCCACCAATAAACTGGACGGTCATCTAGAGCGTACAGGATTTTCCGATGGAGGAAGTCCAGATGTTCTGGATTGCTTGTATTGATCGATTTTGGAGTGGGCAGCAGTATCATGTGTGCTCTCTTGCTCGCATCCTACTGCTTAAAACCTATCACTTTTGCTCGTTAAAACTCGTGAATTGATTTTTTGATATATTGAGCGTTCACTAAACGTACGTTTGTTTCTCCAGAATGGTCGCAAAAAGCCATAAACGCCGCTATACTGGGAAAAATTAGAATAAGGAGATTTAATTATGTTGGAACGGCGTACTTTGTTTGGCGCAGCTGCCGGTTTGACGACTGTCATCAGCACCGCGCTGACCGGCCGAAAAGCCGCCGCTAAAACGTCATCAACTGGAGCCTTGCCGGATGTTGAGAAGCGCGGCGCGCGCGGTAGGTTAGAACGCCTTCCCACATTGGATGCCGAAGGGCGAGATGATTTCCTGACGGGGTTCCGTAACTGGCGGGGCTCGACGGTTCAACGCACCGCAAAAGAGCGATTTGAGAAAGTCCTCGCCGCCAACGGCCATGACCCACAAGAAGAACTGCCGATGGAGAAAATCCACGAAATCATTGGCGATGATCATGTGGTTGGCACTGAAGGGCTTATGCGGGTTTATAGCCAGCGTTTTGCACATAAAAACTTCTATAATTCTTTTGCCGATGATGCGGATACTTATCTCGATGAACTGGCAGCTTACGACAAACTGGGGCCAGGTACTTTAGAACTTAATGCTGATCTTGAGATTCCCACTTACGCCAAGCATGAAATCCACATGCAGCCGGGTGGGTACGTTGGCAACCCATTCGCCGGGCATTTATATCATTACGGAACGAATGCGTTTTATTCGGCGCGGGCCACGGACAACTATCAAGATCAACATCATGCGCGGCTAGCCGAGCAGTTGCCGGTGCCTGAAGACGGTAAAGATGTGAAGCGTATTCTGGATATAGGCTGCGGGTTGGGACAGTTCGCCGTTGCCATCGCGGAGCGTTTCCCGAATGCTGAGGTTTGGGGTGTTGATGTCGGCGGCCCGATGCTTCGTTACGGACATATGCGCGCTGTTGATCAGGGTGTCGGCGTGAACTTTGCGCAACGTCTGGCTGAAGATACCAAGTTCCCTGGAGGACACTTTGATATCGTGGCGAGTTACATTGTTCATCATGAAGTCCCTGCTGATGTGTCTCGTGCAATCTTCAAGGAAGCTAATAGAATTCTGAGACCTGGCGGGATTTACTTCCCGATTGATTTCTATACTGGCGGTCGCCGTGGCGTGCCTGGCGCTTACTCCCAGTACCAGGAATGGAAAGACCATCGCTGGAATAACGAAGTTTGGCGTATCGAATACAAAGACATGGACTTTGCAGGTGATATGGAACGTGCAGGGTTTAACGTGAACAAAGAAGGCTCACCAGCCTGGTATAGCAACCGCAATATTTATGGCACCAAGCCAGCATAAACTGGAGATTAGATATGACTAACCGTCGCACTGTGTTTTCTGCGCTAGCAGGATTAGGGGGTATGGCGTCCTCGTTGTTAAAGGGGCGTACGGCAGAGGCCGGATCAGGTTCTTTTGAATATGATGTCGAACCCCGCGGCACGCGGGGCCGTTTAGAACGCCTTGCCAATTTAGATGTTGAGAGCCGAGATGACTTTCTCACAGGCTATAGAACCTGGGGGACTGAGCGAGCTCTACCCGCCGCAAGAAAGCGCTTCGATGCCTTGATGGTGAAGGCTGGAATCGATCCGGAGTCTCCTGATACACCAATGGAAGATATTTTCTCAGCGATTGAAGGGGATCATATTATTGGCGTAGAAGCCCGGTACAGAATTGGCGTTCATGATGTTATGCATCGCAATTTTGATACAGAGTTCAATAGCAATGCTGAGGTCTACTTGGCTGAAATGGAAGCTTTTGATGATAAAGGTCCAGGCACTTTAGAACTCAATCCGGATATGGATATTCCGGATTACGCACGTCATGAAATTCACACACAACCCGGTGGCTATGTCGGCAATGCGTTTGCTGGTCACATCTATCATTACAGCACCAATAATTTTTATATCGGGCGCAAGCTTCCCAATTATCAGGATGAATTACACACACGCCTTGGCAGCCAAGTACCAGAGCCGCCAGATGGCAAAGTAACACGTATCCTTGATATTGGCTGCGGGATTGGACAGCTAGCTGTCGCCTTGAAAGAGCGTTTTCCAAATGCAGAAGTCTGGGGCATTGATGCCGGCGGACCGATGGTTCGATATGGCCATATGCGTGCCGCAGATTTAGGCGTTGATGTTAAATTCGCACAGCGCATGGCAGAGGATTCAAAATTTCCCGACAATCATTTTGATATTGTGGCGTCTTATATTCTTCATCACGAATTACCTGAAGAAATGTCAAAAGTGATCACCAACGAGGTCCATCGTATTCTAAGACCGGGCGGTGTGTTTTTTCCCATTGATTTCCAAACAGGGTCTGCGTCTGCCGCCACTTCAGCTTATTCCCGTTATATGCAATGGAGAGATCATCGCTGGAATGAAGAAGTCTGGCGCGAGGAATATGGCCGCTTAGATTTTCCCAAAGCTATGACTGATGCTGGTTTTGAGGTCACACGTGAAGGACCACCGGCCTGGCGTAGTCGTTATAATTTGATGGGTGTGAAGAAAGTCTAATAGCCACTTTATTGGGAGACTTTCGTGATGCCTGATCAAGGCGCACCAATTATACCGAACATCGCATCCCTAGCTGCGCCTACGCCACAGGAGGAGTGCCGCCAAGCGTTTGTAAGCGCTTTACGTAAGCACGTGATGGTCAACTTGTCGTCTGCCATGCGTGAGGACTATGAACACCGGGTAAAACCTCGTTATCTGCAAGAGCATGGCGAGGAACCCAAGACTTCCCGCATCGTAAAGAAGGCTATGGAACCAATCATGCTTTACCGCATGTGGAGTTCGCTCAGATACAACGCTCAGGAAATGGTATGGGCCTCGGTGCAGGACAGCGTTGAGCGCGCCTTGCCGGATATGATTGAGATCGCGCGCACTGCTGCCGAGATGAATCCGGCAGGGGGCTCGCTTAAGCTCAATCCTAACCTTGAAATACCTCGGTACGTCTCTGCCCTAGATGTGCATCTCATGCCGGGTTGTTATCATACAGAGCATACACCGGATGATGTGGCTCAGGGCGCAGTTCAAGTGCTCGGCGGAGATGTCTTTCGTGGCGGTTTCCGGCATCGCAAAGGAAATGCAGGTGGCGTCGGGCAGTCCATAGCCCATTATCTCAAGCTGAAACACCCGGAGTTTGCACCAAAACAAATTCTTGATATGGGCTGTAACACGGGGAAAAACCTTTTCCCCTACCTAGATGTGTATCCAGACATTGAGGCTCATGGCATTGATGTTGGTGCACCGTTGTTGCGTTTTGGACATGCTGTGGCCTCCCATGAGGGTTACCCAATTCATTTCTCTCAGCAAAATGCTGAGCATTTAGAGTTTGAAGACAGCAGCTTTGATATCGTGACGTCGAGTTTCTTCCTGCATGAGTTGCCACTTAAATCGACTAAGGCCATTTTTGCAGAAGCTCGCCGTGTCTTACGCCCTGGTGGACTGATGATTCATATGGAGTTGCCACCAAACTCTGAAGTTGAACCGTACTATGGCTTTTATTTAGATTGGGACACTGGCCCCAACAACAATGAGCCATTTTACGCGGAATTTCGCAACCAAGATATAAAGGCGCTGTGTGAAGGTGCCGGATTTCAATCAGATAACTACGTTCAGCACCTCATTCCGAATTACAGTTCATTTGGAGCAGACAAGTTTGCGGCGTTTATAGATGGTAAGATTGATGCACCCAATCACGGTAATGGCGCAAGCTGGTTTGTGTTTGGAGCTTGGGTTTAGAACCTACTTTTAAAACAGGTGCTATCTTGGTTTTGGGACTTCGGCGACCATGACTGTAAAGTCCATCGCTTCTTCGCGCAAAGCTTCCACTTTTGTGAATTCTGGATCAGAGAGATAAGCTTCAATCGCTGCAACACTCGGCCATGAGGTGATCTCAATCGTATAATCAGGCTTCGGTCCTTCCAGAACAGCCATATCATCGGGTTGTGAGAGAGCGATCAGACGCCCCGCTGCATTTGAGGAAAAGTCTAATGTTGCTTCCATGTAGGCCTTGGTTTTCTCGGGGTCTTTGACTGTCACCAACGTGAACATATAAGCCGGTTGAACGCCGTCTTCGGCGGTATAAGCTTGTTCTCCAGTGCCCTCCAGGCCAACCACATCAAAGGTTCCTGCACCGGCGCGCAAGGGAAACACAGCCCGATAGTCATCCGACCACCAAAACTTCTCGACGTCTTTCAGGCTTTTGAATTCGGCAAATATGACAGACTCATGTTTAGCCGAGCCAGCAAGCACATCTACACCACGCCCGATACCTCCAAAAATTCTATAAATACCACCGTATTTTGCATAAACAGGAGGGAGGGCACGGCCATACACACCAA
Organism: uncultured Rhodobacterales bacterium; assembly: GCA_964352705.1. Classification (GTDB taxonomy): domain Bacteria; phylum Pseudomonadota; class Alphaproteobacteria; order Rhodospirillales; family Rhodospirillaceae; genus WLXB01. Next base: position 27,750 of record CAYGSZ010000009.1, read on the forward strand.
GCTTTTCAAAGTCTGTGACCGTGGCATTGACGAATAGAAACCCAGGCTTTTCTTGTGCATGCGCCAGAGTGGAGAGGCCGAGCACGGCACTACAAATTGTGAGGACGAAAATATGGCCTAATTTCTTCATAAGTTAGGGGTCCGCTCGCGTTAAATACACCATGACCATGGAACAAGTGCGTTAAAAAGCCAAACTCAAAATCCGTTTTTTGCCTCGGGTATAGAAATTCACACTAACCAGTGATGAATGTTACGACAGCCTCGACCCATTCTTCCGGCTTCTGATCCGTGATGTCGATCGTACCGCCTTCAATCTCTTTAAATTTAAAGTCTGGTCTCATGGCGTGTGCTTTTTTTGCGTGCTCGTAAACAAGATCGCCTGTGTTAATCAGAATTAATGTTCGATGCGTAATTTTAGGTAGCGAGACATTGTGGTCGTATGCAAAAGCGGCGTTGTGACCGTACCAGAATGGTCCATAACCTTGGAGTTGCTCGACCACATAGCGGGTGACTAATGCGGGATCCGTTCCGGGTAATGCCCACTGCCACCGACGTGCAAATAGCTCTTGGAGGTGTGATCCATCTTCTTTATGGACAAACCCTTTTTCATGTTCATCGACAAAGGCATTCCATTGCTCGACTTCCTCTGGTGTGAAGGGTGAGGGGCCATTGAGAATTAGGTTTTTGATGCGATCTGGAAACTGTAACGATACTTCAGTAGCAATCATCGCACCGGTGTGATGACCAACGATATTCGCCTTTGTAATATTTAAGGCATCCATTACAGCAGGGACTGCGGTGGCGTATTCTTCAATAGTAGGAACATGATCAGGTTCATCTGACAGACCGAATCCTGGTGTATCAATACCAACGGCACGCACTCCCTTCGCTGCGAGCAGCGGGTAGACGGTGTCATATTGACGGGATGTAATTGGCGCTTGATGACAAAGGATTAAAGGTTCGCCATTGCCACCTGTGTCTTGATAGTGAATCTGACCAAAGGGTCCATCTGTATATCCGCGGCGAGGTCGGGTCATTAATCTGTCTCCAGTTAGAACTTCTCTTTCTGATGGCTACTATACCCATTTTCTTGTGAGCGTCAGCAGATGATGGAAGATTCTAAATACCTCTAAACGTAATATTTGAGTGACATACTACCAATCACTCAGGACTCTTGTGATTTGATCGGTTAAGGGGTCAAATCGGTTTCTATTAAGCGATTGCTAGGTTGCCCGTGACGTCTCCCATCCCAAGTCCGCCATCCAATTTCCCCACAGGTGGC
>CAYGSZ010000010.1:0-28486 GCA_964352705.1 uncultured Rhodobacterales bacterium
CACTTGATCGGTGAAGCCCATCCAGGGATTGCCGGTTAACGCGACCCCGGTCCCATTTGAGAAATCATCAATAAGCAATTTGTCTGGCGCAGCCATGGTGACAGATGGTACCGCAATTCCCGCGAGTGATCCCAACAAAAAACGGCGTCGAAACAAGACGGCACTCCACAAAAAAAGTAACTAGATCCCTACGCTATAGGGCCGCAAATCTGAATTTATCATCTACTAGGAGGATACACTTTTTGTATGCATACTGCTGAAAAAGTGGAGAACTAGGTATGGTTAATATATCGCGGGCAGAGGTCAAATTGCCACTCGTTGTGGCAGTAGGGTGGGGCATCGGTACATTTGTGCCCTCCATTATGTTCAATATCACGAATGTATTTTTAATGCGGTTTATGACCGATGTGCTTGGTATTGCAGCTGTAACGGCGGGTGCGATCTTTGCTGTGTCCAAGATTTATGATGCCGTGACCGACCCTGTCATGGGGACCATAAGTGACCGGACACGCACCCGATGGGGACGCCACCGGCCGTATCTGATTCTGGGCGCTATTGTTTGCGGTGCATCTCTTATCGCCATCTTCGGCCCGCCAGCGGGCGTCGTGGGTTCAACGGCTGCTTGGTACATGCTCGGGGCGTTGGTTCTGTATTCAACCGGCTACACAATTTTCAATGTACCTTACTTGGCGATGCCTGCCGAGATGACACAAAACTACCATGAGCGCTCTTTTCTTATGTCATGGCGTGTGGTTGCTATTAACTGTGCTCAAGTGATTGGCTTGATTCTCTCACCCGTCATCCTTGTTGCGGCAGGTGGCGGACGGGAGGGCTACGCTATTGTCGGCTGGGTGATGGCGTCTGTCGTGGTTGTCGCTGGTGTTCTCAGCTTCCGCATGACAGCGAAGGCTCACTTTCATGACGTGCTGCCTGGTCCGTCGCCGAAGTTTGTTGATCAATTACGAACTGTTGCTGACAACAAGCCCTTCTTACAACTGTTAGGGATCAAGTTTTTCATGTTACTGGCCAACTCGTTCTCGTTCGGGGGGTTTGCGTACTTCGTACAGCGCGTCATTCAGCAGCCAGATACTGTTTTGTCTTATATGTTCATGACCTCTACGGCCACCGGTCTTCTTGCCATTCCGATTTGGCTGAAAGTGGCACGGAAAATCGGAAAGCCACGAACCTTGATGATCGCCTGTTCTATTTTAGCTTTGTCTGGTTTCTCATGGTTGCTTGCAAGTGCTGATGAGCCGTTGCTTCTTATACTAATGCGTCCGTTTGGAACCGGTATTGCCGCAGCGGGTATGCTGATCGTTGGGCAGTCCATGTTGCCGGATACCATAGAGTATGATCGCCGTCGCACGGGCCAAGAGCGCGCTGGGATTTTTGCCGGCATCTACACTACGGCTGAAAAGATGGCTTACGCCTTAGGGCCAGCCTTAACGGGTATTCTCTTAGGGGCCATGGGGTACGTTTCTGGAACTGCAGGGGTTAATATAGAACAGCCTGCCAGCGCCATCACTGCAATATATTTGACCATTGGTGTCGCGCCCGGACTATGCCTGATGGCGGCTGTTGGCGTGCTGTTTTTCTATGATCTTGATGAAGAGAAATTGAAAGCAACAACACAGGCGGGTTAGTGCTTGTATCATCACAAAGAAAAATCCTATCCCAAAGAAAAACGGCGCCGCCAGAATTGGCGACGCCGTTTTCGCAATATTAAAAAGTAAATTTTAGCTCATCTCGGCTTGAAGCATTTCGTCGAGTTTGGCTAAGAACTGGTTGGTCGTCATCCAAGCCTGATCTGGTCCAATAAGGATCGCCAGGTCTTTGGTCATGAAACCTTTCTCAACAGCATCGACACAGACCTTCTCGAGCGTCTCTGCAAATTTGATAACGTCCGGTGTGCTGTCAAATTCACCGCGATACTTCAGGCCTTGTGTCCAGGCGAAGATAGAGGCGATTGGATTTGTGGAGGTTTCTTTGCCTTGCTGATGCAGACGATAATGACGCGTCACCGTGCCATGAGCTGCTTCGGCTTCAACTGTTTTGCCATCCGGGGTCATAAGCACGGATGTCATCAGGCCAAGTGAACCGAAGCCTTGAGCAACGGTATCTGATTGAACGTCGCCATCGTAGTTCTTACACGCCCACACGTATCCGCCTGACCATTTCATGGCACAGGCCACCATGTCATCAATCAGACGATGCTCGTAGGTGATACCTTTTGCGTCAAACTTGCCTTTGAATTCTTTTTCGAAAACGTCCTGGAACAGGTCTTTGAAGCGGCCATCATAGGCTTTCATGATCGTGTTCTTGGTCGACAAGTACACCGGATAGTTCCGTTGTAGGCCGTAGTTCATGCAGGCCCGTGCGAAACCACGAATGGATTCATCCAGATTATACATACCCATTGCAATGCCGGGTTCTTCGAACTTGTAAACCTCGTATTCGGTTGGTTCACTGCCGTCTTTCGGCTTGAACGTCATAGTCAGGGTTCCTGCACCGGGAACCTTGAAATCTGTTGCTCTGTATTGGTCCCCAAAAGCATGGCGACCGATCACAATGGGGTCTGTCCAACCCGGAACATAACGTGGGACGTTAGAACAAATAATAGGCTCTCTAAAAACAGTGCCGCCCAGAATGTTGCGGATCGTCCCGTTGGGCGAGCGCCACATTTTTTTGAGCTTAAACTCTTCGACGCGTTCTTCATCAGGGGTAATGGTCGCGCACTTCACGCCCACCCCATGTTTTTTGATCGCGTTTGCGGCATCGATGGTGATTTGGTCATCGGTGGCATCACGGGCCTCAACGCCGAGATCAAAGTATTTGAGGTCAACGTCCAGGTAAGGGAGAATCAATTTGCTTTTGATAAACTCCCAAATGATACGGGTCATCTCGTCGCCGTCCAGTTCGACGATCGGATTCTTTACTTTAATTTTATTCACTGACTGCTCCCTTTATGACGGGCTTTTTTCCCGCTTGGTCTTTTGGGCCGTTGCCCGAATTCTAGTGCCCGAATTGAAGTGCCCGGAACCTAGGGCAAGCGGGCGTTTGGGCGCAACCCCAACCGTTCAGGTTTTGGTTAAATCTGGGTGCCCGGGGCCTGAAATTTTCTTCAGATTGGCCAATTCGCGCCTGATAGTGGGGACAATATCAGCCACAGAATGGACGACGGTATAAAGTTCATGCATTGGCCCATAGCCAAAGCCGCCTGCTTCTATGGTGTTTCCTAGCGTTACGAAGTGATCCCAATACCCATTCCAATTGGCCAAGATGATGGGTTTGTTGTGCACTGATAGTTGTCGCCAGGTCACGATTTCCAGGAATTCTTCAAGCGTGCCGACACCACCGGGCAACACACAAAAAGCATCTGAGTGTTCAAACATCGTCCGCTTTCGGGTGTGCATATCTGGCACAACTATGAGGTCTACTAATGAATTTGTGCCTTCCTGGCTTGTCAGAAAGTCAGGAATAACACCAACCACTTGGCCGCCATTTTGGAGCACAGAGCTTGAAGCGGCCCCCATCAATCCACTCGACCCGCCCCCGTAGACCAATCTGACCTGATCACGTGCCATAGTTTCGCCAAGTTGAGTTGCGAACTTTACATAGTTCGGGTCTATCCCAGTTCTTGAGCCGCAAAAAACGCAAAGGCTAAAGGCCTTATTCTTGTTGGGGGCTAAGGGCATGCTTTCGCCTTGGGCTTCGCTTTTGGTTCGGGTTGCCAGGTATATCGGAACTATGTACTGCTTATGTCAGCGCGTAATCTACTACGAAGTTCATGTGGTTGAGCGCCGGAGTAAGAAACAGGTTCAAACCGGAGGAATAGAATGAAATTTAAACACCTTAGCGTTGCGATTGTTGCAGCCGCCTTTTCGTTCGGACTGCCGTCCGCTCAAGCTGCTGATAAGGATTTTATGGATTACCGGCAGAATCTGATGAAATCCTTAGGGGCTCATGCCGCTGCTCTTGGCGCGATTGCGCAGAATAAAGTACCGTATTCAGATAATCTCGCTTATCACGCAGACGGTATTGCAGCCGCAGCCGCAGCCGCACAACTGGCGTTTTCCGAAAATCTGCCAGGTGGTACGGCAGGCGCAAACATTTGGGAAAACAAAGACGACTTTGATGCGCGGTTTGCAGCTCTTGAAGACTCAGCGATCAAAGTTGCCGCAGCCGCGCGCAGCGGTGGAATGGCAGAAGCAGGGCCAATGATGAGTGGTTTGTTTACCTGTAAGTCTTGTCACGACATCTATCGCACCGAGAAATAAACCTCTCATCCAAAAGCATTAAGAAGCAGCCGTCGGTCTATGCAGACCGGCGGCTTTTTCTATACGCGCAAGACTCCTAGAGTGACTCTGCAGAACTCACGAGGAAGATGACAACACCAGCGATCAAGGCGATCAATATTCCTAACCAAACGGGCGCAAAGGCAACGCCAGGATCTTGAACCCCTTCAGGTAATTTGCGCCGCCCTGTTATCATCGCCCAGATCAAATCTTGCTTCTTGACGAGCCAGTAAAACAGATTGGCCGCGATGTGTAATACGATCAAAATCAGAACCGCATACTCCCACCACAATTTGTGGATACTTGTGATTTCTTTGCTTGTCTCTTCGCTGACCAAGAATGCCAAGGGTCCGCTGGTGGCGAAGAAGGACTCATCCTTTGCAAATAGCCCGGTGCTGGCCTGAACTGCCAATGCCAGCAATATAACCATGACGACCGCGCCGCCAGCAGGGTTGTGGCCCGCGAAAAACTTTATCGGTCCACCAAATACAGATTTAACGTATCCGATGATCACGGATGGCCCAGCCATGAAGTTTTTGAACAGAGCTGTGGATGATCCGGTGAACCCCCAAATGATCCGGAAAATTATTAACCCCAAAATGGTTAAGCCGGACCAAATATGTAGGTTCATATTTGATATAAATCTTTCGGTGCCTGGCATCGTGAAATCGAACCCGCCAATCTCACCGGTGAGATAGCTCATTAGAATCGCAATCACGAGCAACCAATGAAACAACCGCACCCAAATATCCCAGACCTTTGCGGTCCGTTTATCGCCATTTCTATGGTGTTCCGTGTCAGACATCCGTGCTCCCCTTTTTTCCCAAGCTTGACCGCCTTCAAGGCAGGCTGCTATTCGCTGTACCAGCATCATAAAGGACAGGACAACGCAGGGGCAATTGATAGCCGACGAGGTTGGGCTGTAACAAATTTTTGACAGGTTCACTGCTTCCATACTTCATACCCTTTGGAGTCGCTTTGGCGACAGGGGGTATTTTGCGTCTTGGTGTCGGTCCAAATTATGGCGCCCGTCTTGCCGGGCTAGGCATTCTGTTTGGCTTTGTAGCCGCCTGGAATTGGCTGCTTCTAACCCCTTGGATCCCCTATGACCCCTTAAGTCGCGTCATCCATATCGCTATTGGCGGGTTTATTTTTGGTCTGGCGTTGGACTTCTTGGAGCCTCGACGCTTTCTCACAGTCATTCTCGTTGCTGCCTATACCCTAGGGTGTGTCTGGGCGACCATTTCTGGCGCATTGCTTGGGCCGCCACCAGATGAGGTTGGCGGGTGGATGAGGCTCGTCATCTATCTATTGATGTGGTTTGGCTTGTTTTGGAGATTTCAGACCCTGCGTCTTGAAGGGCCGTCTGTTTTGATTTTGTCCTTTATGTTGGCTCTCGGACTGGCGCTGGTTGCCCAAATGTCCGGCGAGGGGGCTATTGCGGCGGCGGCTTATTGTCTGGTGGCTGCTGTGGCTGGTCATCTCATTTTGTCCTGGGTTTTGGCTTTAGCCGTAAGCCAGACGATTATTTTGGGCTGTGGCGGGACAGTTTTAGCCATCACTATGGCCCTGGCTGATCCCTTTGCTGAAGCATCAATAATCGCGCTATTCTGCCTTTTTCTGATTCCTTTTGCAGACGGTACGACGAAACGCTTACCTCTGGGACCTGCGGCTTTCCAGCCAGCATTATATCCTTTGGCTCTTATGGCTGTTTGTCTGTTGCCCGTGGGACTTGCGGGTGTGATAGCGTTTCTCCTGACGGGGCGTTAAAAAAACTACTTCACACTTAGGCGATTGCCTCACGTGGCCCGTTGCTTCAATCCTCACAATCCCTTACTAAAAGGGAAAGGTTTTCTAAGCTGAGAGGCACTGTGAACCGTCCACTCCTTGTTGCGATTATTGGTGTACTTGTCGTAATCGCAGCCATCGTATTGAATTTTACGCTTGAGGATCCAGGCCCACCCGCGCCTGGTGCTGATCAGTCACGGATTGATGTTGAGGATAACGCCGCATTATCCGGTGCTGATAAAGCAACGTCTGCCGGACCAATACTGCCCAGTTTTGACGTGGTGCGCATTGATCCCCAGGGCAATACGGTCATGGCCGGTCGCTCTAGCCCAGGTGCGACAGTCATAATTCTAGATGGTCAGTCAGAGATTGGACGTGTTGTCGCTGATGGCCGTGGTGAGTGGGTTTTTATTCCGCCGCAGATGTTGTCTCCTGGAACGCACGAACTTTCGCTTCAGGTTGATCGTGACGGACAAGACCCCATACTTTCTGAAAACGTTGTGGTGATGTCTATCCCAGAAAAAGAAGGTGACATTCTGATTATAGAAACGGCACGTGATGGTGGCACCAGTCGTGTGCTTCAGGCTCCCGCCCAAGTCAGCCCGATTGAGTTAAGTGTTGAGACTGTTGACTACGATGATGCAGGAAGACTGTTCCTGAGCGGCCAAGCTCTGGCCGGTAATATCATACAGGTCTATTTGGATAACACGTTTGCTGGTCGTGTTCAGGTTGACAGCACAGGCTACTGGAGCATTGAAGCGACAGAACTCGCTTTGCCGGGCCAGCATGTGGTAAGGGCTGATGAATTGGATTCAGAGGGTACAGTTATCTCTCGCGTGGAAGTGCCGTTTAATCGTCTGCCGCCAGACCCCAATATGGCATCTGGTGCGATAACGGTTGTAAAAGGCAATAGCTTGTGGCGCATCGCACGCCGAGTATATGGCGAGGGCGTTATGTTTACTCTGATCTATGAAGCGAACCAGGATCAGATCAAAGACCCGGATCTCATTTATCCTGGCCAAGTCTTTACACTGCCAGTCAAAGACAGACTATAAAAACTCAAATGTGATAGACTTTAAGTCGTTCTCGCAAAACGGCTAAACTTGCCTCATATAGAGATCATCAATTACGCACCGCTCGGAGAATGGCCACATGACCAGCCGCGATATAACGTGGAAAGACTATTTGTTTCCACCTTTGCACCCCGAAGGCCCAGGCTTTTTGGCCTTGTTCGCACTCGTGACGCTAATTCTATGGGCTATATGGACCCCGTTGGGTCTTGTTGGGCTGGCTCTAACCGTATGGTGTTTTTATTTTTTTCGAGACCCTGACCGGGTCACTCCCGCACGCCAGGGCCTTATCATCAGTCCGGCAGATGGTGTCGTTCAATCTATTATTGAAACCACAGGGCCGCCTGAACTTGATTTGGCGGAAAAGACATTTACACGTGTGAGCGTGTTTATGAGTGTATTTGACTGTCATGTGAATCGCATACCGATTGCAGGAGAAATTACCAAAGAAGTTTATGTCCCAGGCCTGTTTTTAAACGCCACCTTGGATAAAGCGAGCGAAGACAATGAGCGCCAATGCCTGCTCGTGAAAACCGAGGATGGGAAAGAATTTGCCGTCGTGCAAATTGCTGGCCTTGTTGCGCGGCGCATACGCTGTGACGTTCAGGCTAACCAGAAGCTGAAAACAGGTGAACGCATTGGCTTGATTAGGTTTGGCAGCCGCGTAGATGTTTACTTACCGCTCGGCATCCACCCTCTGGTTGCCGTCGGTCAAAAAATGGTATCTGCGGAGACTGTGATCGCTGATGCAAATTCTAAAGAAGAACAACGGCTAGGTGAGGTCCGCTAAGTGACCAAGCAACCGCAACAGCTTGCTGACTTAAAAACCAATAAGCCGAAGCAGCGCAAGACTTTGCCATTTAATAAGCTGTTTCCGAACATACTGACAGTTCTGGCGTTATGTAGCGGCTTGACCTCAATCCGTTTTGCTATTGCTGAAGACTGGGAGCGTTCGGTGATCGCTTTGGTCATTGCCTGTTTCTTGGATGGTATCGACGGATTGGTAGCTCGTTTGCTTCACGGCACGACTAAATTTGGTGCAGAATTGGACTCTCTGTCAGATGCCATCAGCTTTGGTATGGTGCCGTCTATTCTGCTGTATCTGTGGGCGATGCAAGGTGCCGGAACTGTTGGTTGGGCGCTTTGCCTCTTATTTGCTGTATGTTGTGTCTTACGTTTGGCTCGCTTTAACACCATGGTTGGCGATCCAGGTTTGCCTAGCTGGGCTCATAATTACTTTACGGGCGTACCATCACCGGCGGCAGCTGGGCTAGCTATCTTGCCAATGATTCTTTCATTTTATTTTGAGGCGGGTGTTTTCAATAGTCCGCTGATCGTCGGTGTGTTTTTGGCCGCCGTCTCATTCTTGATGGTCAGCAAAGTTCCGACGTTCTCGGTGAAAAAACTCCGCGTGCCAAGACAATTTGCTTTGCCAATGATGATTTTCATTGCCCTGTTCGCCGGGTTTATGGTGACCGAAACATGGGCGACGCTTGGCCTCATGGGGGTTGTTTATATCGCCAGCATCCCGTTTAGTGTCATTACCTTCCGCCGCCTATCCCGCCGTGGCGGGCTCTCCGAGGAAGAACTTGCAGAAGTGGAAGCGGAAGATTGAACGCGCTATTCTGCGGGTTGGTTGACCAGTCGAGTCTTCATAGACGCTCTTCTTGCCATCACCGCCTTAACGTCGGTCCTGAGCTTTAAAGCACAGGGCGTTACGAACAAGGTTAGGACCGTCGCAAACGTCAGACCGCAGACAATGGCGATAGCCAGTTGTTGCCACCACTGCAGAGACGGGGCTCCAATATGAACGACTCTTTGCACAAAATCGACGTTGATCTGGAACATCATTGGCATCAGACCTAGTACGGTTGTGACTGTGGTCAGGAGAACAGGACGCAGCCTTTGAACACCTGTTTGGATGATCGCCTGTACCGGGTCCGTAAACTCTTTCTTTAGGCGATCATAGGTGTCGATCAACACGATGTTATTGTTCACAACAATACCGGCCAAAGAGATTACGCCGACTCCAGACATAACAATGCCGAAGGGCTGCTGGAAGATAAGCAGTCCCATAAAAACACCGATGGTCGACATCACAACAGCACTGAGGATGAGGAACGCAGAATAGAAGCTGTTAAACTGCGTAATTAGAATAACGCCCATCAAAAATAGGGCGACCATAAAGGCCCGTTGTAAGAAGGCCGCAGACTCCTGTTGCTCTTCATCTTCCCCCTTGAAGGCCCACTTCACGGACTCACTCCAAGCGTCATTAGAGTTTAGCCATTGCTCCATCTGCTGCACTTGCTCACCAGTCAAAACACCGCTCTCGACGCTCGCGATAATCGACACCACACGTCGACCATCAATCCGGTTGATTTCACCGGGGTCTTGCTTGGCTACTCGCTTTACGAAACTCGACACAGGAACTTGGCCAGCCGGTGTATTAACCCGTATCGCATCCATCTCATCTAGAGTTCGATATTCTTGTGGAAAGCGGACGACAATATCAATTTCATCGTCGGCATCATCTGGTCGATAGTCTGAGAGTTTCAAGCCCTCGGTCACCAGTTGCACCATGTCTCCGATGGCACCGATATCGACCCCGAACTTGGCAGCTTGTGCGCGATCCACTTCGAGTTCCCACTCGATCCCTGGCAAGGGTAGAGTGTCTTCGATATCAATAAATCCGCCAATCTGTGCCATTTCAGCTCTGACCATTGCAACATGCTTAGCCAAGACGTCGAAGTCTTGCCCCATGAGATTGAGGTGAAATTGTCGGCCTGTGGGCGGGCCCATCTTTTCTTCCCATATCTCGATTTTGACGCCAGAGAGGTCAGATAAGCGTTCCCGCATATCCGCGACAACCTCTTCGGAAGATCGTCTGGACTCCCAGTTTTTATATTCAAACTGAACAGCGCCAACTATGTCAGCGGAGCCGCCATCGCGATAGCGCGCCCCCTGTGCAGATCGTGCATATACAGTGGTGAGTTCAGGCAGGTCAAAGATGCGTTGCTCAACTTCCCGCGTCAGCCGGTCCTTGTCATCAACAGATAGATTGCCGCGTGCATGAACATAAACAGCACCGCGTTCTGGCTCAGACTCTGGCATAAACTCTACGCCTTTCCCGAAAGACCAATACAGAACCTGAGCCGACACCAACAGAACGAGTGCGCCAACCAGCACTTTGCCTGAGTGGTTGAGCGCTACAGTCAGCAGTCTCGCATAGATGCCGGTAATCCCGGGCAGTTTTGTCATATCTGCGTTCTGTCCGGCGGCAATCGCACGCATGATTTCTGGGTTGCCGATGCCCGGCTTGCCAAAGCGAGCCCCAAGCGTTGGTACGAAAATTAGAGCCATGAGTAGAGAGGCGGTGAGCGTTGCGATAAGCGTGATCGGCAGGTACTTCATGAACTCACCAAACAGGCCGGTCCAGAAAAGGAGAGGTGCAAAGGCTGCGAGCGTTGTTGCAGTTGATGCCGTTACTGGCCAAGCCATGCGTTTTGCGGCCAAGGCATAAGCTTCCTTGCGGTCTAATCCTTCGGTCATTTTGCGGTCGGCATATTCGGTGACCACAATGGCACCGTCTACAAGCATGCCTACAGCCAAAATCAAGCCGAATAAAACAACCATGTTGATGGTCATACCGCCGGTATACAGCACGAGGATACCCATCAAGAATGATCCAGGAATGGCGATGCCAACCAATAGTCCTGCACGCAAACCCAGCGCTGCGACAACAACGATCATAACAAGCAGAACTGCAGTCACCACATTGTTCTGCAATTCAAACAGCATGTCTTTGACCATTTTTGATTTGTCTTGGAAGTAGTTCACTTGAATACCAGGTGGCCACAACGCCTGGTCTTCTTCGATTGTTGCCCTGACAAGATCTACGGTTTCAATGATGTTTTCGCCTGAGCGTTTTGAGACTTCCAGAGTCAAAGACGACTGACCGTTTACTCGCGCGTAACCGTCGGCGTCTTTAAAGGCTCGACGGCCTTTGGCAACGTCACCAACCGTGATTGAGGCGTCTCGGTTAACCACCACAGGCAATTCAAGAACATCTTCAACGCCCTCAATCAGCCCTGGTAAGTTAATAGCAAAGCGTCCATTGCCTGTATCCAGTTCTCCGGCGGCAATGACCGTATTGTTGCGCTTCAGGAAGTTTGTAAACTCGTTTGCATCAATGCCATAGGACTTCAGCAATGCTGGGTCGATAATGATTTCCATCTGTTCTTCGCGGTCGCCAGCGATGTCAGCTTCCAGAACGCTCGGAATCTCCTCGATTTTGTCTTTCAAGCGATTGGCGATGGTAAACAAGGTTCGCTCTGGCACATCCCCAGATAAGCTAATAGCCAAGATGGGCAGCAAGCTCATATTGACTTCTTGTACGGTTGGCTCTTCCGCTCCTTCTGGAAGTTCGGCTTTCGCCACATCTACGGCTTCGCGCACATCCATGAGCGCTTTATCGACGTCAAACCCGGCTTCAAACTCAAGCGTAACGTTGGCACCATTAGGGTAGGACTGACCAGTGATCTCTTTAACGCCCTCGACCGAGCGCATTTCGCGTTCCATTGGGCGCACCAACAGGCGCTCTCCGTCCTCCGGCGATATCCCCCGGTAAACCATGCTCACATAGATCGTTGGTACCGGAATGTCTGGTTCCGCTTCTTTAGGGATATCCATAAAAGCAATAATCCCGGCGACCAGGATCATGAACAGCAAAGAAAGAACCGTCCGTGAGCGGCTTAAAGCAGCATCAATGAGAGCGATCATTATTGTGCTCCTTGCCGCTGAACCAGTTGAGTCTGCTCTGGGACTTGCGCAGGTAGAAGGCCCATTGGGCCCAGTTGGCTGCTGTTTATAACCACAGGCTCAACCTTCTGTCCGATGGTTACAAACTCTTGGCCGACGGTAATAATATCGACGGATGCAGGTAGCCCGGTGAGCCAGACACTGTCGGACGACGCGGACGATGCAGTAGCTTCTGCAAAGGAGACCCGACCTTCCTTATCCACTAATTTCACACCAACTGCGCCGGTGTCATCAAGAGTCAAAGCTGCGGGAGGAACACTATGTGCCATGACTTCCTGGGCGGGGAGCCTCAGTGTAGCCGTCATTCCATCAATCAGTTGGCCGTTCGTATTCTGAACTGAGACCTCTATAGAAAACGTGCGAGTTTCTGGTGAGGCGAGACTTGAAACAAATGTAATCGGACCAGTTACTCTCAGGCCGTTGATCAAATCGGCAGTTGCGATAGCACCGGTCTTCACGTCGCTGACTGCCAGTTCTGCAATTTCAGCGACGACGAGAATGGGGTCGAGGTCAACCATCTCCGCAATCTCATCACCAAGGCGGACGTAATCCCCTATTTCAACGTGGTTGCGGTTGAAGACACCATCAAAGGGCGCGCGAATGGTGGTTCGGGCAATTTCCAGCTTAGCGCTTTCTAATTCAGCACGTGCAGACTCAAGCTCAGCCTTAGCATTGGCCAGTGACACTTCGGATGTGAAAGACTTTTTAGATAAGTCTTCTGCAGCTCGAAATTCCAATTCACGCTTTAAAACTAAAGCTTCTGCTTTGGATAACTGCGCTTGGCGGTCGTTAATGCCGAGTTTGATGAGCGGCTGATCCTTCTTCACTGTTGTACCGCGGGTCACCAGCAATTCAGTTACGGGGCCTTCGGTTTCCGCGCGCAAGGTCACCTGACGGGACGCTTCCGTGCGTCCAGCCACTCGGATTTCTTTCACCCTTGGTACGGCGCGAGACTGCATTACTTGCACACGCTGCAAGCCTTCAGGCTGGTTTCTGGCGGCTTGTTCCACAGCCGAAAGTTCAGGTTTAGTATCCGAAGAAAATATGACTCCGGAGGCGACCCAAAGAACCGCTGCGGTAGCAATAGCACCGGCTATCAAATAAGACTTGTTCATGAGGAGGCTCCTGCCGATACGTTCTGTGGGCTTGGATCGCCAGCTAAAGAGTGTTGAGCCTGATTGCTTTCAACAAGCTCTGAACGATGATCGCGCAAATATGTCAAAGCGGCTTCATACATTGTGACGCCAAAGTTATGGACGAACTGTCTAACCGGACGGGATGAGTCGCTTGTCTGAACACAGGTATGCAAAGTCGAGAGCCGCTCTTCGTAGTCAGCAATATAGCGATCAACCAGTTCTAGGACGACTGATCGGGACAGATTGTCGCCAAAAGATAAGATAAAGAGCATTTCTGATCGCATTTTATCGGGCGCTGGCGTGCGCGACAAAGCCTCCAGAAAGGCGGTCTGCCCAGCGGGCGTAATGCTGTAGACTTTCTTATCCGGACGGCCATCCTGTTCGGCAACACAGCACGTAGCCCACTCGCGATCCAATAATACGTTGAGAGCAGGGTAGATAGATCCGAAACTCACGTCATAGATAGAGCTAAAGGGGCCATCTTCAAACAGCTTTCGAATCTCGTAGCCAGATGCCTCGTTATCCATCAACGCACCCAGGCACAGTGTTTTGGCGTCCACTGGAAACCTCTTTAAGTTGTGAAAGCGGTATCACCCCGCTTATTATAATTCGAGGTGTTTATATCGATTTGATATATATAGGGTCAATATACGATATAAGAATGTCAGCTATGCGTCACTGGCATGAAGATCCCGAATAATTCATTTAAAACAATAAGATATGAGGAATTTTCGGCGGTTAACGTCGGCGTGATTTTTGCCGTTGCCGCACGGCGCGGCCTTTACCTTTGGCCCCTGGTTCAGGGATGCGGGCTGTCTTTTCCCTGGCTTCCTGGTCCGGGCCGCTCAGTGCATCGGGTGCCATTTCAAGTTCTAAATTTTCCAATCGACGTATCTCATCGCGCAGTCTTGCAGCCTCTTCGAATTCCAAATTACCAGCTGCCGTTTGCATTTTCTTTTCCATGTCCGTGATAACGCCACGGAGGTTGTGACCCAAGAGCTCAGTTTCTTCGGCGAAACCTGTATCGACCGTAACACGGTCTTGCTCGTAAACGCTTTCCAGCAAATCCGCGATCCCTTTGCGGATGCCCGCAGGCGTAATATTATTGGCCACATTAAAAGCCTGCTGTCTTTCGCGACGGCGATTGGTTTCGTTGATGGCCTGTTCAAGGCTCCCGGTCATCTTATTGGCGTAGAGAATAACTCTGCCGTCGATGTTTCTGGCCGCTCGACCGATTGTTTGAATCAGAGATCTGGCGGACCGCAAGAAGCCTTCTTTGTCGGCATCCAGAATAGCCACCAGGCTACATTCAGGGATATCAAGGCCTTCGCGCAGCAGGTTAATACCAACCAGCACGTCAAAGACACCCAATCTGAGATCGCGAATAATCTCGATACGCTCCAGAGTATCCACATCTGAATGCATATAGCGTACGCGCACGCCCTGTTCCGTCAGATACTCAGTCAGGTCTTCCGCCATACGTTTTGTCAGCGTGGTAACAAGGGCACGCATGCCCTTTGCCGCAACATCACGGACTTCTCCAAGCAGATCATCAACTTGTGTATCGGCTGAGCGGATGTGGCAAACCGGGTCGATCAGTCCTGTCGGACGTATGATCTGTTCGACGAAGGCCCCCTGGGTGCGCTCCATTTCCCAATCACCCGGTGTCGCCGACACAAACACAGTCTGTGGCCGCATGGTTTCCCACTCTTCAAACTTCAGTGGCCGGTTGTCGCAACAGGAGGGGAGCCGGAAGCCAAAGTTTGAAAGAGTCGACTTGCGTACGAAGTCGCCACGGTACATGCCGCCAATCTGTGGCACAGCAACGTGGCTTTCATCAACAAATAGGAGGGCATCGTCAGGGATATACTCGAACAGTGTTGGCGGCGGCTCTCCAGGTTTGCGACCTGTCAAATAGCGCGAATAGTTCTCGATGCCTTTGCAGTGCCCCGTCGTTTCCATCATCTCTAGGTCAAACATGGTCCGTTGTTCAAGCCGCTGAGCTTCCAGCAACTTTCCTTCCTTGTGAAACACGTCCAGTTGCTTTTTCAGTTCTGCTTTTATGCCTTTAGCGGCTTGGGAGAGCGCAGGGCGCGGGGTCACATAATGGCTACTTGGATAAACGGTGATTAGTTGCAGGGCGGCTGTTTTTTCCCCTGTCAGAGGATCAAACTCATTAATCGATTCGATTTCGTCGCCAAACAATGACAGGCGCCAGGCCCGATCTGCATAGTGAGCGGGGAAAATCTCAATGACGTCGCCACGCACTCTAAATGTGCCGCGCACAAAAGCCGTGTCATTGCGCTTGTATTGCAGGGCAACCAGTTGCTTGACCAGTTCTGCTCGGGGCAGTGTGGCCCCTTCTTCAATCACAATGGTCATGCGTGAGTAAGATTCAACCGAGCCCAAACCATATAGACAAGACACCGAGGATACGATGATGACGTCCCGACGCTCCAATATTGATCGCGTCGCAGAATGCCGCATCCGATCAATCTGTTCATTGATGCTGGCGTCTTTTTCTATGTAGGTGTCTGTGCGGGGCACGTAGGCCTCAGGTTGGTAGTAATCGTAATAGGATACGAAATACTCAACCGCATTGTCCGGAAAGAAGGATTTAAATTCACCGTAAAGCTGTGCGGCTAAAGTCTTGTTCGGCGCCAATATCAGGGCGGGGCGGCCAGTACGCGCAATAAGTTGCGCCATGGTAAATGTCTTGCCGGACCCGGTAACGCCCAGCAATACTTGATCGCGTTCATTTGCCCGAAGGCCCTTCTCTAGTTCTTTAATAGCAGCCGGTTGATCTCCCGCAGGCTCAAACTCGCTGACGAGTCGAAAGTCCGCACTCTCTCCTGGCTCAGGTTTCTCATACATGGGAAGGGCAATGGTCATGCTTGCTAACATAGGGATAGATTTCGATAGCCTCCAGTACCGAAATCCAAGATTTCGATGCTTTTTGAGGTGATCTTGGTTGCGCCGGACCGCCCACGGCAGTAGCTTGCGGCCAAACGACTATTCAACTTTTCTCAATCTTCCGGGAGGATCCCGTGTCCATCATCGCCGACCGCATGTCAGCCATCAAACCCTCACCAACGATGGCCGTAACAGCCAAAGCTGGCGAACTCAAAGCCCAGGGCATAGACGTAATAGGGCTGGGGGCCGGAGAACCTGATTTTGACACTCCTGATCACATCAAAGCCGCCGGTAAGGCCGCGATTGACGCTGGCAAAACCAAGTATACGCCGACCAATGGTATTCTCGAATTGCGTCAAGCTGTGGTGGACAAGTTCAAGCGTGAAAACGGCTTGAACTATGACATTGCTCAGGCCCACATCGGTGTTGGCGGTAAGCAGGTTTTATTTAATGCTATTCTGGCTACCATCAATGCTGGGGATGAAGTGCTCATTCCGGCACCTTATTGGGTGAGTTACCCGGATATGGTGCTTATCGCTGGCGGTACGCCGGTTTTTATTGAATGCACTGAGGATGAAAACTTCAAGCTCTCGGCTGAGAAGCTGGACGCGGCAATCACCGATAAAACCAAGTGGTTGATCCTCAATTCACCCTCAAACCCAACGGGTGCCGCTTACACGGAAGCAGACTTGAAGGCGGTTGCCGACGTTCTGCTCAAGCATCCACACGTATGGGTGATGACAGATGATATGTACGAGCATCTGGTTTACGACGATTTCGAGTTTAAAACGATTGCGCAAGTTGAGCCAAAGCTATTTGACCGGACGTTGACCATCAACGGTGTCTCCAAAGCGTTTGCCATGACCGGGTGGCGTATGGGCTATGCCTGTGGACCTCTGGACCTGATCAAGGCGATGAACAATATCCAGTCCCAAAGTGCATCTCACACCAGTTCGATTACTCAATACGCGTGTGTCGCGGCCCTTAACGGCCCGATGGATTTTCTGGCAGAACGCAATGCCGTGTACAAAGTGCGCCGCGATTTGGTCGTCAAGATGCTTAATCAGGCCGAAGGCATTAGCTGCCTGACGCCGGAAGGTGCATTTTATGTGTATCCCTCTATATCTGGTTGTCTCGGAAAGACATCAAAGGGTGGGCGCAAAATTGAGACAGACTCAGACTTTGTAACAGCCCTTCTCGAAGAAGAGGCAGTTGCGTCTGTGCAAGGTGAGGCCTTTGGATTGTCACCGCACTTCCGGATCTCTTACGCAACGTCTACAGACGCGTTGAAAGAAGCTTGCACACGCATTCAAAGGTTCTGTGCAGCTCTTTCCTAGGAATCGAGCTTAAACCTGTGCCAGACTACCCCATAATAAACTGGGGGCACTCTAGTCATGGCCAAAGTCAGTCTCGTGAGCGGCCTTGTTCTTCTCTCACTGCTAGCCTTATGGCTCATTGCGGTGAGACTTGGCGTGTTCAATCCCTCTGAAGATTATCTTCTTGAAACCTATACAGACGAGCGCTCAAGGTTTGTAACCATTGATGGGGTTCGCTTTCATGTGGTGGAGGAGGGGCAAGGGCCCATCATTATTCTGATCCACGGGTATCTCGGTAGCAACCGTCAGTGGGAAGGCTGGGCAGAGCGCTTGAGGCAGGATTTCCGAGTGGTGCGGTTTGACTTCGCGCCATTCGGCTTGTCAGGGCCCGACCCGACAGATGAGTATGGCGTCGAGCGCGCAATGCCATTGTTCGAAGGGTTGGTGGAAGAACTGGGATACAAGCGCTTCCATCTTGGTGGCACATCGTCGGGCAGTATCATGGCACTTAGATATGCTGCGAAGTATCCTGAACGTGTTGATAAACTGCTCTTATCAACTGTGCCAGCCTACACGCCGGGGGACAGAGTTGCACCAACATGGCAGTTTCGGTCCATGATGTGGGTAAGCGACAACATCTTCAAAGTTTGGCGGCCCAAACTATATTGGCGCCTATTTTTGGAAAATATCTTTGGCAACGACGACCGGATTACGCCGGAGATGGTTCAAGGTTATACAGACCTCAACAATCGTGCTGGTAACATTCCAAGAGTGCGTCAGTTCATTGTAGCAAACGCCCGTAGCAGCTTTGATCTCGCCGAGGCCGCTAGTCAAATTACAGCACCAATGTTATTGCAGTGGGCAGGCAAATCTCCAGTCCTGACAGCAGATGGCCTGAGCAACGTTCTGCCTTTATTTACAAGCACTGACGTGAAGGTGATTCGCTATCCGGGGCTGGGTCATCAATTGATGCTGGAAGACCCGAAAACGACTGTTTCTGATGCCCTCGACTTTCTGATGCCCGCGCTTCCTAGTAAATAACGAGCCTTGAGCATAATCAATCATCAATGATTTAACGAATGTCCTGAACCTTATCAGTGCTTTTAAGACACTGGAAGCTGCAAGCGTGCGCGTGTGATTTCCTTGAGCAGGAAGTCTCTAAAGGCAGCGACGCGCATGGTGTTACGCAGTTCTTCCGGATAAACGAAGTAGGCATCAATCGGTGGGCTACTTAATTCGGGCAGAATCTGCACTAAGCCGCGGCCTTCGCGATAAAAATACTCGGGGAGTGCGCCTATTCCAATGCCGCTTTTTACGGCCCTGTAAACGCCATAAAGGCTGTTGACGCGCAGGACAGGATTAATTTCACCTACCGTTTTTTCAACTTCTTTAACGTGCCAATTTACTTCTTCAAATGGCAGGGTGCTTCCACCAAACACAACAAGCCTATGATTAACCAAGTCTTCAATGGAGGTCGGTGTTCCATACTCTTTCAAGTAGTCTGCCGACGCAAAGACATGGCCGAATAGATGCCCGATATGGCGTTGAATAAGGTCAGGCTGTTTTGGTTCGTTGAAGCGGATGGCAACATCGCCTTCACGCATGGCAAGGTTTAATTCGCGATCATCCAATCTGAGCGTAACGTCTATACCCGGGTAGTCTTTGATAAACTGTCGCAAACGACCCGTGAGCCACACAGACCCAAAGGCCATGGTTGTTGTGATTGTAAGTGGTCCCTCCGGGGCGTCTTTTGACTCGGTCAATTGGTTTTCGACGGAGGTCAATTTGGAGAATACATCGTGCACAGTTTTGTAGAGCAAATCGCCTTGCTCTGTGAGGATCAGGCCGCGTGCATGACGATGAAACAGTGTCACGTTCAGTGAGGCCTCAAGGGCGCTGATTTGTCGGCTAACGGCTGATTGGCTTAGAGTCAGAGCCTCGCTGGCATGGGTAAAGCTGCCGGCTTCGGCGACGGCATGAAAAACACGAAGCTTGTCCCAGTCGAGCCGACTTTTCCCTTGCGAGGGCATGAGGTGTCCTTCCTGGTTATATGTGCGGCACGAAAGTTTAGGCTGCGCGTGAGGCTAAAAATTTATCGGCTTCAAGAGCTGCCATGCAGCCGGTTCCGGCTGCTGTAACAGCTTGTCTGTAGATGTGATCTTGCACATCGCCGCAGGCGAATACTCCTTTGATATTTGTTCGTGTGGAATCAGAGGCTGTAATTAGGTAGCCATCATCTTCCATATCCAATGTGCCTTTAAACAAGTCCGTATTTGGTGTGTGTCCGATAGCTACAAAAACGCCATCGACTGACAGATGCGAGGTCTCGTTTGTTTTGACATTCTTTAGCTTCACACCCGTCACACCTAATGGATCGGAATCTCCGACCACTTCTTCCATGACCGTATCCCAAACCACATCAACTTTTTCGTTTGCGAACAAGCGATCCTGGAGAATTTTTTCAGCCCGGAAGGAATCGCGACGATGGATCACCGTGACTTTGCTTGCATGATTGGTCAGGTAAAGCGCCTCTTCCACGGCGGTGTTGCCGCCGCCTATGACACATACTTCTTTTCCTCGAAAGAAGAAGCCATCACAGGTTGCGCATGCAGAGACGCCGAATCCCATAAACTTTTCCTCTGACTCCAAGCCGATCCAACGTGCTGAGGCGCCGGTCGAAATAATTAAAGAGTCTCCCGTGTAAATATCACCGCCATCACCAATGCACGTGAAGGGACCAGAACTGAGGTCAACGGAGTTTATGGTGTCTTGAATAATTTTTGTGCCGACATGCTCCGCCTGCTTTTGCATCTGCTCCATCAACCACGGGCCTTGGATCACATCTGCAAAGCCAGGATAGTTTTCAACATCGGTTGTGATTGTCATTTGGCCGCCAGGTTGCATACCAGCAACTAAAATAGGCTCTAAGCTGGCGCGGGCAGCGTAAATGGCAGCCGTAAGGCCTGCAGGGCCTGATCCAAGGATAAGTACTTTTGTGTGATGCTCGGCCATAATTTGTCAGTGCTTTCTATCGAAAAGTGCGGCAAGGAGAGCGGTAACATAGGTCTCGGTCAGAGGGGTGACAAGACGGCAGTCGACCAAAGGCTGGCAGTTCTTAAGGGATTCCTTAGCTTGGTGATCACTTGACTATTTCGGTCGCAATTTTTCCTATTTGTGTAATATTATTACGCGTTAAGTCTTAGTGAGCCGAACTATATTGTTGTCGGGAGAGATCATGCAGCGTGTAAAACTAGATCGAATTGATCGACAGATATTAAGTGATCTCCAGTCTGATGGTCGCATGACAAACGTTGATCTTGCTAAAGCAGCGGGCATCTCAGCCCCACCTTGTTTGCGTAGAGTCAGAGCCTTAGAAGAAGCAGGATTCATCAAAGGGTATCATGCAGATTTAGATCCCGTATCGCTCGGGTTTAATGTGTCTGTCTTCGCGCACGTCGGTTTAAATAGCCAAGCAGAAGTTGATCTTTTGGCGTTTGAAAAAATGGTCGATCTGTGGCCCGAGGTCAGGGAGTGTCACATGCTTGCCGGTGAGACGGACTTTCTACTCAAGATCGTTGCCCGCGATTGGGACGAATACCAAAAATTCATCACCTCAAAGCTGACCGCAGCGCCCAATGTTGCGCAGGTTAAGTCAGCCTTAGCTATTCGCAGTTCAAAGAAGCTCTCTGGTGTTCCAATTACGGTGCGGCCAGATAAGGATGTGGCTTAGAATTCACGCCAGAAGTCTTACTTAAATTTTACGTCAATGATCTCGTAGCTTTTAACGCCACCCGGGGCTCTCACCTCAGTGGTATCTCCAACAGTTTTGCCTATCAACGCGCGTGCAATAGGAGACTGAACAGAAATGCGTTTTTTATCCAAATCGGCTTCGTATGGACCAACTATTTGGTAGGTCGTTTCTTCATCCGTGTCTTCGTCGGCAAAACAGACCGTGGCGCCAAACATCACGACAGACCCTGAGAGTTTCGAAACGTCTATAACGTCTGCACGGCTGATGACGTCTTCAAGCTCCTGAATGCGGCCCTCGATAAAGCCCTGTCGTTCTTTGGCAGCGTGATACTCTGCGTTCTCGGAGAGATCTCCGTGCTCACGCGCCTCCGCAATGGCCTTAATAACAGCGGGCCGTTCTTTCGACTTTAGTCGTTTCAACTCGTCTTGCAGCGGGGCTAATCCCCCAGCCGTCATCGGAACTTTTTCCACGACGCACCCTTTTTTCTATCCGTAAATGAAAAACGCCCGCTCTTCCAAGATGAGCCAGGCGCCTAACGGCAGGTTCTTGAAGCTAATTAAAATAGGATTGCAGAGGGGCGACATCAAGTGCGCCGTCTCTTAAAGCAGAAATTGCATCTACGGCCGCTTCAGCACCGGATAGGGTCGTATAATGGCAAATCTGACGGGTTAGCGCGGTCCGGCGGATGTCATAGCTGTCTTTAAGCGACTGCGCGCCTTCAGTGGTATTGATCACCAGTTGGATGTCTCCTGAAATCATGGCATCCACACAGTGGGGCCGTCCTTCAAGAACTTTGTTGATAACATCAACATTGAGACCGTTCTCAGACAGAAAAGCCTGGGTTCCTGAGGTCGCAATGATCTTAAATCCAAGATCGGTTAGTTTTCGCGCCACCAAAAGGGCCCCAGTTTTATCTTGGTCTTTGAGAGACAAAAATGCAGTGCCTGATAGCGGGAGTCGTGTTCCAGCGCCCATCTGTGATTTCGCAAAGGCCCTAGGGAAATCGACATCAATGCCCATAACTTCACCGGTGGATTTCATCTCGGGGCCTAAAATGATATCGACGCCCGGGAAACGGGCGAAGGGGAACACGGCTTCTTTAACAGCGATGTGATGCTTGCTGTCTGCGCGCGTATCGAAGTCGTATCCTGACAAACCAAAGTCAGCGAGTTTCTCACCTGCCATGACTCTGGCGGCAATCTTTGCGACTTGAATACCAGTTGCTTTGGCTACGAATGGAACCGTGCGACTGGCGCGCGGGTTGACCTCGAGAATATAAATCTCATCGTCTTTAACGGCGAACTGAACATTCATCAATCCGACAACATTAAGCCCCTTAGCTAAGGCGCGTGTTTGAATTTTTATGTCTTTAACGATCTCGGGTGACAAGGAGTAAGGAGGCAGAGAACACGCTGAGTCTCCAGAGTGAATTCCAGCCTCTTCGATGTGCTCCATAATGCCGGCGATGTAAATGTCATCGCCATCGGACACAGCATCAACGTCGACTTCGATGGCGCCGGATAAATAGGAGTCAATCAGCAGTGGATTGCCCCCTGTCACTTTGACAGCATCGCGAATGTAAGAGCGCAACCCTGCTTCCTCATGAACAATTTGCATGGCTCGTCCCCCTAAAACATAGGAGGGCCGGATGACTACCGGGTATCCGATTTTTTTGGCGCTATTGACGGCATCTTCTTCTGTCAAGGCGGTGCCATTGGCAGGCTGGCGGAGCTTCAGGTCGTTCAGCAAATGCTGAAAACGCTCACGATCCTCGGCGAGGTCGATTGCGTCTGGTGATGTGCCCAAAATAGGAATGCCAGCAGCTTCGAGGGCGTGGCACAGTTTGAGAGGAGTCTGTCCTCCCAACTGAACAATAACGCCTTTTACTGTGCCGTTACGCTGCTCAACACGAATCAATTCAATAACAGCTTCTGACGTCAATGGTTCAAAGTAAAGTCGATCAGAGGTGTCGTAGTCAGTTGAGACGGTCTCTGGATTGCAGTTGACCATAATCGTCTCATAGCCGGCATCAGACAGTGCAAAGGCTGCATGACAACAACAATAATCAAATTCGATGCCTTGCCCGATCCGGTTGGGGCCGCCACCTAAAATAATGACTTTTGTCTTGTCTGTCGGGTCTGATTCGCAATGAGGCTCAACAAATCCATCGCCTTCATAGGTGGAATACATGTAGGGCGTCTGTGAGGCGAATTCTGCCGCGCAGGTGTCGATGCGTTTGTAGACGGGCAGAATTCCAGCATCACGGCGCTTTTTGGCGACCACCAGCGGATCTGTGTCTGTCAGTTCGCCGATCCGTTCATCTGAAAAACCGAGACGTTTGAGGCGGGCAAAGGCTGGTGGGTCGGATGGCAGTCCATCTGCTTTCAGTTGGGTCTCGACATCGACAAGGGCTTTGATCTGAGCCAGAAACCAGGGGTCGAATTTGCTGGGCTTCTGAATGTCTTCAAGCGACATTCCGGCTCGAAACGCCTGCGCGATCACCAGCAATCGGTCTGGGCGAGGAGCGAGCAGTGCCGCCTTGAGGGTGCTCAAATCGTTGACCGGTTTCCCTGCTTCTTCAAGATAAACCTCGTTCAGTCCTGTCAATCCCGTCTCCATGGATTGCAGGCCTTTTTGAAGGCTCTCGGCAAAACACCGTCCAACCGACATAGCTTCTCCAACCGACTTCATCGAAGTGGTCAGCAGCGGCTCGGTGTCAGGAAACTTCTCGAAGGTGAACCGTGGAATTTTTGTGACCACGTAATCAATCGTCGGCTCAAAAGACGCCGGTGTTACGCCCGTAATGTCATTATCAAGTTCATCGAGCGTGTAACCGACGGCCAGTTTCGCGGCAATCTTGGCAATCGGAAACCCTGTCGCTTTTGAAGCGAGCGCCGATGATCGCGAGACGCGCGGGTTCATTTCAATAACGACCATCCGCCCGTCTTTAGGGTTGATGGCGAACTGAACGTTTGAGCCGCCCGTATCCACACCAATTTCACGCAGACAGGAAATCGAAGCGTCACGCAGAATTTGATATTCTTTGTCGGTTAATGTCAGTGCCGGTGCGACAGTTATGGAATCGCCCGTGTGGATTCCCATGGGGTCCACGTTCTCAATCGCACAGATGATGATGCAGTTGTCTGCGCTATCGCGGACGACTTCCATCTCAAATTCTTTCCAGCCGAGTACAGACTCTTCAACCAGAACTTCTGTCGTTGGCGATGCTGCAAGCCCGGTCCCGACGATGGCTTCGAACTCTTCTGTGTTGTAGGCAATGCCACCGCCTTCACCGCCAAGGGTGAAGGAAGGTCTAATAATGGCCGGTAATCCGATATCTTTTACGGCAGCCCGGGCTTCTTCAAGGGTGTGGACAACTTGGCTGCGCGGACTCTCAAGCCCGATGGCTTCCATGGCTTCGCGAAACAGAAGCCTGTCCTCAGCTTTGGCGATGACGTCTCTTTGTGCGCCGATCAGTTCAATACCAAGCCGTTCAAGCACGCCATCGTCAGCGAGCCTCATGGCTGTGTTCAGCCCAGTTTGGCCGCCCATGGTGGGAAGAATGGCGTCCGGCCGTTCTTTCTCGAGAATCTTTGTGACGGTCTCTGGCGTAATTGGTTCAATGTAAGTTGCATCTGCCATCTCAGGGTCGGTCATGATGGTCGCTGGGTTCGAGTTGACCAGGATGACGCGATACCCTTCCTGGCGCAGCGCTTTACACGCTTGCGCACCCGAGTAGTCAAATTCGCACGCCTGCCCGATGATGATGGGGCCAGCGCCGATGATCAGAATGCTTTTGATGTCTGTACGTTTGGGCATGGGTTAAGCGTTTCCTGCCGCATTGGTTTTGGCTGCTTTCATAAGATCTGCGAACCGTTCAAACAAATAATAGCTGTCTTGAGGGCCTGGTGAGGCTTCTGGGTGGTATTGCACCGAGAACACGGGCTTATTCTCAACCCGTATGCCCTCTAAGATGCCGTCGAACAGCGAGCGGTGGGTTTCAATAACACCTGCTGGGAGGCTATCCCTGTCTACACTGAAGCCATGGTTCTGGGAGGTGATTTCAACTTTGCCGGTTTCCAGGTCTTTGACCGGCTGATTAGCACCACGATGCCCGAATTTCAGTTTGTAAGTCTTTGCACCAAGGGCAAGCGATAAAATTTGATGTCCGAGACAAATTCCGAAAATCGGTTTGCCGGTTTCCAGAAGAGACTGCACAACCGGAACTGCATAGGTGCCTGTTGCCGCTGGGTCGCCGGGCCCGTTGGAGAGAAAGATGCCATCTGGGTTGTGAGATAAGATTTCTTCTGCAGACGACGTCGCTGGAACAACTGTGACCTTGCATCCCGCATTGGCCAGACATCTGAGAATGTTACGTTTCGCGCCATAATCAATAGCAACAACGTGATGCTCGGCCGTCGCACCATCTTTCCCGATTTCACCGTACCCTTTGGTCAGATCCCATCGGGTTTCTGTCCATACCTCCGAGGATTTCCGCGTGACGTCTTTAGCAAGGTCCATACCCTCAAGCCCGGGCCACTGTTTTGCCTGCGTGAGAAGGGCCTTCAGGTCCAGTTTGCCATCTGGGGAATGTGCGACAACTCCATTGGGCGCGCCATTATCGCGAATCAGCGCTGTTAAGCGCCGTGTATCAACACCGGACAGTCCAATCAGATTATGGTCTTTCAGCCATTCGTTTAAATGTTGGCTGGAGCGCCAGTTGGCAGGCTCGGTCACGTCCATTCGCAATATGCAGCCGAGTGCTGCGGGACGCATGCTTTCCATATCCTCGTCGTTGGTACCCACATTACCGATGTGCGGGAAGGTAAACGTGATGATTTGTGCTGCGTAAGAAGGATCGGTCAGAACTTCCTGGTATCCCGTAAGGGACGTGTTGAAAACCACTTCGCCGACATGGGCACCTATAGCACCTAGGCCTTTACCCCAAAAAACGGATCCATCGTTGAGAACCAATACCCCCGTCGCGCCTGGCGGCTGGGGAGGAAATTCGTTGGCGCTCGCCTCCGGCATAAGAATCCGTCTGTTTTGGGGCTTAATATGCCCTGGGTGACCGCTCATCTAAGCGTGTTTACCCGGGCCAGCAGTCCTGCTATTGCGTCCCTACTTTGATGAACGGGATCGGCGTCGCAAACTCATAATGTGTGGCGGGATTAAACCCGGGCTTGTAAAACGGTCGAAACCATCTCACATCAGTACTTAGTGTAAGCAAAATTTGGCGGTTGATAAGCAATCATATGGATCAAGTCAAGTCTCTGGCACTTCAGAATTTCGCTAGTAAAAACAATAGCTTGATCACGTGCGAGAAGGCTTTGCGTTGGTCCGTCTAATAGGTTATTTTGATCCCTTAACTTCTATTTAGGAAGTTCTTTTTCCATGTTACGTACCCAACTCTCCGACGCACTGAAAAATGCGCTGCGTGGCAACGACAAAAGGTCTGTCGCCACGGTCCGCCTTATTCTTGCAGCGCTCAAGGATCGCGACATTTGTGCCCGAGGTCGCGGCAATACCGAAGGTATTGACGATGCTGAAATCCTTGAAATGTTTCAGTCCATGATTAAGCAACGCCGCGATAGCATTGGCATGTATGAACAAGGTGGTCGTTGTGAACTTGCCGAGCGTGAACAAGAAGAGATTGAAATCATCTCCCGATTTATGCCGGAACAACTTGGTGATGATGAAATTCGTGGCGCTGTCACTGATGTTATTGGTGAACTCGAAGCCTCAAGTTTGAAGGATATGGGCCGGGTGATGGCGGCCCTTAAAGACCGCTTCTCTGGCCGAATGGACTTTGGCCAGGCCAGTTCGGTGGTTAAGGAAAACCTTGCCTGACGCACCACTTTTTGGGCGATTTAAAGGGCGAGGCTAAGGGGTGCCTTAATGTCTTACCCTCCTAATTTCCTTGATGAAATCCGCATGCGTGTACCAGTGTCCTCGGTGGTCGGTCGCTCGGTCAAGCTTCAGCGCCGCGGTCGAGAGTTCATAGGGCTGAGCCCGTTTACGTCAGAAAAAACACCGTCTTTCACGGTCAATGATGAGAAGGGTTTTTATCACTGCTTTTCGTCCGGCGAGCATGGCGACATCTTTACGTTCCTCATGAAAACCCAGAGCGTGCCCTTTCCAGAGGCCGTTGAGAGACTGGCTGAAGAGGCCGGACTCGAAGTGCCTCGCGCCACGCCTGAAGAAGCGAAGCGGGCGGAACGTCGCACCACGCTTCAGGATGCTGTAGAGTTTGCTTGTCGGTTTTATGAGCAAAAACTGCGGTCGCCAGAAGGGCGTGTAGCCTATGACTACCTGCGCGACCGTGGCCTAAGTGATGCCATCATCAAAGCCTATCGGTTGGGCTATGCGCCTGGCAACAACGCCCTAAAAGCGGCCTTGTTACGTGACTCCATTGGTGAAGATATCGCCATAGAGACGCGGGTGCTGAGTCCTGGTCAGGATGGGCGTCCGTCCTTCGATTTTTTCCGTGATCGGGTCATGTTTCCGATTCTCGACCCACGTGGGCGTCCGGTGGCCTTTGGTGGGCGAGTCTTGGGCGACGGTGGGCCAAAGTATCTGAACTCCCCTGAAACGCCTCTTTTTCATAAGGGGCATATTGTCTACGGCTATTCACAAGCGCGGACGTCTGCTGCAGAGCAAAACGAAGTCATCATTGCCGAAGGGTATATGGACGTTATTGCGCTCGCCCAGGCCGGCATCACAAACGCTGTCGCGCCCTTGGGAACGGCCCTCACTGAGGAGCAGATCGCTGTGCTATGGCGTATATCTCCCGAGCCGATACTTTGTTTTGATGGCGATAGCGCGGGCCAAAAAGCGGCGCTGCGGGCCGCCGACAGGGCTATGCCACTGTTGGAGCCAGGGAAATCATTACGATTTGCGATTTTACCAGCAGGGCAAGACCCTGATGATCTCATCAAGTCAGATGGCAAAGACGCAATGCGCGCCGTGCTTGATGGCGCTCTGCCTTTGTCTGAAATTATTTGGCGGCGTCTTATTAAAGGGCGGAGCATCGATACGCCTGAGCGTCGGGCTGCTTTGGAGAAAGAAGCCGATCAGTTGATCCGGGTGGTTAAAGACAGTTCGGTCCAAGGGCACTATCGACGTTTGCTGCGTGAGCGCATATTTCAGCTATTCCGGGGGCAAAGTGTCGGCAAAACGACTCGGTCAGGTGGCGCGCGCCAAACTGGTCCAAGATCAAGCCCTCTGGTGGCAAAACGCCCCCCAGTTGACGCTGATAATGTGCGACACCGAATCTTGTTAGCAACGCTTATCAACCACCCAGAGCTTCTGGATCACGTCGAAGAGCGGCTTGGGGCTATGCCCTATGCCGATTCGCGCCTTGACTCACTTCGACAATCGGCCTTAATGCACCTCTCGC
>CAYGSZ010000011.1:0-27377 GCA_964352705.1 uncultured Rhodobacterales bacterium
TGATGCGCTGTGCCACTCTATGTCTGTGTCTACTCGTCGCGACGGTGTCGGGAATAACGCAGTCTTCTGCTGATATTTTGACTCGGGGAAATCATCAAGACCCCGCGAGCCTTGATCCGCATCGCATCTCTACTGTTTATGAGCAGAACATCATTCTGGATTTGTTTGAGGGTTTGACATCGCCTGACACTGCCGGGCGTCCGATTCCCGCTGCGGCTGAGAGCTGGAGTATGTCTGAAGATGGGCTGACGTGGACGTTTTTACTTCACCCAAATCAAACATGGTCAGACGGTGTGTCTCTCACTGCAGATGATGTGGTGTATTCTTTTCAACGGTTACTTAACCCGGCGACGGCGTCCCAGTACCCTTATTTATTCAACGCAATTGAAAATGCAGAGGCCATTACCCTGGGCGATCGGCCTGCAAGGGACCTCGGTGTGCGTGCAATCAGTTCCCATGAAGTGAAGATAACGCTCAATTCGCCAGTGCCCTTTTTTCCTGAGCTTCTGTCAAACGGCTTTGCCGTGCTTGTGCCGAAGCACGTTATAGAAGCCCAGGGTGATGCTTGGGTCATGCCCGGGATTATGGTCTCCAATGGAGCGTACACGCTTAAAGATTGGCGGCCTCAAGATCGTGTGGAACTTGTGGCCAATCCGATGCACCGAGATCTGACCGAGTTTTTTTTCGAACAGATCACGTATCTCCCGACAGAAGATCAATCAGCGGCCGTGGCACAGTTTCGATCGGGCGCTTTAGATTCCAGTCTGGAATTTCCGACGGCCCGCACGCCGTGGCTTTTGGAAAACCTTCCTGACGAGACGCGCATCGCAGATTATCTCATCACCTTTTATCTGGCCTTTAATACGCAGCGCCCTGTTCTGGCCGATCTCCGTGTCCGGCAAGCGCTATCCTTAGCGATTGATCGTGAGGTGCTGGCGGACCGTGTTTTGAGGTCCGGCGAAAAACCCGCTTATAGTTTTGTACCGCCTGCGGTGTCTGGCTATATCCCTCCAATTCCTGATACCGCGTCTTGGAGTATGAACCAGCGCCGCGCCAAGGCAACTGAACTGCTGACCGCAGCAGGGTATGGGCCTCAATCTCCTTTGCGTCTTACATATAGCCTCTCCTCAGCTGAAGACCGACGGCGGGTCGCGGCTGCCATTGCTGCCATGTGGCGTCCACTGGGTGTTGAGGTTGAACTCAACAATACAGAGGGCAAGGTCCTTTTTTCTCGGCTACGCAGTGGTGATTTTGAAATCGGGTATGCAGGATGGGCGGCTGATGTAAACGACGCAGCTAATTTTCTAGCCGTTTTAAAAAGCACATCGACGACATCCAATTATGCGCGTTACAGCAATAATGAGTATGATCAGCTTTTAAAGGCCGCTGGCTTGGCTGTTGATGGAGATACCCGTGCCCAACTCTTAGCCCAAGCGGAGAAGCTTTTGCTTAGGGATGCACCAATCGCGGCGTTGTTTCATGGTGTGAGTAAGAATTTAGTGTCCAAGCAGATTACTGGCTGGGTCGATAATCCGCGAGATGTGCACCTCAGCCGCTATCTCAAACGGGATCTTAATATTTCCATGGATGATTGACGGGATAGCGCATCTCGCTGCATAGTCGCAGTCGCAAACCTAAGAGTTGAGGGTATGGCGGATAACTCAATTATAACGCAAACCTATCTGGCTGGTCATGTAATATTTCGTCAAGGCGACGTGGCAGATGACTGTTATCTCGTACGCGAGGGTGAAATAAGCCTCAGTCGCACTAATAGTGCTGGCGAAGACCGCACCTTTAGCAAGGTGCAAAAAGGCGAGATCGTTGGTGAGATGTCGATGATCGGTGGTACCCCACGCACCGCTACGGCGACCGTTGCCAAGGATGTTGAACTGGCGGTGATTTCTCGCAAAGAATTTGAGATGCAATTGGACCGGCTGAACCCCTTCATGCGGCGCCTCATTCGTTTGATTGTGCAAAGACTGCGCAACACCACAACTGATCTGACCCGCGGTTAGGCGGGCCAAGAAGGCCGGTAATTGACGATTTGACCTGCTGCACGGCATAGTCTGAAATCATTTTACAAGGTGAGAGACAATGTCCGACGCCCCACTCAAGAAGCAGACATTTATGGCTGGCCACGTCCTGTTCCGGCAGGGAGACCCAGCACAGAGTTGCTATTTAATTAGTGCTGGCGAGCTTCAACTCAGCCGAGCTGACTCAAATGGAAAAGAACGCAATTTTGCCAAGGTTGGTAAAGGTGAAATTGTTGGCGAAATGTCCATGATAGGGAACACACCAAGAACGGCGACCGCCACAGTTTCTGAGGACTTAGAAGTTGCAGAAATCTCAAACACGGAATTTGAGACTCAGCTTGAACGTCTCAACCCCTTTATGCGCCGCTTGATCCGGTTGATTGTTCAACGTCTTCGCGATACCACCTCACATCTCACGCGTGGCTAACGCTGCCCCTCGACTGAAATTCTCGAAAGGATACGGCATGACCGAGACCTTCAAGGCTCTGGTGATCGACAATAAAGACGGCACTTACTCCTCTTCTATCAGAGAACTCACGCTTGAGGCTCTGCCCAATGAGCCAGTATTGGTCGAGGTCGCCTATTCGACGATCAACTACAAGGATGGTCTGGCTGTTACAGGTAAGGGCAAGATTGCGCGGTCATTCCCAATGGTCGGCGGTATCGATCTAGCGGGCACGGTGTTGGAGTCTGCCGATGCCTCATACAAACCTGGCGATAAAGTGCTGGTCAATGGCTGGGGCTTGTCAGAATCTCATTGGGGTGGTTACAGCCAGAAACAACGTATCAAGTCTGAGTTTCTCACACGTGTTCCCAATGGGTTTTCTTTGAAAGACACCATGGCCATCGGCACCGCCGGATACACCGCCATGCTGTGTGTCCTGGCATTGGAAGATGCGGGTGTCACACCAGATCAGGGTGAGATTGTCGTGACTGGAGCCGCTGGAGGGGTCGGCTCAGTTGCCATCGCCTTGTTGGCTAAGCTGGGATACACAGTCGTGGCGTCATCAGGTCGGACATCGGAAGCGGACTATCTAAAATCACTTGGCGCTACAGAAGTGATCGGCCGAGACGTTTTAGACCGTGATGCGAGGCCCTTAGAAAAAGGCCGTTGGGCTGGCGGGGTGGATTCTGTTGGGTCGAAAACTTTGGCGACACTCTTAGCTGAAACCAAAGATGAAGGCGCGGTTGCTGCCTGTGGTCTCGCCGGAGGGACCGACCTGCCCACAACTGTGATGCCATTCATTCTCCGTGGTGTGCGTCTGCTTGGCGTCAATTCTGTGACCTGCCCATCAGCACGTCGTGATCAGGCCTGGGCACGTCTTGCGCAGGACTTAGATATGTCCAAGCTTGAGGCCATGACAACCGTCGAGCCTTTGGCCCGCTTGCCGGAACTGGGTGAAGAAATCCTCAAAGGTCAGGTGCGTGGCCGGATTGTTATCGACGTGAATGCTTAGGGCTTACGACGTGAACGCGTAAATATTACGTTGTGAACGCGTAATTATCCACTCTTGCTCATGGCTTAAGGTCGCGCAACAATCATAGTCCAAATGCTGAAACCATAAGACCTGCAGGGATACTCATGCCTGACGACGCACGCGCTTCTAAATCCGATTTTTCTTTACCGCCTGTCGCACCAAACCTGGTGCCAGGATATGACATCGAGCCTGTCCCACCAGGGGCAACTAAGCCTGGCGTTGATTTGGCGGGTCACAAAGGCTTGCTGGATCAGCTGATACAGATTCTCGGCGCGGATCAGGTGAAGTTGGATGATGACTCTCGCGCGTTCTTTGCCGAGGACACATTTCGCAGCTTCGAAACGCCGCTGGCGGCCATCGCCCCAACATCAGTTGAAGACCTCTCTCGTGCGGCAGCGGCCTGTCATGATGCTCGTGTCGCACTGGTGCCTCGGGGCGGCGGCATGTCGTATACAGATGGGTATCTTCACACTCAGCCGGATTCAATAACCGTCGATACGCAGCAGCTTGATCGCATTATCGAGATCAATGAAGACGATATGTACGTCACTGTTGAATGTGGTTGCACCTGGACCGCCCTGAACGATGCGCTCAAAGAAAAAGGCCTACGTACGCCTTATTGGGGACCGCTCTCCGGATACCAAAGCCGCATTGGCGGTGCTCTGTCACAAAACTCTGTGTTCTTCGGGTCCGGCTTTTACGGCTCTGCCGTCGAGCAGGTGTTGGGCATGGATGTGGTTTTGGCAGACGGCACGGTACTGCCTGTTGGCGCTCACGCCACACAGGGTGGTTTGCCCTTCATGAAGCATTATGGCCCTGACCTCATGGGACCCTTCTTGGCCGATGCTGGTGCGCTGGGAATCAAAGCAACCGCTACCTTGCGTTTAATTCGCAGGCCGCAGCATCGCCGCCATCTGGCTTATGCATTTGACACTTATGCTGACATGGCGACGGCGCTTTCTCGCCTTAGTCGTGAGGGTTTGGCCACCGAGGCTATGGGATTCGATAAAAACCAGCAGTCTGCACGCGTCACCGAAGGTGAAACGGATCTCCTCAAAGACGTTGGTACTTTATTTAAGGTGATCAAAGAGTCCGGTGTGATGGACGGCCTGCAGATCGCTATTGCTGGGCGTAATTATTTGAAAAACGTCTTCTACGGCGTGCATGTGTCCGTTGAGGACCACACCAAGGGCGGCGTTGAAGATAAGATCAAGGCCGCCAAGGCTATCGCCCGTGAGGTTGGGGGGCGTCCGCTTCCGGCTTCCATTACCAAGATCTGCCATGCCGAACCGTTCTTGCCGCCGGATTCAATTCTCGGCCCAAGTGGCGAGCGGTGGGTACCGTTGCACTGCATCGTGCCGCATTCCAAAGCGGTCGAAGCGCTTGATGCGGTGACCGCGCTGTATGAAAAATATAAAGATGCCAAACAGAAGCACGGCATTCGCAACGGCTTTCTTTTGGTGACGGTCGGCAACTATGGGTTTCTTATCGAGCCTGTTTGGTTCTGGCCCGATGCCCGTCTCAAAATGTATGATACGGTCATGCGCCCGGAGCATCTCAACAAGCTGCCAACCCATGAGGCCGATGAGGAAGGCCGTGCCATAGTTCAGGCCATGCGAGATGATCTCAGTCAGTTGTTTACGGACCTTGGCGCTGTCTCCATGCAACTTGGTAAACTCTACCGCTATGACCAGAGCCGTAAACCCGAAGCCTGGGAAATGCTCAAGAAGATTAAAGCGGTGGTTGATCCCAACGGTCTTATGAACCCGGGTGCACTGAAGCTCTAGTTCAGGCATCGTCTCAATTTTTGAGATGTGGCGCTTACAATCATCCCATCTAGGGTTGCGCCAATTTGGCGATTTGATAACCTTAACTGCGATTGAATAGGCTGCAGATGAGGGAACAAAACGTGCGCAATTGGATTGTCTTGAATGGTTCTGCTGCACTCGCGTTTGTGCTGGTCGCTTCGTCTGGCTCTATCGCAGTAGCTCAGCAGTATGCTCAATCAGAGGCGGCGCAAAGCTCAACCTCACAAACCCCGTCTCTTTTTGACGATCAAATTCAGGCGCAGCTGATGTCCAAGCCGATCCAGCTTGACCGTGTTGTGTTCATGGGGTCACGAAACCAAGTCGTCGGGCGTCATGGTTTTGCTCTGGGTTGTATCAAGACGCACGGTCCGCTGCTATTAAACTCTGGGCGCGTTAACGCTGACCCTACAGTGTACGCCGACATCTTTCGCGAGGTTTTAGGAGCGGCCAGTTACAACGTGGTCGGGGATACAGGCGCGCTTTTTACGGATCGTGAAGCTGATACGGCTGAGTTCCTGATCGGCGGGCTGATCACGCGTTTTAGCGTGGATATCTGCGACGCTCTTATTGGGTTCGGCCAAAGCGGTAAGGCATCTATGGATGTTGAGTGGCAGGTGTATAGCCCCCTTCAACGGCAGGTCGTTTACAAAACGACGACAAGTGGTGAGGCAAAAAGCCGGTCTCAAACCAATGGCGGTGTTGTTGCCATACACGATGCTTTTACGCAAGCTGCGCGCGGTTTGATCAGCGATGATGGCTTCAACAAGCTGGTCTTTGATCTTTCTATCAATCAGTCCGTTGCGGCAAGTACGCCAGAAGATATTACGACAATTGCCAAAGTGCCGATGAGCACATCGTCTTTCCAGGATGGCATAACCCTCACCAGGGCGCGTGTCGCCACAATCGTCACTGGCAGCGGGTCAGGCAGCGGGTTCTTTATCTCCGATGATATGCTGCTTACAAACGAGCACGTGGTCGGCGGCTCATCGGTGGTTGTGGTTCGGCTCGTGACGGGCCGGGAAATCGTTGGTGAAGTTGTGGCCACGAATTCGGCGCGAGATGTCGCGATCTTGCGAACGGAGTCTCTGGGTTTGGGCGGGCTTCCCCTACGGCCTGGAGAAGTAACAGTCGGGTCACCGGTGTTTGTGATCGGAAGCCCTCTCGGCGAGCAAAATGAAAGCACGGTATCGGCAGGGATCGTTAGCGCCTATCGTACAGAGGGTGAGCTTCGCTACATTCAAAGTGACGTCAATGTTATGGGTGGCAACAGCGGCGGGCCTATGTTTGATGACAAGGGCAACGTTATTGGCATCACGGTGCAAGGCGCGATGGTCAATAATGTGTCTGTTGGACTCAACCGGTTTATACCCATTGGTGACGCTCTCACAGCGCTGAATGTTAGGATCGAAGGTGACGCCAGTTAGAAGAACTCTGCCCTATCTTTGCGTGTCACTGTTTTTGGCAGTGGTGTCTGCTAATACTTTTGCCCAATCAAATCCTCGCTTGGCAGCAACCGCCTTTGCTGAATTACCTTCGGATGCGATTATTGAGGTGCGCGCCGGTCGTGATCTGCCATTGGAACGCGATTTGGTAAAAGAAGTCTCGAAGCTTTTGACCATCGCAGGGTTTGATGTCGCAGCGCGTGGCACTCTTATTGTCACTGTTGAAGGGTCTGCTCCTCTTCCAGGTGTTAGTGCTCGCAACGCGTTTACCAACGATGACCGCTTGCGCAGCATGGAAACGCGTCGCAATGATCGTGGCGTTCAAATGCAGTTCAACAACACCGAAGCTGAGCCAGGCGCCGCAATGTTCACACTCCGGATGTCAGCGTATAAACCAGGCGGTTCAAACCTATGGGTTGGGAGCGTGTCCGGCCCAGATAACGGCGGTGGACGGCGGGCTACCACGTTTGCTCTTGCCAAGTCGTTGGTCGATGTTTTCGGCCAATCCACGCCAAAACCCCCCATTGCAGATACGAAGCAGAGTTTGGACACGCCGTAATTAGCTGTGGCCTCAGTTCTCCAGCGCCTATCCTCAGTTCGGTCAGGCATCTCAGTCAGCTTTTACGGCCTATTTGCAATTATGTGCTTCAGGTATCATCAACCAAATCACGTGCACTCAGATTAAGACACTTTCGGAGGTTCACCATGATCCAACGTATGCTCAAAGCTACCATTTGCAGCGTCTTTGCCGTTGCTATCGCTTCGTCGGCTTTCGCCGCTGATCGTCAGGTTGGTCAGTACTCTCCCTTTCCGCACCGCACTGAAGAGTTGGGGGATATTATGCAGA
This sequence comes from uncultured Rhodobacterales bacterium, assembly GCA_964352705.1. GTDB lineage: Bacteria > Pseudomonadota > Alphaproteobacteria > Rhodospirillales > Rhodospirillaceae > WLXB01. The sequence continues at coordinate 7,609 of CAYGSZ010000011.1, forward strand.
TGGTGTTTAAAACCCTGAACCATTCCAGTAGCGCCTACGAGCATCAGATCAATGACGCCTTAGTAAAAATGACTCTCGGTCATATTCAGTTCGCGAAAGATCATGACTTGCTGGTCGAAGTTGTCGATGAAGAAATTCGAGTGCAAAGTCCCATGCTGAAACGCGTCGGGCAGATGATCGAAAAGACCGGCGACAAAGAACTGGCTCTAAAGGCCGTCTTTGAGCAGACGACCTGCCACTTTCAACTGGTTTTGCAGACGGAAATGCAGCCCGGTGTGCGTCGGTTCGTGTCTCCGTTTGGTCACGTGCTTGAGCAAACCGTGAGCTTGGGCCAGCACGATTTGACGGAAGAAGAAATTTACAATGTGTGGCTAAAGCCTCGGTATGAAAAATATGGCGAGGTGCTCGGTGTTCCTTTGGAGGTTGACCCCTGGGATCCAGAAACACGTCTCATCACAGTACGTATCAAAAACTTTGAAGAAGTCTCGATGCGCTAGGGTTAGTCCTGAAATATGTTCAGCTGAACAAGGGGCCCTGTGCATGCAGCGGCCCCTTTGTTTTTTGTGAGGTGCACAACTGCCTCGGATCGGCCTAACATAATCTGCTGAGTGGTATTGGTATATTCCAGGAAGTGAGATCCTTTATGCAGTTAAGAATAGCACTGATAGGTTTCCTCACTTTTGCTGTGGTGGTCGGGATTGCTGATCCAGGTCTAGGCAAAGGTGATCCCGAACGCGGCAAGCGGTTGGCGCGCGACTGTTTTGCCTGTCATGGGCCTGACGGCTATAGCCCGTCGCCCATCAACCCAAAAATCGGTGGGCAACATGAACGCTACATCTTTCTTGCCTTGCAACAATATCGCGAAGGCAGTCGCACACATTCTTTAATGCGTGGCTCTGTTCTGGGTAAGACAGATGAGGAACTAGAAGACATCGCAGCCTACTATGCGTCGCAGCCGGGGTATCTGACCCGCCGAGAAATTCGTGAGCGCCAGCGCGATGGCGTACCAAATCCTGATGAGGATGGGTTAGAGGGCAGCCCACAAAACGGTGGCGCGTCTCAAGGTGGTGGGCAGGCCCCAAAGTTCGACCACAGTGACGAGATCGCGAGATATAACGCAATGTTGGCGCAAGCGAAGTATGATGCCGCGCAAAAGACAGGTGAAGTTAATAGTTCGGTCTGTGCGTACATCGCTGGTGACCCTAATTCTGATCGTGACAATGACGGGCTCGCTGACGCCTATGATGCGGCACCAGATGATTCGGGTGAGTTTATCGCCGACGTCAGCAGCGATGGCTATTACGAAGTTTGCAACATTCAGCAATTGCAAGCGATTGGCAGTCTTGGAGCTGCAAGCGGGACTCATACGACTATTGATCGCACCACACGCATGAGCCGTAACTATCAAATTGTGCGTGACCTTGATGCGTCCGTCATTGAGGCATTTGAGCCCATCGGCGACTGTGGTCCTGAGGGCAACTGCATGATCAGTTTTGATCGCTATGGTTTCCAAGGCATTGTTGATGGTCAGGGATTTGTCATCAAAGGCTTGCGCATTTCAAAACCCAACGGCGGTGGCATCGGTTTGTTTGGCGTGCTGGGTCAGTCCGGCACGGTGCGTAATGTTGTGCTTGAAGACGCAAAGGTGGTTGGGCGCGGTGGTGTCGGCCTTTTGGTCGGCAGTAATTTCGGCATCGTTTACCGTTGTAGTGTCCAAGGTGATGTGACGGGTGAGTTGGCTCTAGGAGGACTCGTTGGCGGCAGCGGCGGCTTTGTCGCACACAGTGAAGCTACGGGCACCGTGTCTGGCAACCAGGCGATTGGCGGTTTGGTCGGTGATATGCGCGGCGCGATCTACTTTAGCCGAGCCAACATGCAAGTCTCGGGCAGTCGGGGTCTCGGCGGGCTGGTCGGGCTGAACACGTTTGGGTTTATCCTCAGCAGTTACGCGGAAGGAACAATCACCGGCAGCAATGATGTGGGGGGATTGGTTGGCATGAATACTGATGGAAAAGTGCGCAACAGCTATGCCACGACCACCGTCAAGGGAGATGGCAGCAACATCGGCGGCCTCGTCGGTTTTAACTCTCTGAGCGATGTGCGCAACAGCTATGCCACAGGGACTGTCAGTGGCAGTGATACGGTTGGTGGTTTGGTCGGGCGCAACAACGGCAGTGTGAAACGCAGCTACGCCGCTGGTGATGTGACGTCTGCCGGTGCCACCGGCGGAATCTCTGGTCTCACCGTCGAAGGCGAAGAGACTGAAAGTTATTGGTCAACAGCGGCGCAGTCTCAAGGTGCCAGTAATTTAGCTATGCTTAATGGCACGCAAACGGGATGGGCACCAGCCCAGGCCCCTGTCGTAAACCTGCTTGATTACTTCTGCGATTCCAACGCCAACGGGTTTATTGATCCTGAGGAGCGTTCTACAGACAATTATGTGTGGGTGTTTGGCGGGATGTCTCAAGTACCAGCACTACAGTGCGCTCGTCAGGCTGGTCCGGGTTAGGGTGAGACAAGCCGCGTATGGTCTAATTCTTAAGCAAGGTTTTGTAGAGTCCAATTGGGGAGAGCCACTATGATCAATCGAAGAGTTTTCAATGGCGCTGTCGCATCGGCATTTGCCATGAGCCTATCGCTAAACTCAGCCTTTGCTGCTGATGAGTTGGTTTCAACATTTCAGCCCTTTGCCCCGGGTGATATTTTTGTCGCGGCCACCATTATGGATGTGCCGACCGATGATCACATGGGAACCGGGCGCATCTTTCAGTATGACGCAGACCTGAATCAGAAGGGTGTGCTGTATACCAAAGGTACCAAACATAAAATTGGCGGTCTCTCTGTTGCCCCCGATGGGACGCTCTGGGCTTTTGCTCAGGGTACCCCTGCAGTGGTGGAAATCGGCACCGATGGGATTCAAAAGCCGGTGCGCAAGTTTTCTGATCGCACCTTAAGCAGCGTCACGTTCGCCAAGGATGGCAGCCTCTTTTTTGGTGAGCACCTTATTGGCAAAGAAGTTCAAATCGCATCTAACACGACAGTTTTTAATTTGTTGCCTGGTCGTGATGTGATTGGCGATGGCTGGGTGTTCAAGTTTAGCCCAGATGCCGCGTTGCTCGAAGAGTACCCCACAGATGTGCACGGCGGTGTCGCCGGTATCCACGGTGTGACGTCTACCGTCCTCACAGATAACGACACGCGGATGATCTACATTTCAGAAACAGGCAACCGGGTGCTGCAATATGATCTGAAGAACCGGACGCAGTTGCCTGATCTCAAAGTCTTCGAGGAAGACGAGAATGTTTTCATGGTGCTTACCATGATGCAGATGTTGGATGGTTCCCTGCTCATCAGTACCGGCAATGGCCTGGTGTTGCTCGATCAAAACACCGGTGATGTGCTGCGCTATTATGACATGGACAGTTCCGGTTGGGCGGCCAGCGCACCATCTACCGATGGCAAGAACATGATCGTTGGTAATTTTTTTACGGGTCAGGTGGTGTTGGTCAGTATTGAAACCGGCGAAGTGGTTAAGAGCGCCTACATTGGTCAGAACAATTCATTGTCTGGTGTTGCTCAATTTCCCAGCTAGAGCCGTTAAAGGAATAGGATTTTAAAGATGACATTCAAACGTATTGCGATTATCGCAGCTGTGTTAATCGCGGCTGTCGTGGCCTACTCCTTTATTCCCACGCAGTATCCAGTCTATGAAACACAGGCCAGTGCCCCGCCTGAAGGCGGGCGCCATGTTTTGATTTTTGGGGCCACTCGTAACTCTGGTCTGGAAACAGCAAAAATTCTGACAGACCGGGGTGATCGCGTGACCGCTTTTGTTAGAGAATCCTCTGACACCTCAGATCTAGAAGCCTTGGGTGTTGAGCTGGTTGTGGGTGATGCGCTTGACCTACCGTCTGTTGAAGCGGCGTTTGTCGACAAAAGCTATACGTCTGTTATCACTACCATTGCCTGCTTCAGCTGTGATCCAAAACCAGATTACCTCGGCAACCGCAATATATTTGATGCTGCTGAAGCGGCGGGGGTTAAGCGAGTCATTTTGATGACGACGATTGGTTCTGGCGATAGCTATGATGCCGCGCCGTTGCCAGCAAAGCAGTTTCTGAAAGACATCCTGCCCTTGAAAACTCAAGCTGAGAATCATCTTATGGCGAGCAGTCTCGACTATACCATTATCCGTCCAGGTGCACTGAAGTCTGACCCCGCCACTGGCCGAGCCTACTTAAGTGAGAGCCGTGAAACGTCAGGTCTTATAAATCGCGAAGACTTAGCGGGTTTGGTTGTGAACGTCATTGATGATAACGGCACCATTGGCAAAATTTTGGCTGCTGTAGATGCAGACATGGTCTTCCCGTGGGATATGATGTAACTGCAATTCAATACCTTTGACTCAGGCTTTTCCAAAAACAGAGACCTTTGACATTTAAATGTCGCGGTCTAGAGCCAGGTAAGGCATCATCCCTTCTCACATGAGGGAAATGGGAGTGTGGCATGAGTGACCAAACGCAAGCCGGCGTCGACGAAGAAGAGTATCCCGACGAAAAATACGCTTGGTATGTGATGGCGGTGCTGGTTATTGCCTATGCTTTTTCATACATCGACCGCACTATACTGACACTGCTGGTCGAACCTATCAGAACGTCTTTGGATATCACCGACACGCAGATCAGCCTGCTCCATGGTTTGGCGTTCGCGTTGTTCTATACGTTGTTGGGCATGCCCATCGGTTGGCTAGCAGACCGTGGCAATCGTGTGCGAATTATTTCAATCGGTATTTTCTTGTGGAGCTTGGCAACCGCCGCTTGCGGGTTAGCTAATTCTTTTCTGCAAATGTTTATTGCGCGCGTGAGTGTCGGGGTCGGTGAGGCGGCGTTGTCGCCGTCGGCTTATTCTTTAGTGACCGACTACTTCAAACCGGCAAAACTTTCCCGAGCGTTCAGCGTCTATAATACCGGGCTGTTTATCGGTTCTGGTCTTGCTTTGGTCATCGGTGGCGCGATTATTGAAATCACACCAGCGTTAGATCTTCCGGTTATTGGTTACCTGGAGCCTTGGCAGGTGACTTTTATGTACGTTGGCTTGCCCGGAGTCCTTATTGCGCTTTGGGCCTTGAGTCTCCGTGAGCCAAAACGTCTCGGCACGCTGGGAGAGCCTGAGTTGCAGTTGGGGCTTGGCAGTCACATTCGACGGGCTGTCCGCTTTATGTCCACACGCCCCAAAGCTTATGGATATCACTTTCTCGGTTTTGCGTTGTACGCCTTTATCTGGACGGGTACGGCTGCTTGGATCCCCACACACTTTATTCGGAACTTCGGTTGGACCTCTGGCGAGGTTGGCGGCAGTTACGGTCTGATTGTTGTTGTATTTGGGCTTTTAGGAGTCACGGCAGGCGGCATGCTTGCTGGTCATTGGCGACAGAAGGGTAAAGTTGATGCAGAAGTACGAACAGGTATCACTGGGGTTTTATGTACCTTACCCTTTGGTGTTCTGGCCCCGCTCACAGACAACATCACGTTGGCCCTGATAGGGATTGCGGGCCTGACCTTCTTTGCCAGCTTCCCTTGGGGGGCAGCCACTGCCGCATTGCAATTGATTACGCCTAATCGCATGCGTGCGATGATTTCTGCCGCTTTTCTGTTCTTCGTCAATCTCGCCGGTATAGGTTTGGCACCAACCGTCGTTGCCGCAATTACGGATTTTGCATTCGGCTATGATGAAGCGGTCAGATACGCACTCTCAATTTCCGTTGCTGTCGTTGCACCGATCTCTGCATTTTTTCTGTGGCGCTGCCTCGCGCCCTATCGCGCCGCATATGATGAGGTGATGGCGTCTAAGGCCTGATAGGTGAGCGTCAATAAAAAGCAGCTAGGGTTTGTGTTAGCTCACGCATGTGATTCACCACTGCGTCTGCCCCCGCTTTCTCAAGATGGTTGTCATGCCCTAAAAGGCAATGCCCGCCTCCGGTAAAACCGATCACAGTCATCCCGGCTGCTTTCGCCGAGACGACCCCATGCACGCTGTCTTCTATTGCAACGCAATCGACGGCTGGAATAGCGAGTTGTGCGGCAGCATGTAGATATAAGTCAGGTGCTGGTTTTCCGTTCACGACATTTTCGCCTGAGTAAATATGTGGATCGAAGGTCGTGAGGAGACCTGTTTTCTCCAGTTTGAATCTGAGGCGGTCTGGTCCAGACGAAGACGCAACGGCTAAGGGAACAGCAATGCGTTCTATGGCTTCGCGCACACCGTCGATGGCGGTCAATCCAGCATCTATTTTGGCTGTTTCATCTGCGAGTAAGGTGCGGGCAAAGTTTTCCGGCAAGGGGCTACCCAAAGCGTCAAAATGGTCTGCGTTTAGCTTGGTGAAAAACGCGTCCATTGTCGTGCCCAGAAAGCGCTGGATGTATTCATCCTCCGTGTAGCTTAGGCCCAGGTTTCGTGTGGCGGCGAGCCCGATGCGCACCGACTGAATCTCGCTATCCACAAGCACGCCGTCACAATCGAATATTACCGCTTTCATTTTGTCGTTCCCTATCAGAGCCATCGCTTGTCGTTGACCGCTCGTCAGCCTTCGCTTATCTCTGAGGGGATAGATCATAGGGTCTAGTTTTTGAAAAAGGGAGCACACTATGCGCGCAGTTGTGATCACAGAGAACGGCGGACCAGAAACGCTCAAAATTTCTGATATTCCAAAACCTGAACCAGGTGAGGGGCAAGTTCTGCTTCAGGTCGCGTACTGCGCGCTCAATCCCTTAGACACCCATGCGCGGGCGGGCCGCATTAAATGGGGTGTGCCCGACATGCCCTTTACCTTGGGGTATGAATACTCTGGCCGTGTTGTAGCCGTGGGGCCGGGCGTTGATTCTGATTTGGTCGGTAAACGGTTTGCGGTGGCGGGGTCATGGGGCGGCTGTGCCGATTATGCGGTTGCGGCAACGTCTGCCTTGGTGGCGATTCCGGACGAGTTTCATTGGACCATTGGCACGGTGTATTTTACCTCCACCTTCACGGCTTGGCATATGCTGCACACCATGGCGCGTGTACGCGAGGATGACGTGGTTGTTATCCACTCCGCAGCTGGTGCTGTTGGCGTGATGACGACCCAGATTGCAAAAGATGCCGGATGCAAAGTCATTGGTCTGGTGGGCAGCGCAGAAAAAGTAGCGTGGGCGGAACAGTTTGGGGCCGATCATCTGATCAACGAACGCGAAGATGCGGATTGGCCAGCGACCGTTAAACGCCTGACAGACGGGCATGGGGCTGATGTCATTATCGACGGCAATGCAGGTCCTGATGCACCTAAGAATCTCGCATGCTTGGCTCCTCTTGGTCAGGTTATTTACATCGGGGCCATGGCAGGGCAGTCACCGGATGTTAATATCTCTGGGTTGATCGGGGCTTCTGCAGGCGTGAGGGGGTTTGTGCAGTATCACGCGATGGACAAAACCAAAGGCACTGAATTCGCCGAGATTCATTCAAAGCTCGATAAAAAAGATTGGATTTATCCCTTGAACCCCGTCCGGCCGCTCAGCCAGATCGCCCAAGCGCATGAAGATTTTGAGAATCGCAGTACAACAGGTCGCACCATCTTCAAGGTTGGTGGTCAGATCTAGATAAAATCAGATAGTGCGTGAGTTATCCGGCAACTGTTCTTAACTGCGCGGGCGTTCACTCCATCATTTATCAATGACTCTGTAGTCCCCAGTTGGGACATCTGTTTCTGGTTTATCAAACTCTTCGGTGAGTAGGCCGCGGCGCAAGAGTTCTCGAATGGCGGCGGCGCGTGTCGGCATGCGGTGCGTGAAGCGCCAGTCATCGATTGCCTTTAGCTCGTCGTCATCGAGCATAAGTTGCAGTTTTTCTGTGCGCTTGAGTGGTTTTTCATCAGGCATGGACAACGCTCTCGTATCGTGAAGACTGCGAAACTTACTCCAGTTACATCAGCAACTCCAGTTACTATACTTGCAGGCTTTGTGTAAGTAATCTAGTGTACGTATATTGTTACTATTCAGTATATTAAGTAATCTGTACTATATACGTACACGTTTTTTATTGAAAAATATAAACATGGCGCTAATATTTGCGGTGTTACGTAAATCGAAACACCAGAGGAGACCATGCAAGCCATCCTAAGAATTGTGACTAAGCAAGACCTGCGTGACTATGGGTCAGGTCGCTTGGACGAAGATGGCAGAGGCGCGGTCTCCCAATTAATGAATGAGGATCGTTCGGTGAGAAATTTGATTTCTCACCTTTCCGAACAATCCCGTTTGTCAGCATCTTCCGATGCTGGTCACACGCAAAGCACAAGCAAAAATAATTAACACTGCGTGTGTGGCCTGCGCTTTCACCAGCGCGGTCTAGGATTTCGATTCTTCACACACCGATGAATAACGCTCGAAAGGAGTACACGAGATGAGTATTACAGTTTTAAACCCAAAAGCTGATGTTGTTGAAACCAAGACCGGTATTGCACCTACAGATCAAACGCGTCTAGCCAACGGTCTTTCTGGCCTCCTGTCAGACACCTATACTTTAATGATCAAGACCCACGGCTATCACTGGAACGTCGTTGGGCCAATGTTTCGTACTGTCCACCTTATGACAGAAGAGCATTATGAAGATCTTTTTCAAGCGGCAGATGACTTAGCTGAACGGATTCGAAGTCTTGGTCATCCGGCACCGTCCAGCTTTACCGATATGTCAGCTCTCACAGTGATTGATGAAGAGACTGGGGCTCCAACGGCGCAGCAAATTATTGAAACCCTGGTCGATGACCATGAAAAGATTGTGCGCCGCTTGCGTGAAACCGCCGAGATCGCCGATGACCTGAAAGATTCAGTCACGGCCGATATGCTAACGGCGCGCATGCAGTTTCATGAAAAAGCCGTATGGATGCTAAGGTCAACTCTGGCCGAGTAATTCACAAAAGCCATTAGGCTGCTGCGGAGAACAACGAGGAAGTCACGTGTAAACGTGTCTCCCTCGACGCAGTATTTAATGATAATATTACTACATGACACAATCACCTCAAGTAAAAGACCCACCAAATCCAGAAACAGCAGACGGAAAAATACGTCGTGTTGGTGTTGAACTTGAATTTGGGGGGGTGACAGCTGAATGCGCCGCCCAAATCGTGCAATCTGTTTATGGCGGTGAAATAAAGGCGCTTTCAGAGCATCGCTATAAAGTAGATACGCCGGATTTTTCTGAGTTTGTCATTGAGGTTGATAGCAAGTACGCGCATCCTCGTGACGAGTGGGAAGATCCAGCGGATGCAGACTCTTTTTTTGCCGAAATAGACAAGTCCTTCAGTAAGGCTGTGGGCGATCTCAGCCAGGGGTTTGTGCCGACTGAAATTGTCGGCCCACCGATGCCCTATACGGAGCTAAACACGCTCTCACCTATCCTGGATGCCCTCAGAAAGCACGGAGCGCAGGGCACAGACCAATCTTTTGTGGCCGGCTTCGGACTTCATCTTAATCCGGAAGTTGCGAGCAAAAGCCCCAAAGACATCACTAGCATTTTGCAGGCTTATGTTATTTCTTCACCGAATTTACGGGCTGCCATTCAGGTTGACCTGACTCGCAGAGTCTTGCCGTTCATTGATCCGTTCCCGAAAGCTTATATGCAGCACTTGCTTGCGCCAGGGTATGCCCCTGATCTAGCGCAACTTATTGATGACTACTTAGCGTTTAACCCAACGCGCAATCGTGAGTTGGACCTTCTACCGCTGTTTAAACATCTCGACGAAGATCGTATCGTTAAGGCGCTCAACGACTCGCGTATTAAAGCGAGACCGACCTATCATTATCGTTTGCCGGATATGAAGTTGTCTGATGACTCGTGGTCTGTCGTGACAGAGTGGAATCGCTGGGTTGAAGTGGAGCGATTGGCCAATGATGATGCGGCCTTGCGCAAGGCGGCTGATGCTTTTCTCAAAACGCTCGCCAGTGATGATAGCTTCTGGAATAGGGTTTTTGATTTTGATTCTGCCGGCGATAAGTCATGAAGCCTAAGATTGCCGTCACCGGTCCCCGGAGTGGCGGTAAACTTCTTACCTGGCTGAACTGTTTGGCGGTCTGGCGCGCGGGTGGTAATCCCATTGCAACCCGACCTGGCGACGAAACCCAGCTTGCTGCTGTCGATGGTTTTCTTATTGGCGGCGGCGAGGATATAGACGCCGTATTGTATGATGACGAGTTGAGGTTTGAGGCTGTTCCAGATGGTGAACGTGATCGCTTAGAACTTGAAGCACTCGCAATTGCCGATAAGAAGGGCTTGCCCGTCTTTGGAATTTGCCGCGGCTCTCAGCTCATGAACATCTTTCGCGGCGGCACCTTAAATCAAGATAGTTACTTTGAGCACGGTGGTCCGCGGCGTCACCGTTCGGTCTTGCCGCGCAAGATGGTTCAGGTTTACGAATGGAGTTGCCTGTTCGACCTCATAGGTGAGGGCGACTGTATTCGCGTCAACAGTCTTCATCATCAGTCTGTAGAACGCCTCGGCGATGGGCTGGAAGTCTGTGCCCGGGATACACTTGGCATCACCCAAGGGATCGAACACCGCGGCGACCACTTTTATGTTGGTGTGCAATGGCACCCTGAAATCCTGTTTTGGCGTAAAGACCAAGTAAACGTGTTTCGCGGGTTGGTTGCCGCAGCCTGATATCCGTTAGGTTGCCATTCAGATTGCAGGGGCCGGTTCACTCTGACCCAGTAACGCGGTCCATGAATGTCGCAACATCTTTGTTAAAGCGCGCCGGGTCTTCTAAAAATGGCGCGTGGCCAATGCCTTCATAACGCAGGAGTTCTGATCCAGGAATAAGGTCTTGGTTGGCAACGCTGGCAGCAATATTGACCACCGCATCCGCATCACCATGGATCAAAAGCGTGGGCAGAGTAATTTTCCCAGCCAGGTCTTCGTATGTGGTTTGATTGGCAAACATGGCCAAGCGGGCGTAAGCGGGTAGCATCATATTGTACACCAGGGCTTCCTGCTGGGTCGCCTCGTCGAGGGGCTCTGCGGACAAGCTGCCCACAAAGGCTGACGTCCCATCCAGGTTCTTGGCAATATCAGACGACATCATCCTGCCCATGCGGTCCATCATTTCCTTCTGCTCTGGTGTCATATCGGTGTTGTCCGACATGCTTGCTGCCGTTTCTCCCGTTAACGACATTGCACCTGCAGCAAAAATCAGACCTGACACATCTTTCATGCCGTGGTGGCGCAAGTAAGCGGTCATTACCGAGCCACCGAAGGACCAGCCCACCAAAACAGGTTTTACCAATCCCTTGCTGGCGATCACCGTTGCGACGTCGCCGCCCCAGTCACGGCTTTCATAGCTGTCGGCTGTCCAGGGTTTTCCTGACGCCCCATGCCCGCGCAGATCAAACGCGACCATCCGATACTTGGATTGAAGGCCCGGATCACCCAACTGCATTTTCCAAGATAAAATGCTTTGAGAAAAACCGTGGATAAACAGAATTGCCGGGCCGTTAGGATTGCCTGTTTCAGCGACGACGAGGGGGACGCCGTCTGCCGCAGCAATCGTTTCATAGGTCCAATCGGATGCGTGTGCTGCCCAGGACAGGACCATCGTTGAAACGATACTTATGAATGCTGTTCTCATTGTTATATCCTCAAGTTCTGCGTCGACTGAGAAATAGAACCATACAATATATCTTACAAAGTGCTCTAGGGGCGACAGCCGCCCTGTCCTGGGCTAGGGTTCAGCTCCGTTCAATTTAGTGTTTCCCGTCTTATGTGGTCTCAAATTCGCGGTTACCCGCTTCAAGCCTTTGTTGTCTGTCATTTGGCCTACTTGTTCAGCCAAATAGACTTGGCGCTGTTTTCCTATGCGTTGCCGTCCATTCGCGAGACCTTTGGTGTGAGTCTCCAGGCCATGGGTTGGGTGGTGGCTGTATCCTATTCCGTCGGTGCCGTTTTACAGGTTTATATCGGCACATTAACGGATCGCTTTGGCCGTAAGCACATGTTGATGATCATCACTGTAACGTCATCACTGTTTATTGCAGCTCATGCGATTGTGCCGGAGAGTTCAGCCCAGATTGTGGTTGGGGGTGTTGCGTTCTCGCTGGGTATTGTCGTTATGACGATCTTGCGGGCTTTTGCGATTTCTTCGGGTGGTGCGCTATATCCCACCACTGGGGCTATTGTGACCGAAGAAGCACCAGCGCGGTATCGCGGCATTATGGCAGGCATGTTGCAAACCGCCTTTCCTCTCGGGGCCTTCTTTGCGGCTTTGTTCGCAGCGCCCATGTTAGAGAGTTATGGCTGGAGGCCACTTTTTCTTGTTGGGCTCCTATCCATCCCCTTCATCTGGGTGATTCATAAGTTTCTGCGAGAAACCAAAAGGTTCGAGGGCCATAAAACAGAGACTCAACAAAACCCCTCTTCTGGTCAGTCCAGTCGAGCCAAGGTGGCGGCTTTGTTCGCGCCAGATATGCGTGTGCGCACGGTCACCCTCTTCATCGCTCAGTTTATTTTTGTTATCGCCTATGGGGCAGCGTCGCTTTGGTTGCCGACGTTTCTGATTGAGTCTCGTGGTTTTGCCCAGGCTGATGCCACTTATATCGTTGGGTATGCAAATGCTGTGGCCGTTATCGGTTATGTGGTGGCTGCCGTCACTGGCGAATTTATACTGACACGCCGCACAACTGTGACCCTCTTTACTTTGCTGGGTGCCACCGCATTCCTCAGCATGGTGTGGTTTACCTCAGGCTACTGGGACACGCTCATCGTGCTGTGTATCGCGACGACGTTCTTTTATGGCACTGCCGCTGTGAAGTTTGCATATATCGCAGAAGTGTTCCCTACACACTTGCGGGCGACGGGCCTTGCGGTCTGTTCCAGTTTGGCGGTCAACCTCGGTATTGCGATCGGGCCGTTGGTTGTGACCTATGGGGTCCAGTTCTTTGATTGGAATATGACGTTTTCAGTGGTTGTTGGTATCCCATTGGCCGTCGCTGGTTTGCTATACTTAAAGCTTAAGCCCATACCGTCGGGTCTAGAAGTTGAGGAAGTTGATCGTCAAATGCGGACTCAAACCTAGACTCCTGTGTTTGGGTCGCAGAATTTACATATCTAAAAAACGAAACGGAGAAAGACATGAAGGGTTGGTTGGTCGAGGAATTTGGTGGCCCAGACGTAATGCAGTGGGCTGAAATCCCTGATCCTGTCCCCGGCTCTGACGAAGTGGTGGTCGATGTCCATGCGTCTGGCGTCAACTTTGCCGAAACGCGCATGCGAGCCGGAACCTATACAGGTTTAGCAGCACCGATTGTTCTTGGTCTCGAAGGGGCGGGCGTTGTCTCTGCGGTTGGCGAGAATGTCGACAGTTGCGCTGTAGGCGACAAAGTCTTTTTCCGGGGCCGCGGCTCTCATGCCACCAAATGTATCATTAAGGACTACCACGCTTTTCCATTGCCTGACGGTTGGACCTTTGAGCAAGGGGCTGCGGCTGGCGTTGGCTGGCTGACAGCGTGGCATGCTTTGCATATTGTTACAAAAGCACAAGCCGGTGAGAAAGTGCTGATCGAAGCTATTGCGTCATCGGTGGGCACCGCCGCATTACAGATCGCCAAAGCCAAAGGATGTTGGGTGGTCGGCACCGCTAGTCAAGATGAAAAGCTCGCCAAGGCTACCGCGTATGGCTGCGATGCGTTGATCAATTACAAAAGCCAAAACGTCCATGAACGGGTGATGGAACTGACCGAAGGCAAAGGCTTGGATGTTGGCTGCATGACCATCGGCGAAGAAACGGCCTCAGACCTGATCGAATCTATGGGGCATGAGGGCCGGATCGCGATGTATGGATCTACCGGTGGTCGCATGGTCACCTTCAGTTTAAATATCGGCGCTCGCAACATCCAACTTCTGTCGATGAGTATCGATACGTCCTCCCGATACGTGCCTGAAACCATTCCCAGTTTCCGCAATGAGGCGATCCCGATGTTTGAAAATGGGACGTTCCGGCCCATCATCGATACCGTCCTGCCTGTTTCCGAAGTGGTCAGAGCCCACGAAATGGTCGGCGAGCGGCATCACTTTGGTAAAATCATTCTCGCCGTCCCTCAGGATTAAAGTCAGCTCGGACTTCGGAGGTCAGATGTTTCGCGTTCTCTTAATCGCAGTCTTTGCCACTGTGCCTGCCCAAGCTGGCGTCCTGGACCTCTATAAGTCTCTGCGCGGTGACGAAGATGTAAATGTTGCCTATCCCGTCATGCTGGACAGGCCGGGTCGGATGATCCCACTTTCGGTGCGTGTCACCTGGCCGGCTGGAAAGGGGCCTTATCCGTTGATTGTGTTTTCTCAGGGGGCGCTGTGCCCCAAGAATATGTATACCGCCGTGACAGACCACTGGACGTCCCATGGTTACGTCGCAATCTCTCCGCTGCATCTGGATTCTGAGTCTAACGGTTTCGAGTTTCAGGACCTGGCCGGCAAGGACCTGGTTGGAGAACGGGTTCAAGACATGACCTATATCTTGGATGCGCTAGATAGTATTGAGAACAAAGTTCCAGGCTTAGAGGGTAAAATAAATCGCGATCACATTGCCGCAGCAGGGCACTCTTTCGGCGGTCAGATTGCATTGGCCATGACGGGCCTGGAAACGGTTGATCCGAAAACGAATAAGCCCCTAAATGTCGCTGATGATCGTTATGATGTGGCCGTGGTGCTCAGCGGTGTCGGGCCATTGCCGAACATCGCTGAGGGGGCGTTTGCTCGGTATATGGGGCCTGTGTATTCTTCAGGGGGCACGAAAGATCTGGGCGCAACAGGCCAAGGTCCGGTTCACCCCTGGCCCTGGCGTATGGCCGCCTATTTTGAAACGCCGCCCGGCAACAGTTACGGTGTGGTGTTGGATGAAGGGGATCATTACTACGGTGGTTTGATCTGCCGTGAAACGGCGGGCGGAACGCCTGATCACGAAGGCCTGTCGATCATTCGCGGCACATCCACAGCGTTCTTAGACGCGTATCTAAAAGATAATACTGCTGCGAAAGAGTTTCTCGCCAATTCTGATGTGCAGTCACTCACCAATAACCGCGCGAGCTTGGAACGTAAGTAGCCAGACGCGCTGAAGACATATACGAAAAAGGACAACACCATGGACGCAACTAAACTTCACCCTGATACATTGGCGCTTCACGCTGGATTTCGGTCTGACCCTGCAACCACGTCTGTTGCCGTGCCCATTTATCAAACGACGTCTTATGAGTTTCGTGACACCGAGCATGCGTCCAATTTGTTTGCCCTGGCCGAGTTGGGAAACATTTATACTCGCATCATGAACCCCACCAATGACGTACTTGAGAAACGTCTCGCGGCTTTGGAAGGCGGTGTTGCTGCACTGGCAGTTGCCTCAGGTCAGGCAGCGTCGACGTTTGCGATTCTCAATCTCTGTCAGGCGGGCGACAACTTTGTCACCTCGACGGACCTTTACGGTGGAACGTGGAACCTGTTCGCCAACACGCTCAAGCAAATGGGGATCGAGGCGCGCTTTGCTAATCCGTCAGACCCGGAGTCTTTCCGCAAGCTGACCGACGACAAAACCCGCTGCTATTATGCGGAAACCTTGCCCAACCCGAAGTTGGAAGTGTTCCCCATTAAAGAAGTGGCTGATATTGGTCGCAGCCTCGGTGTGCCTCTGATCGTCGACAACACGGCGGCACCGTTAATCTGTCGTCCCATTGATCACGGCGCAGCCATCGTTATGTATTCCACCACCAAGTATATTGGTGGCCACGGCACCTCGATTGGTGGCGTGATCATCGACAGCGGCACCTTTGACTGGGAAGCCCACAAAGAGCGCTTCCCCCTCCTGTCAGAGCCGGACCCGAGTTATCATGGCGCTGTGTGGATCGAAGCTGCGAAGCCGCTCGGCCCCATCGCCTATATTTTAAGAGCGCGTGTCGTTTTACTCCGTGATGTTGGCGCAGCAATGAGTCCGATGAATGCCTTTCAGTTCATTCAGGGTGTCGAGACATTACCGCTGCGGATCCGAAAGCACTGTGAGAATGCAGCGACTGTTGCGGCGTTCCTAAAAGATCAAAGCAAAGTCACGCGTGTGATTTATCCTGGTTTGATGGACGGTGAAGCACGCCGCCGCGCCGATACGTACCTCGCCGATGACCAGTACGGTGGTTTGCTTGGGTTTGAACTGGTCGGGGGTGTCGAGGCTGGCCGTAAGTTTATCGATTCGCTTGAACTCCTGTATCACGTTGCCAACATTGGCGATGCGCGATCCTTGGCCATTCATCCTGCCAGCACCACCCATTCGCAGTTGTCGGCAGAAGATCAAGCGAAGTCGGGAGTCACGCCTGGATATGTGCGTTTGTCCATCGGCATCGAGCATGCGGCCGATATTATTGCAGATATCGAACAGGCTTTGGCGAAGGTCTAGCGATCTATAAAACTTTCACAAACTTTTCAGGGCATAATTGATGAAACTGAAATTTAGATATGTTCACTCGAACCCGGCAGCTTCGAAGTTGTCTGAGCATATCCCGGTTATATTTCATCATATCCCTCGAACCGGTGGGACCACACTTAGAACAATTCTTGTGGCGGCGGCGCTCCTCACTGGCCGTCAAGCTAGACCCTTCACCGGTACTGTTTACGGTCAGTATCTCGGAGAAGGCAAGCAAGAGAGTTTAGACTCGATAAAGACCCAAGATTTGTCAGGCGCGCCGATCATGTATGGCCACATACCTTGGAATAGTCAGGGCAAACTCCCGCACGATTGTGCTGCCATGACACTTATGCGGAACCCTATTGATCGGGTTGTATCTCACTACAAGTTTGGTGTCGGTCGGAAAGGTTGGCCATTAGGAACATCAATTGCATCACTTGTGGGCAGAGGCTTAATCGTCAGCGATACGGCGACGCGCATGTTGGCTGGACTTACAAGCCCGGCTGATACGGTTGATGAAGCAATTTTTGAGTTAGCTCTAGCCAATCTGAAAAAGGCAGACCTCGTTGGCGATTTGACTTCTTTCGATAGGTTTTGCGGACATCTTTTGGGTGCTCTCCAACTGCCTGATTTTGTCTGCATTGATGCTAACCCCACGGCCAATGTTTTAGAGGCTCAAACCAAGCGCGCAATTCGCGAAGAAGCTGAGGATATCTGTGGTTTTGACAAAAGGCTTTATCAGCATGTCCGTGGACGTGTTTTGGTAAAGGGCAAGAAACCGCGTCCTTCAAAGAGAGAGGATAGCCGGGATTACATCTACCTGCAGTTTCCCAAGCGCGGTGGCGAAGGTAGTGAAGTAATGAAGGTAGCAAAGTCTAAAGTTTCGGCGATTCCCGAGTTTCTTCGGGATCAATTTCCTGGCGAGGAGATAGAAGTCTCGCTTCCAAAGGCTAAAAAGGACTAATCCTAAAAAAGCGGCCTCGGGAAAAAACTGTATTGCCGGGTAAGAGGCCGCGGCTGTCCAAGTTTTCTCTAACCGAGGCCGCAACCGTGATCCCGATGAGGGGACAGCGGAACTTCAGTAATTCGGGTCAGCCTGGGTCAAATGGGCCGGACCTTATGCCACCTTTGGGTGGGTCCAGTCCGGCCATGAGCTGACGGGCTACGAACACATCGTAACATTTTGTGGGAATTATTCCCACATTTATTTTATATTTATTTTGTGGCGGTTTTTAGCCGAAATTCCGCCTTAGACGGCGATTTCAAAGATCATGCCGGTCCGCTGTGCCAGGTTCTTTTTGTCCAAATCCGGCCCATGAGCCTCATTATCTTTGACGTTCTCGGTAGCGAGATTGCGAGTCGTTTCGCGGCGCAGAATGACAACCATATTGGTGTCATTTTCCAGGGCAAAAGGAAACTCATGCCAGGTCCCGATATGCATGGTGAACCCGGCCTGCCCGTCAAACCGAAAAGCCTCCAAGGCTTCCACATCTGGCATTTCACCCTCGGTCGGTGCGCCAAAGACCGCCACAAAAGGCTTTCCGCCCAAGGGGATAAAGGTCTGGGTATGTTTGAAATGACGCTCCAGGTATTTCAGTTCAAAGGCCCGGGGTTGTAACGTCGCGAGAGACAAACAGGTGTCGTCGTCGGATTTGAAGTCCACAGGCGCTGAAATGGCGACAGCGCCCTCGTAAAAGTCGCTCACACCGACGCTTGCCCCAGTGCCGGCCCCTAAGATTTTACCATAGGGAGCCAGGGCTTCAGGAGTGGCTGGTTTGACCTCTAAGGTCCGGCGTTGAAGGGATGACCCGTCCATGGTGCGCTCCTTTAAATGCGATTAACCACACTCTACCGCCAGCCATCAGGCGAAACCAGAAGTCTAGGTTAAACTGTTTCTCTGGTCAGAGCAGGTGTTCACTGGTTAATCTCTGACCCTTACGGATCAGGGAGAAAACCGATGGCTGCTAAAATCACTCGCCACATGGCCACTATTGGGGGCGCGCGCCAGGTTCATTACCGTCGCGCAGGCTCGGGGCCGCCGGTTATTTTGTTGCATCAATCTCCCAACTCGTCGCAGGAATACATTCCCCTAATCGAAGATCTGGCGGAAGACTATACCGTAATCGCACCCGATACCCCGGGCAACGGCCTGTCAGATCCGCTCGATTTAGAGTCGCCAGTGATGACCGACTACGCCCAAAACGTAGCTGATCTTATGGATGTGCTCGGCATTGAAAAATGTCCGGTTTACGGTTTTCACACGGGCGCTGTTTGTTCCCTGGAACTGGCCTGGCGGCATCCCGAAAAACTGACAGTCGGTGTGGTCAACGGCTACGTCAACATGCCCGAAGACCTGGTTGCGGAAATCCTCGAAAATTACTTTGTTCCGCTCGAATACAACTGGAGCGGCTCGCACCTGACCTGGACGTGGGCGCGGTTTCGCGAGCAACTGATCTTCTTCCCCTGGTACCGCACAAATTTGGCGGCGCGTATGGACGTAACGTTGCCGCCGCCAGAGCGCTTGCAGACAGCGGTCATAGAGTTCCTCCGCTCGGGGCCTGAGTATCGCAAACCTTATCGTGCCGCTTTTACGCAAGATGCCATGAACTCGGTCAAAGAGATGCAAGCGAAGTGCGTCATCATGAGCCCCAAGACGGACGTCTTGTATGAGGGCCTGGATCGTATGCCCACGCCACCTGACTCTGTTGAAGTGTATCGCCCCGATACGGGTGCCGATGCCATTGATATTCTCAAGCGTGTTCTCAAGGAAAACCCGTCGCCCAACCCGGCGCCCTCGGTTGTTAAAACTCAACCTGTCCCCGGAAAGCTGTGGGGCGAATATGTGCAGGTCGGTGGCGGATCATTGTACTGCCGCCGCAATACCGATGGCGCGGGCCGTCCCATTCTGTTTATTCACGCATCCGCATCGTCCAGTTTCTCCATGGATCGTTATATGGAGCCCCTCATTGGCAAGCGCCCGGTGCTGGCCATTGACCTTCCTGGCAATGGCGAGTCTGAAAACCCCATGGGCGCGCTAACGGTTGAAAAGCAGGCGTCGTTCCTGGCGGAAGCTGTTCATGCTCTTGGTTATGACGAAGTCGATGTGTTTGGCACGTGGGGCGGTGGTACCGTTGGGGTGGAACTGGCTGTCCAACATCCAGACTTGGTAAAGCATGTTGCGGTGCCGAGTATTATGGCTATGGAACTTAAAGGCCAAGCTCTGGAAGATTTGTCATCTAAGTATACGCCGGATATTCCCTATGATGACTTCGGCGGCCATTGGATTTTCGCGTGGAACATGGTCCGTGATCAGGAG
>CAYGSZ010000012.1:0-3736 GCA_964352705.1 uncultured Rhodobacterales bacterium
CATGAAAACATGGGCATGGGTATCGCCATGATCAGATCATGACACGGATTGTTATCACGGGCCTTGGCCTGCTGACTCCGCTTGGCCGTGGCGTCGAGGGCAACTGGAAATCTTTGATAGAATCGAAGTCCGGTATCCGGGCGATTGATGCTTTTGACGTTTCAGACATGCCCTGCCGCATTGGCGGACAGGTTCCTCAGGAAGAGGGGCATCCCTATCGGTTTGATGTTGATGCTCTGGTCTCGCCCAAAGAACGTAAGCGGATGGACGATTTTATCGTCTTTGGTCTCGCGGCCGCAGACGATGCCATCGCTGATTCTGGCTGGGTGCCTGAGACCGATCACGACCGGGAACGCACCGGCGTTATTATCGGCTCAGGGATTGGCGGTCTTCAAACGATTTACGAGAATTCTATAACGCTTGTGGAAAAAGGGCCGCGGCGGATTTCGCCGTTCTTTATTCCCTCAAGTTTGATCAATTTGGTCTCCGGCCAGGTTTCAATTAAACACGGCTTTAAAGGCCCAAATCATGCCGTCGTAACGGCCTGCTCCACAGGGGCTCATGCCATTGGGGACGCGGCCCGTATGATTAAATACGGCGATGCTGACGTGATGGTCGCCGGCGGCGCAGAGGCCGCCCTCTGTCGCATCGGGCTTGCCGGATTTGCGGCGGCCAAGGCTTTGTCGACAGGCTACAACGACACCCCTGAAAAAGGGTCTCGCCCCTGGGATAAGGGCCGTGACGGATTTGTCATGGGCGAAGGGGCTGGTGTTGTGGTGGTCGAGAGTTATGAACATGCCAAAGCGCGTGGCGCAAAAATCTATGCCGAAGTACTGGGCTATGGTTTGTCTGGCGATGCCTATCACATTACCGCTCCGGCCGATAATGGGGATGGCGGGTTCCGGGCGATGCGCGGGGCCATTGCCGATGCGGGCCTGACGCCAGCGGACATTGATTATGTGAACGCCCATGGCACATCGACTCCCAAGGGAGACGAAATTGAACTTGGCGCGGTAAAACGCCTGTTCGAAGATCAGTCCTATAAACTGTCTATGTCCTCCACCAAGTCGGCCATCGGTCACTTGCTGGGAGCTGCGGGCAGCGTGGAAGCCATCTTCTCGGTTTTGGCGCTGAAGCATCAGATTGCCCCCCCGACCCTGAACCTGGATGATCCCTCTGACAGTTGCGATATCGATTTGGTGCCGCATACCGCCAAGTCTCGCGATATTCGCTTTGCGTTGTCTAACTCATTCGGGTTTGGCGGTACCAACGCCTCTCTGGTTCTTGGTCCCGCGTCGTAGAGACGCCGTGTCAAAGCGTTTTAACAACGCAGAGTCAAAGTGCTGTAAAGGCGCTTTTGGCGCAGTTTTTTAATATGAAACAGTTTTTCGTCGTTTGCGCTCTTACAGTGGTTTTGGGATTAGCCGCTCTTGGCGGTGGATGGATATGGTTGCAAAATCAGGTTCAATCTCCGGGGCCTTTAAAGCGCACAACAGAGGTGGTGATCGCACCGGGCTCTGGCCTGGGGCAGATTGCAACTCAACTGCAGCGTGACGGCATTATAGAGTCTGATCTCGTTTTCCATATTCAAGCGCGAATCACGGGGATTGCCGGTCAATTGAAAGCGGGCGAGTATCGCTTCGACCCTGGCGAAAGTGTGTCCGAGACTCTCACTAAGATTGTCGCGCACGATGTGGTGGTGCGATTTTTGACCATTCCTGAAGGTTTGACCTCATCGCAAATTCTGCAAATTGTGGAGTCTGCCGAAGGCCTAACAGGCAAAGTGCCAACGAATATCGCGGATGGCACATTGCTTCCAGAAACGTACGGGTATGAACATGGGGAGACTCGCACAGCCCTCGTGAAACGTATGGAATTCGAGATGTCGCGCGTCCTCGATGAGCTTTGGTTGGAGCGCGCGGCGGACTTGCCGTTTGATTCTCCTCAAGAGGCTCTTATTCTGGCCTCAATTGTCGAGCGAGAAACATCGGTGCCGTCAGAACGCTCACGCGTCGCGGCGGTTTTTGTGAACCGCTTAAAACAAAACATGCGTCTACAGTCTGACCCGACCGTTGCCTACGGGGTTGATCCGACGGGACCACTGGGCCGACCGTTACGCCGGTCAGACTTGGACGGCGAGACACCCTACAACACGTATATTATTTCTGGATTGCCCCCAGGTCCGATTTGTCACCCCGGTCGGGACTCTCTTGCGGCTACGTTGCAACCCGCGCAGACCGACGATTTGTTTTTTGTTGCCGACGGCAGCGGCGGTCATGCGTTTGCTAAGACGCTGAGACAACACAATCGTAATGTGGCCGAGTGGCGTCGTATTCAGCGCGAAAGTCGCAAACGTTAAGTCACGGCGGACTCATTTTGGGTAGAGTGATGACGAAGGTTGTGCCAACGCTCGGCGTGCTTTCAAACTCTATCCGCCCGCCAAATCGTTTGATGATGTCCAAGGATATTGACAGGCCGAGGCCGCTGCCTTTGCCGGCCTTTTTTGTTGTGAAAAAAGGCTCGAAGAGTCGGCGGCCCACGTGTTCGGGAATGCCGCATCCGGAATCAGACACGGAAATAAAGATGTTATCGCTGTCCTGATCTGCATCGATGGATATTGTTTTGCTGTCTGATGTTTCAACAGCGTGTCCCGCATTGATCATGAGGTTGAGCATGATTTGCTCCAAAGCATCAGCGCTGATTGCAGCCAATGGGAGGGCGCTTTTGATGCGGTTCTCAAATGTAATGCCAGAGGTTTTATATGAGGCTGACGTTAGGCTTGTCGCGCGGTCCAGGGCGTCATTGACGTTTGCGTGGGCGCTCAGATCTTCCTTAAACCTTGAGAAGGACAGCATGTCCTGGACCACGCGAATGACCCTTTTGATTTCGGACTCTGCTTTGACAAGGGCCTCTGTGGCGCGCGCATTCTCAGTTTTACGAAGGGCATAGGCCACATAGTTGACGCACCCCATGAGCGGATTGTTCAGTTCGTGTGCAAACCCTGAGGCAAGTGTGCCGAGGGTTGATAACTTCTCTGCCCGGCGCCGTTCGGTGACATCTTGGTTGATGCCGATCATCAATGTTTTGTCGTCATACGGGGCGGTAATCACGCGGGCCCTGCCGTAGATCACATGTACGGCACCGTCTGGTTTGAGGATGCGGAAGTCTTCTTCAAAATCGCCGTTTCCGCTCAGGGCCTCAGTGACCGCCTGTTCAACCCGCGCGAGGTCTTCCGGCAGAACGACTTTTTTAAAAGACTCATAGGTTCCCTGAAAAGTCTCTGATGTGAAGCCAAACAAATCGAGACTCTGTTGATCAACATCTAAGTGCCCGGTTTGTGGATCTAAATGCCATGTCCCTGTTCCCCCGGCGCTGAGGGCGAGATTCAAGCGCTCCCGATCGGTAGTGAGGACAGTTTCGGTTTTGCGCCGTGTTGCGTTTTCTTTCTCCAGTTGATTCTGGACCCGCTGCCGGGCATTGACCTCTGCTTCCAGTTGGGCGTTGGCTTTGGCCAAGGCTCTGGACCGTTTGAGGCTTGTTTGAACTGTGAGGACTGAACTGTAGAGCAGAAGGGTTAAGATGATCCCTAGGGTGACAGCGATCTGAGGAAGAAAACGGCTTGCGCCATTCCACAGGTTTTCGGTTTTTGTAGCTGTGATGATCCATTCTTCTTCGCCAACCTTAAGTGCGGTCTGTGCTCGTAAAGTGTTGGATGTGACCTGTGCCTGCACAGTGT
>CAYGSZ010000012.1:3836-7623 GCA_964352705.1 uncultured Rhodobacterales bacterium
GTGTTGGTTTCAATCGCCGTCAGACCAGCGAAGATGAGTGTGGTAAGCGCGCAGATCGCGGCGGGTGCGCGTATGGACGATGCTTCAGTTGATGCCACACGTGATGTTCCGGGGTGGTGAGTCTGTGGGGCCGAACGGCGCAGATATGATGTGATTGCCACCCTTCTTACTCGACCTCAAAAGGCTGCGCCGAGAAGGAGTCCAACCTCTATTTTTTCGACTGAGGAAAGATCACCGATCAATCGCCGTTCCTCGCCTTCGCCTGTTTTAATTAAAGTCGGCGTGGCGAAAACATTATCAGCAACAGCGGCCTCCGGATCTGCCAGCACATCAATCACCTGGAGGTGCAGGTCCGCACGGTTTTGCATCTCGATGAGTTTCTGTAAGGCGCTTCGGGCCCGCATCGCACTCGGTGTGCGTCCCGTAACGAATAGTTTCAGGAGGACGCCTCGCCCTGTTTCAGTGCGGGTGTGGGCATCATCAGTCATGGTTCAGGCTTGTGCTTTCACAGCACCGACCACGCTGTCGACGATGGCTCTGATTTCATCAAGCGCCAAAGGCTTACGTGCGAGGTCAAAGGGAATGCCTTCGTCTTGAATGGCACGCAGGGGCTCCAGGAATTCGCCGTAAAAAGCGGTGACGATATATACGGGGATGCCAGGACAGCTTTTATGGAGTTCGCGTAACGTTTGAACACCATTCATGCCGGGCATTTTAAGATCTAGGAGAATCAGATCAGGCTGATACATGCGTGCAAGTTCAAGTCCTGTTTGCCCATCTTCTGCCGAAATGACGTCATAGCGCGTGTCTTCAAGCGCCATAGTGAAGGCGTCACGGACCCCATGATCATCATCAATGACTAAAACACGTCCCACGGTCTCATTCCCCTTGCTTAACCACTGCTCCCAATACGCTGGCCCTAAAGCGCTGGCCCTAAAGCGCTGGCCCAATCTCGCGTGCGTTCACCTTCCGTATCAAGAAGATGTATTCTCTATTTATGGTTGTTGTTGACAGTGATCGCCTATATTGTTTCGATTAAAGACAATATACAGTCAAAACAAAATAACAACACATTTGGGATGGGGCTATGAATACGGACGCACGCACCTTTGAACCTGCGAGTAGCGCGTTTCAAAAGTCCATGGGCTTGAACCTCTTGGATTGTGTCTTAAGTGGAACGACGGTTGCTGCTCTCGTGGTTGATGAGTCCCACACAGTTATTTGGGCCAATCGCGCATTTGAAAAACTAACCGGGTTTGGCGCAGCGGCGACCCTGGGCCATCCGATCGAACGCTTTAACGCTGGTTGCACCACACCGACCATTGCTGACTGTATTTGGAGCGCCGATCAATTAGGTCGGACAGCGGCGCGTAAAATTTGTCTGCCCACCGCCAGTGGTTATGGCGATGGCAGTGGCGATGACGTGACTGCGCTGTTGGAAGTGTCCTGTTTCACAAACTTTTCTGGGCAAAACTGTCTTGTCGCCACATTGACACGCGACTCAACAGCAAAAAACGGTCGAACTGATCGAGACGCAAAAACTGTTCACGACATTGTGGCGAAGAGTCAAGACGGCCTTTTGGTGATCGACACGCGGGGTGCGATTGCATTCTGCAACACCGCAGCGGCGGCTCTGTTCGGGCGCAACGAGCAGGACATGATTGGCACGCCGTTTGGATTTCCGTTCACCACGGGGGATGAATGGACGAGTCTCGAAATGACGCGCCGGGGCAAGCCCGTTTATATCGACATGCAAACCAGGGCTGTGTCGTGGCAGGGTGATGACGCGACCTTAGCCACTCTGCGGGATGTGACTGATCGACATGAAGTAGAGGCCATCGTCGCGATGCAGTTAAAAGCAATGGAAGCCACAGTGAACGGTATTTTTATCACCGATGCAAAGGGGCGGATTAAGTGGGTCAATGACGCGATCAGCCGTATATCGGGATACGCGCGTGAAGACTTAATCAGTCACCCTGCTGATCTCCTGAGGTCAGAAAAACATGATTCTGCGTTCTTCGAAGACATGTGGGCCACAATTACGTCGGGTCAAACGTGGCACGGGCAGATCACAAACCGCCATAAAGAAGGGCGTAGCTATACAGCCGAGCAGAGTATCACGCCGATTTACGACAAGGCCGGTCGTCTGACCCACTTTGTCGCCATTCAAGAAGATGTCACGGCCAAGCTTAAGGCGCAGGAAGATATCGTGCGTCTGGCCGAGATTGATATACTTACCAATCTGCCGAACCGTGACTTGTTTATGGATCGTGTTGGTATAGCTCTGGAGCGTGCGGTTCGTGCCGGTCGTCAGGTCGCTGTTATCGTAATGGACCTTGATCACTTCAAAGACATTAACAACACGCTAGGCCACGATGTTGGCGATAAAATTATCATCAGTGTGACCGAACGTGTTCAAGGTCTGATGCGCACGACAGACACAATGGCCCGTCTTGGCGGCGACGAGTTTGGCGTCTTGCTTGAAGATCTGGAGGACATGGATGCTGCGAGCCTAATGGTGCGGCGCATCCTCGACACCTTTGACGAACCAATTAAAATCAAACAGAGAGTCATCAAGTTGACAGCGAGTATAGGTATTTCAATCTATCCAGAAGATGACGTCGATCCTCTTAATCTGTTGCGCCATGCTGAGCTTGCGATGTACAGAGCTAAGGCAGATGGGGGGCACGCGTTTCAGTATTTTGATCAGGCGATGGATGATGAAATTCGGTCCCGGGTTAGTCTGGAACGAGACTTGAGAGAGGCGATCAAAGAAAAACAACTCTGGCTCGCATATCAGCCTCAAATTAATCTGAAGACTGGAGACGTGATTGGCGCGGAAGCCTTGTTACGGTGGTCTCACCCACAACGCGGGTTTATCTCGCCAGGCGCGTTTATTCCAGTTGCTGAAGCCTGTGGTCTGATCCTGCCGATTGGAGATTGGATCATAGAAGAAATTTGTCGTCAGACGTCGGTGTGGCGCGCCGCAGGTATGCCCCATATACAGATGGGTATAAATATTTCTGGTCACCAATTTAAGCAGCGGGAGTTGGCCACTCAGGTTTTGGGTCACCTTAGTCGCAGGGGCCTGGATATCGCTGCGGTTGATCTGGAAATTACAGAAACGGTTGCGATGGAGCGCACCGAGCAAGTGACGCGCAATCTCGCTCAGCTTGTTGAAGCTGGTATAAGCATTTCCATGGATGATTTTGGAACCGGGTATTCGTCACTTTCAAATCTTCAGGCTTTTCCCGTGCGACGTTTAAAAGTCGATGGCTCTTTCGTGAGTGGCATTGGAGCGCATCAAGGCGATGAAAAAATCATAGAGGCTGTGGTTGGGCTTGGGCATTCTATGGGATTAACCGTAATCGCCGAGGGTGTCGAAACAGAAGAACAGGTGGCGTTTCTCAAGGATCGGGCCTGCGATGAAATACAGGGGTATCTGATCAGCAAGCCGCTGCCGGCGGTTGAGTTCGAGGCTTTCCTGGCCAATCGCACACAACATGCGGTGCATTAACGAGATTTCCGGTGTGTCGCGCATTGGCAGCCTTTGGCAGAGCCACGGACGAGTCGTGAGCAGGCTGGTATGATTGTGCTCAAGCCCTTATAAAAGTTCGTTTTTCGAACTTCCGAAGGGGTGACCGGTGGGCATCAACAGTATGACCGGCTTTGCGCGCAGCGAGGGTATTACCTTGGATGGCGCTTTGTCTTGGGCCTGGGAAGTCCGCAGCGTCAATGGCAAGGGGCTCGATGTCAGGTTGCGTTTACCAAGCGGTCTTGAAGCCCT
>CAYGSZ010000012.1:7723-26979 GCA_964352705.1 uncultured Rhodobacterales bacterium
TCAATGGCAAGGGGCTCGATGTCAGGTTGCGTTTACCAAGCGGTCTTGAAGCCCTTGAGCCTGCTGTACGTAAGGGCGTGGCGCAGCATCTGACCCGTGGCAATGTGAATCTGACGCTCTCGACCACACATACGGATGCGTCCTCGGGCTATCAGGTTAATGAGGCCTTTCTTGATGCGCTTATTAACCTTTCCGCCCGTAAGGTTGCAGAGCATGCGAATAAAGTCAGCGCGGCCTCAATTGATGGGCTGTTGGCTGTGAAAGGTGTGGTTGAGGCTGCGGATCAGGACCTCAAGTCAGAAAGTGATCGTGCTGCACGATCTGAAGCGTTAATGACGGGACTGTCTAGCGCGCTGAGGGCCGTGGTCGAGGCCCGCGCATCAGAGGGGGCACATCTTGGTGCGTTGTTGGGCGGCCAGTTGGATCAAATTGAGGCTTTGGTCGCGCAGGCCGCGAGCTTGGCAGCCGTGCAGCCCTCGGCGCTTAAGGCGCGCCTGAAAGCGCAAGTCGATGCGTTGTTAGAGGCATCTCCCGCTTTATCTGAAGACCGCCTTGCTCAAGAATCGGCGGTTTTAGCTGCTAAGGCAGATATCAGAGAAGAGTTGGATCGTTTGAATGGCCATATCGCCCAAGGCAAAGACCTCCTTGTCAAAGGGGGCTCGTGCGGCCGCAGATTGGAGTTTCTCTCGCAAGAGTTCAATCGCGAAGCCAATACATTATGTGCTAAATCCACAGACGCTGATTTGACCCGCATCGGCCTGGACCTCAAGGCAGTGATTGATCAGTTCCGAGAGCAGATACAGAATGTTGAATAGACCAAGGGCAGGGGATTAAGCCGGGATGGCGCAGTCACCTATCGAACGTAGAGGCCTCATGTTGGTGCTGTCTTCGCCCTCTGGTGCAGGCAAAAGCACCATTGCGCGTGCGCTGTTAGAGCATGATGACGATCTTTATATGTCTGTCTCTATGACCACACGTGCGGCGCGGCCCGGGGAAGAAGAAGGGCGAGATTATTTCTTTATCTCAGAAGAGGATTACGTGCGGAAAGTAGACGCCGGAGACTTGCTGGAACATGCAGAAGTGTTTGGAAATTTTTACGGCACACCGCGTAGTTTGGTCGAAAGGCATCTCGTTGCTGGTAATGATGTGATGTTTGATATCGATTGGCAGGGGACACAGCAGTTACGTGAGTCGGCGCGCGACGATGTGATCAGTGTCTTCATACTGCCGCCGTCCTATGAGGAACTTGAGAAACGTTTGAAGGGCCGTGGCCAGGATTCGGAAGAGGTTGTGAGAAAACGCATGGCGAAAGCCTATGATGAGATGAGCCATTGGCCAGAGTATGACTATGTGATCGTCAATGACGTGATAGAAGAAAGCATCCAGAATGTGCAGGCCATTTTAATAGCTGAGCGGTTACGGCGCACGCGGCGTCTTGGTTTGGGTGATTTTGTGAATTCCATGCGGCGTAACGGATAGGGCGTGTTTTGACACGCTGGAAAGTAGCTTGATGACTCGATTGATGATTATAGGTGTTTTGGCTGTTGCAGTGGCAGGTGCAGCCTACGTTTATTTGGGCAATAACGGCAGTGATGAACTCGCCGGGCGCCCTTCGGGTCAGCGCCCGGGCGTGCCTGTTGAGATGATGACCGTGACAACGCAACGTTTTGTCGAGCAGGAGACAGCGGTGGGGTCTTTGGCCTCAGATGAAGCGGTGATTATCCGCTCCGAGATTGCTGGCCGGGTTGAAGAAATAGCTTTCGTCGAGGGGCAACCGATTGCCAAGGGCGAACTGATCATCACCATTGATGACAGTATTTATCGCGCTGAGTTTGATCAGGCGGAGGCACGGCTCAAGCTGTCGCAGGCCAATTATGATCGGGCGGTTGATCTCGAAAACAGAGGGGCCGGCACGCAGCGCACGTTAGATGAAACCTCGTCTAAACTGCAGGAAGACCGTGCCACGTTGGATCTGGCGCGGGCGCGTCTTGATCGTACAGAAATTCGCGCACCGTTCTCCGGGGTGATCGGTATTCGCCAAGTCAGCCCAGGAGATTATATCACGGCCGGGCAAGAGATCGTTAATCTGGAAGCTATTAACCCGATTAAGGTCGCTTTTGCGCTGCCTGAGGTTTTGCTGTCGGTGGTGCAGACCGGACAAAGCGTGCGTGTCTCTGTTGATGCGTTTCCAAATGAAATATTTGAGGGCGAAGTCTACGCCATAGATCCGCGTATTGCAGCGTCCGGTCGGAGTGTGACTTTACGCGCCCTTGTTCCCAACCCTGACAGCCGATTGAAGCCAGGTCTGTTCGCACGGATCGCGATTATTTTTGCAACGCGCGAGAACGCGATCATGATCCCAGAACGAGCTTTGGTGCCGGTGCAGGGTCGTCAAACTCTTTTTGTGGTTAAGGACGGAACGGTCAGCTTACGTGATGTGGAAACCGGCAGCCGTCGGGGTGGCCAAGTCGAAGTGATATCTGGGCTTACGCCCGGCGAGCAAATTGTTACGGCTGGGCAACTCAAGTTGCGTGAAGGTGCGCCTGTGGTCGATGCCGATGCCATGATGGAGCCCGGGGCATGAGCCTCTCGGAGCTGTGCATCCGTCGGCCTGTGCTGGCGACAGTGATCAATCTGGTAATCGTGCTTATTGGATTGATCTCGCTGCAGTCTTTGTCTATTCGCGAATACCCCAATATCGACTCGCCGGTGGTAACGGTTTCCAGTTTTTATCCTGGGGCCAGTGCAGCGATCATGGAAACCCAGGTGACGAATATTCTGGAAGATGCCCTTTCCGGCATTGAAGGTGTTGATTACGTGAGTTCGATCAGCCGGTCAGAGCAAAGCCAAATCACCATTCGGTTTTTGCTGGACCGCAACCCCGACGCCGCCGCGTCTGATGTGCGTGACCGGGTCGGGCGCGCGCGCGGACTATTACCCAGTGAAGTTGACGAGCCTGTTATTGCGAAGGTTGAAGCAGACGCCAGCCCGATTATTTATCTGGCGTTTTCTACAAACCGGCACTCGGCTCTGGATTTGACCGAGTTCATTGAAACCCTGGCGATTGACCAGGTGCAGGCCTTGCCGGGTGTGGCCAATGTTCAGTTGATCGGGTCGCGTCGCTACGCCATGCGGATTTGGCTGGATCGGGCGCGCATGGCCGCTTTCAGTGTGACGGCGCAGGATGTGGAGCAGGCGCTGCGGGAACAGAATATTGAGGTGCCCTCGGGGCGTATCGAGAGTATCGACCGGGAGTACTCTGTTGTCGCTCAGACTGATTTGACAACACCGGATGAGTTTTCACAAATCATCTTGCGGGATGCCAATGGGTATCTGGTGCGCTTGCAGGATGTCGCACGCATTGAGCTTGGGCCCGAGGAAGAGCGTCAGTATAGCCAGATCAATGGGCGTCAAGCGGTTGCCTTTGGTGTCGTGAAACAGTCTACGGCCAATCCGCTCGACGTGAGTAAGGTTGTGACAGAAGCCTTGCCGGCTATCCTCGCGGGCATGCCTGAAGGGGTGGATGCGCGGATCGGCTATGACACAACCGTCTTTATTACAGAGTCGATCAAGGCGGTGTACTTTGCGATCGCGGAAGCCATCGTGCTGGTCTCCATCGTCATCTTCGTATTTTTACACACCGGGCGCGCAACCATTATTCCGCTGGTGACGATTCCGGTTTCCCTCATTGGCTCCATGGCGATCATGAGCTTGTTTGGCTTCAGCATTAATACGCTGACGCTGCTTGCTTTTGTGTTGGCGATTGGCTTGGTGGTGGATGATGCCATTATCATGTTGGAAAACATCCACCGGCAAATTGAACGTGGTGTGGCCCCCTTTGAGGCCGCTGTGAAGGGCTCTCGCCAGATCACCTTTGCCATCATTGCCATGACCACAACGCTGGCTGCGGTGTTTTTTCCTGTTTCTTTTGCGTCCGGTACGATTGGCAAATTGTTCACGGAATTTGCGTTGACCCTCGCAGGGGCCGTTTTAGTGTCCGGCTTTACGGCGCTGACGTTGACCCCGATGATGTGCAGTCGCCTTTTGCGCCCTGAAAAAGAAAAAGGCAGGGTTGTTGGATTTTTTGACTCCGCAATGAATGGTATGTCGTCTGCTTATCGGGCCACTCTATCGCGCGCGCTTGGTGCGCGGGCTCTGGTGGTGGTCACGATTTTGGTCATCGCGGCGTCTGGCGGGTTCATGTTTGTCACTCTCAAGCAGGAACTCACGCCTATTGAAGACCGTGGCTTGATGATTATCGCGCAGGTTGGGCCAGAAGGGGCAACGCCGGATTATATGTCGCGCAACGCCCAGCATGTTGAAGACATTGTCAAAGAGATTCCAGAGATCGAGAATTTCATGACGATGGTTGGGTTTCCAGTCTCAACAATCACGTCGACTTTCTCGACCTTGATTCCGTGGGATGAGCGTGACCGGAAAAGCTACGAGATTTCCGAGATTGTCAGTCCGAAGGTTTTTGCTATTCCCGGTATCTTTGCTTTTGCCACCGTGCCCCCAACCTTTGGTTCAGGCGGTGGTGGAACAAAACAAATTGAACTCGTGGTGCGCACCACGGGCACCTATCAGGACCTTGATCAGTTATCGAATGACGTCATTGCTCGGCTTGGGCCTGGGTCTGGAATCCGTGATCTGGAATCTAATTTAAAGCTCAATAAGCCTGAGCTAAAAACCACCGTCAATCGCGAGAAAGCCGTTGATGTTGGCGTTTCGGTTGCAACAATTGGGCGTACGCTTGAGACCTTGTTGGGCGGGCGGGATGTGACCCGCTTCAAGCGCGCGGGTGAGCAGTACGACGTTATTGTTCAGGTGGATGAATCCGAACGGGCTGATCCGCGCGATCTGGCGCGTTTGTTTGTGCGCGGCAACGATGATGCCATGATCCCTCTGGCCAATTTGGTGCAGTTTGAAGAAACCGTGGCACCACGCGAATTGGTCCACTTCAACAGACTGCGTGCGGCGACACTCTCAGCCAACGTTGATCCTGGTCTTAGTCTTGGTGAAGCCTTGACCTTGATGGAAAACACAGTGCGCGATTTGGCGCAGGTTCCCGTACAGATTGACTACAGTGGGGTCAGCCGTGAATTTAAGGACGCTTCTGGACGGCTGGCGTTGGTGTTTATCTTGGCGATTGCCTTTATCTATCTTGTGCTTGCGGCCCAATTTGAGAGCTTCATCGATCCGTTCATCATTTTGATCACAGTGCCTTTGGCGATTGCCGGTGCGTTGCTGACGCTGACGCTGACCAACGGGTCCCTCAACGTTTACAGTCAGGTCGGGTTGATCACTCTGATCGGTTTGATTTCCAAGCACGGCATTTTGATTGTCGAGTTCGCAAACTCCCGCCGTGCGCAAGGCATGGATAAAATGGAGGCCGCCCTTGAGTCGGCTGTCTTGCGTTTGCGGCCCATTCTTATG
Source organism: uncultured Rhodobacterales bacterium (assembly GCA_964352705.1). Taxonomy (GTDB): domain Bacteria; phylum Pseudomonadota; class Alphaproteobacteria; order Rhodospirillales; family Rhodospirillaceae; genus WLXB01. The sequence continues at coordinate 13,160 of CAYGSZ010000012.1, forward strand.
ACCACAGGGGCAATGGTTTTGGGCGCTGTGCCGCTTGCTTTGGCCACCGGCGCGGGTGCGGAAAGTCGGCAGCAAATCGGGCAGGTAATTGTTGGTGGGCTGTTGTTTGGCTCATTCTTTACGCTGTTCGTTGTGCCTGTAGTGTACACGCTTCTGTCGCGCGAACGCCGCAATTTAGTGGGCCATACGACGGCATCTATGTCGCAGGGTGCGCCAGCCGAGTAAGGCCGGATGCAAATGCGCAAGCTTCAAGTGCTCAGACTTTAAGCTTAGAAATTATCTTTGCGCTGCCGGATTTCCGCAAACACCTCTACGGGGGTCGCGCCGGGCATGCCGACGGCCTGCTGCAAATCTGGTTGATCGGCCCGTAAAAACGGGTTCGCCGCGATTTCGTTACCTAAGAGTGACGGAACTGTTGGTTCACCTTTGTCGCGCTTTGCCTTCACTTCAAACTCGCGGGCTCTGAGGGCCGCGTTGTCAGGGTCGACACTGACGGCAAACTTGATGTTGCTTTGGGTATATTCGTGCGCGCAATACACACGTGTTTGCGGCGGCAGATCACGCAACCGACTGAGGCTCGACCACATTTGTTCCATTGTGCCTTCAAATACCCGACCGCAGCCGACTGAAAACAAAGTGTCGCCGCAGAACAGAGCATCAGACTCCTTAAACCAATAGGCGATATGTCCACGGGTGTGGCCCGGAACAAAAAAGACATTTGCTACACTATCGCCAAACGCAAACGTGTCAGCGTCGTTCACTTCAATATCGATGCCTGGGATGCGATCTCTGTCGTGTCCAGGCCCAACAATTGTGCAGTTGGTCTTGGATTTGATTTCTAGGTTGGCACCAGTGTGATCGCCATGATGATGGGTGTTGAAAATATGTGTGACGGTCCACCCTAGGTCATCCGCCTGTTTTAAAACCGGCTCGGCAACGGCGGGGTCAACGACACCAACATGACCACTGCTTTGGTCTCTGATCAGATACACGTAGTTGTCGTTCAAAACGGGAATCTGGTGAATATCCAATGGCATCTGAGACTCCTGCATATCGGTCACATGATCGGCAAGTCTATCGCGTCTTCGGACGCGCGGGGAGAGTTAAAACAGACTCTAATGCCCCATGCTTTGAATACCCATTTGTGCGGCTGCGTTTGCAGATGAGGGGCCACTTGGTTAGATTTATCTTTATGCGCATCTTGATTTTTGTATTTTTCGGACTCTGGGCTGTTACACCCGCTGCGGCCTGCGATGTTGACCGCCCCATCGTGTTTGCAGGCTTGGATTGGCAATCCAACGCCTTTCATACCGCTGTTGCCCAGTTCATCCTTGAAGCGGGTTACGGCTGTAAGACTGATGTTTTGCCGGGCACGACGATCCCGCTTCTACAAGGTGTGGCTCAGGGCGACATCGATATCGTCATGGAAGTCTGGAAAGACAATGTGACTGAGGTCTGGAATCGCGGTTTGCGTCGGCGTCAGGTGGTTGAGGTCGGCATCAATTTTCCAGATGCTGTGCAGGGGTGGTATGTCCCGCGTTATCTGGTAAGCGGCGAGAACGCCCTCGCGCCCGACTTAAAAGATGTGTCTGACTTGCCCGCGCACAAGGCACTTTTCTCAGATCCCGAGGAACCCGACAAAGGACGGTTTTACAACTGCATCGCCGGTTGGAACTGCGAGGTGATCAACAGCGCGAAGTTGAAAGCCTACGCTCTGGAAGATCACTACACAAATTTCAGACCGGGCACAGGCGCTGCTTTGGCCGCTGCCATAGCGTCGGCCTACCTGCGGGAGCAACCCGTTTTGACCTATTACTGGGGCCCGACCTGGGTGCTTGGAAAATACGACATGGTTCAGTTGGCCGAGCCGGCCTACGACGCGGGTATCTTTAACGCTTTGGCGACGGATGCTGAGCCCACTCAAGCCACCGCTTACCCGGTTGTCGAGGTTGCCATTGGCGCTAACCGGCGGTTTTCTGAGTCTGCCCCAAACGTGGTCGCCTTTTTAGAGCGTTATGAAACGGATTCGGCGCTGGTCAGCGATGCGCTGGCCTATATGGAAGAAACCGGTGGACGTGCGGAAGACGCGGCAGAGCATTTTCTGCGCACCCGTTCCGACGTGTGGTCCGGCTGGTTAGACGCTCCACATAAAGCCAAGGTCGACGCTGCACTGTCTGACTCTGACCGTTAAAGTATTTCCATCTGTTTTCGGACGCATAGGACACCATGTTTCCAGACTCCTTTGAAATTTCAATTGCACCGCCCATCAACGCTTTCGTCGATTGGCTGGTGATCAATTATGGCGATGTCTTTGAGATGTTCGCCGATGGCTTGCTGGGTCTTTTGGTTGCCTTTGAGAGTTTTTTTCGTGACTCGCCCTGGTGGTTTGTTCTGCTGCTCATTGGTTTGTGCGCTTATGGCGCAAGCCGCAGCCTGAGACTGGCGATAGGGCTTATGGCCCTGTCCTTTACAATGGGTATGTTGGGGTTGTGGGACGAGGCCATGCAAACCCTGGCGCTGATGATTGTGGCAACCACTTTAGCCGTCATTATTGGATTGCCCGTTGGCGTGCTGCTGTCCCGGTCCAACAAAATAAGATTTTTTGGCCTGCCGATTTTAGACGCCATGCAGACCCTCCCAAGTTTCGTGTATCTGATTCCGGCTCTGATGCTGTTTGGCCTGGGTAAAGTGCCAGCTATCATCGCCACGGTTATCTATGCCGTGCCGCCGGTTATTCGGCTCACTGACCTTGGGTTACGCCAGGTCAATAAAGAAGTTCTGGAGGCGGCTGACGCGTTCGGGGCAACCGCCGGTCAACGCCTGTGGAAAGTCGAGTTGCCCCTGGCTCTGCCTTCTATTATGGCCGGGATTAACCAAGCGACGATGATGGCGTTGTCCATGGTCGTTATTGCTTCGATGATCGGTAATCGCGGGTTGGGTCAGGAAGTGCTGCTTGGGATTAACACGCTGGATGTCGGGCGTGGTGCTGCAGCCGGCCTGGCCATTGTGGCCATGGCCATCGTGCTTGATCGCACGACGCAAGCCTACGCCCGCCGCATTCAAATGAATCGCGGCGCTTCATGACATTGATCACGTTAAATCAGGTCTCCAAGGTTTTTGGCAAGAATACGGAGCAGGCCTTGGCTTTGAGCCGTGACGGTGTGGCGGTTGCAGATATTCGCGCGCAGATCGGCGCAACGGTCGCCTTGGCTGAAACCTCGCTGAATATTAGTGATGGCGAAGTGTTTATGATTATGGGGCTGTCCGGGTCTGGTAAGTCGACCTTACTGCGTCTCATCAATAGGCTGATCTCGCCGACCAGCGGCACGGTATCTATTGATGGTGTTGACCTGGCCGCGCTGTCGTCCGCGCACCTCCGGGCTTTGCGCAGGAAACGTCTGGCGATGGTGTTTCAGGGGTTTGGTTTGCTCCCGCATCGATCCGTTCTCGATAATGTTGGCTTCGGATTGGAAATTCAGGGGCAGGGGTCAGAGGAACGCCGGCCCAGCGCCGCGACGTGGATCGAGCGTGTTGGCCTTACAGGATTTTCTAAGTCTCTGCCACATCAGTTGTCTGGTGGTATGCGCCAGCGGGTTGGCTTGGCCCGGGCGCTGGCGTCCGGTGCAGACATCTTGCTCATGGATGAGCCGTTTTCGGCTTTAGACCCCCTGATCCGCCGAGAAATGCAGGACCTGCTGTTGGACCTTCAACGGGATCTGAATAAGACCATCGTGTTTGTGACCCATGACCTGGCGGAAGCTGTGAAGGTGGGGACGCGAATCGCTATTCTTCGGGATGGGGCCATTGTCCAAATTGGGTCTGGCCGCGATATTGTTGATCATCCAGCAGATGCGTATGTGCGCGCTTTCACCGATGACCTTCGGCTACCGGTCACGCCTTAAACAGGTATTGCAGTTTTTTGAACCGTTTAAGCCGAAATAAAGCCATGTTTGAGGCCTAGGTATGTTATGTGACCTTAACCACACAAAAATGGACACGACAGAAAGCGGTGTACATCCTAAGCTTTACTCTCCGGCGACATATCAGCTGGGCCACGCTGGCCTTAGCCCTTTTTGCCGTGGCTTTGGCTGTGACCGTGATCGCACCCAGCCAGACCAGGGCACAAGATCTCAACATCGTCCGCATTGGAACCGGCTCGACCGCTGGAACATATTTTCCAATAGGCGGTTTGATCGGAAATATTATTTCCAACCCGCCTGGGTCGCGGCCCTGTGAGCGGGGTGGGAGTTGCGGTGTCCCTGGGTTAATCGCTGTGGCGCAGTCAACCGGAGGGTCGCTTGATAACATCAGGTCGATTGAGGCCGGCACCATTACGATGGGGTTGTCGCAAGCGGATGTTGCCTACTGGTCTTATTACGGAACAGGTGCCTTCGTGGACGAAGCCCCAAGAAACTCTCTCAGAGCGATTGCAAATTTGTTTCCGGAGAATATTCATCTCATTGCCCGCGCCGATGCAGGCATCGAGTCTGTCGCCGATCTTAAAGGAAAGCGCGTTTCAATCGGGGGTCCGGGTTCAGGGTCACAAATCAATGCCCGCCTGATCCTCAGCGCGTTTGGGGTCCGATTTGAGGATGTGACGTTCTTAAACCTAAACCTTGAGCCCTCGACAGGCGCCTTGGTGGCCGGCGACATTGATGCCATCTTTCTGGTGAGCGGGGCGCCGGCTCTGGCGATTCAAGATCTGGCCGAGCGCGTTCCGCTCGCTTTCGTTCCTATTGAGGGGCCGGTCGCCGAACAACTAGCTAGGATTTTCCCTTTTTATACTGTCGGAACTATTCCCCAGGGGGTCTATGGCGGTAACCTGGCGACAAAGACCCTTAATGTTAGTGCTGTGCTGTTGGTGAGAGATGATATGCCGAACGAACTGGCGTATGGGATCACGCGTGCGATCTGGCACCCCAATACGGCACCCTTGCTGGCAAACAGCCACCCCCGCGCACGGTTGATGGCTTTATCCCGCGCGACAAAGGGGATTGGCTTTAAAATACATTCGGGAGCCCGGCAGTATTATATTGAGCAGGGTGTTCTTGCCGGGCAAGCAGCTGATGCGCCGGCGGACGCTGAGTCTCTGCGTTTCATTCGGTAGACGTATTTCGCTTCGGATCGAGTTGATACAGCGGGTTAATAAAGCGCGTTATAAAAGTAAGGACGTTTGACCACATGATACATCTCCCTCTTGTTGAGGCGGCCTCGCAGGCGGTCCCGATCACCGCTGTTACCTCTGAGGGTTTAGAGGCTTGGGAAGGCACCCAGTCAGAATCTGTTAAGGCTTGGCTGACGGCGATGGCTTTTGAGGCTGATGCCGGACAAGTCTGCATCATTTCCAGCGCTGAAGGTGCATTAGCACGGGCGGTTGTCGGGCTTGGCAATGGACAAGATGGGTGGGCGGCTGGCCGGTTGTCGACGGCTTTGCCGGTGGCGACATATTATCTGGATGAGATCGCTGGTGTTGACGAGGACCAGGAAGCACGGGTTGCAACCTGGATGGCCCTTGCGTGGACGCTCGGGGCCTATCGCTTTGATCGGTATAAATCAAAAGAGGCGGAAAAACTGGCACAGTTTGTGTGGCCAGACGATGCAGACCGCGCCTATGTCGAAGGTGCGGCCAACGCCGCTATATTAACGCGCGATTTGGTGAACACCCCGGCTGAAGACATGGGGCCTGATGCCCTCGCGGCTGTCGCCCAAGATTTGGCAGATCGTTATGGCGCACGCATCGCAGTTACAGTGGGTGATGATTTGTTGGCGGAAAACTTTCCTGCAATTCACGCTGTGGGTCGAGCCGCAGATAACGCGCCTCGGTTGATTGACCTGACATGGGGTGAGGAGAACGCGCCGAAGGTGACGCTGGTGGGCAAAGGGGTTTGCTTTGACTCTGGTGGGCTAAACATTAAGCCGAGCAGCGGCATGCGCTTTATGAAAAAAGATATGGGCGGCGCAGCAACGGTGCTTGGCCTCGCGGATTGGATTATGCGCGCCAAAATACCTATCCGTCTTCGCGTTCTGATCCCGGCGGTTGAGAATGCGATTTCCGGTAACGCGTTCCGACCTGGCGATGTTGTGCCTACGCGTTTGGGGCCGACGATAGAAGTCGGGAATACAGATGCGGAGGGGCGTGTTGTGTTGGCGGATGCTTTGGCGCTCGCCTGCGAAGAGTCGCCCGATATCATTATCGATTGTGCGACGTTGACCGGAGCCGCTCGTGTAGCGCTTGGCCCAGAACTTCCGGCGCTTTTTTCGTCTGATGACAGCCTTGCCCGAGACCTTATGGAGGCGGGCGGGCGCAACCACGATCCCATGTGGCAGTTGCCCTTGTGGAGCGGTTATCAAAGATTGATTGAAAGCAAGGTTGCAGACGTGAGCAATTCCGGTGAGTCCGGTTTGGCCGGTGCCATTACGGCGGCTCTCTTCCTCAAGACCTTTGTCAAAGAGGGTGTGCCATGGGTCCACCTGGATTTGTTTGGATGGAATCCGGACGACAAACCGGGCCGACCTGTTGGTGGAGAAGCCTATGCCCAGCGCGCCATTTTCGATGTTTTTCAACAGCGATACGGGTGACGCGCCGGGTTGTTTAGGGCTTAGGCCTTCTTCTTATCGTCTTTCGCATGTGGTGCATCGCGATGCACCGGAACATCCAGTTTATTGAGCATTTCTTTTGGCACGACCTGCCAGAAGTTACGCACTTCGCGATCCCAGTTAACGAGAATGCGCTCTGCCCAGGCCGAAGCCGTTTCTTTATGATGCTCAGTGACGAGATTCCTCAGCAAGGCTTCATAATGGCCGACTTCAATGCGCTGATAGATTACGGAATCCGTGTTGATGCGATGTTCAAAATCTTTGTTGCTGTCGTAAACGAACGCCATGCCGCCGGTCATACCTGCGCCAAAGTTCGGTCCGACGGGGCCAAGAATAACAACTTGGCCACCGGTCATATACTCACAGCCGTTGGACCCGCAGCCTTCAACCACGGCAACCGCGCCCGAGTTCCGAACACAAAACCGCTCTGCAGCCTGCCCAGACGCAAAGAGTTTGCCTGAAGAGGCCCCGTACAACACCGTGTTGCCGATGATGGTGTTGAGGTGTGACGGGAATGTTGAGGTGGTCGTTGGTCGAATCACGATGGTTGCGCCTGACAAGCCTTTGCCGACGTAGTCATTTGAATCGCCGAGCACTTCCAGCTTCAGGCCTTGAACACCAAATGCGCCAAGAGATTGACCACAACTACCACGCAGGCGCACGGTAATATGACCTGGTTGCAAGCCGGTCATTCCATACTTGGTGACAATCTTGTGAGACATTTTTGTGCCGATGGCGCGTTGCGTATTGTTGACGTTGTAGGTCAACTGCATTTTTTCGCCCTCTTCCAGCGCCGGTGCCGCATCCCGGATCATCTGCGCATCTAAGGTTTCAGGGACCTCATTGCGCCCGACTGTCATGTTGCGTGTTGGCAAGCCACCGGAGTCGGGCCGGACGAGCAGAGGGTTGAGATCCAGATCATCAAGGTGGGCTGAGCCCCGGCTGACCTGTTGCAGCAAATCTGTGCGGCCAATGATTTCGTCCAATGTGGAGAAGCCAAGCTCGCCCAGAATATCGCGCACTTCTTCGGCCAGGAAGGTCATCAGATTGACGACCTTTTCTGGTGTGCCGGTGAACTTCTTACGCAGTTCTGTGTCTTGAGTGCAGACCCCGACAGGACAGGTGTTGGAATGGCACTGACGCACCATAATGCAGCCCATGGCGATCAAAGAGCTGGTGCCAATGCCAAATTCTTCGGCCCCCATCATGGCCGCTATAACAATATCGCGTCCGGTTTTGAGGCCGCCATCCGTGCGCAACAGCACGCGGTGACGCAAGCGATTGAGTGTCAGAACCTGATGGACTTCTGTGAGTCCCATCTCCCAGGGAAGACCGGCAAACTTGATGGAGGTTTGTGGGCTGGCACCGGTTCCACCGGAGTGACCAGAAATTAAAATGACATCCGCATTGGCTTTGGCAACACCGGCTGCAATGGTACCAATGCCGGTTCGCGAGACCAGCTTGACTGTCACACGTGCCTTAGGATTGATCTGCTTCAGGTCGTAAATGAGCTGTGCCAAATCTTCGATGGAATAAATATCGTGATGCGGTGGCGGTGAAATCAACATCACGCCGGGTGTGGCATGCCGTAGTTCGGCGATTTCCAGGGTGACTTTAAAGCCGGGCAATTGCCCGCCTTCCCCTGGTTTTGCCCCTTGAGCAACTTTGATTTCAATCTCGCGACATTGGTTCAGATATTCTGCCGTCACACCAAAGCGGCCCGAGGCCACCTGTTTAATTGCGGAATTGGCATTGTCGCCATTTGGCGCCGGCTTGTAACGTTTACGATCTTCGCCGCCTTCGCCAGAGTCTGACTTAGCGCCGATCCGGTTCATGGCAATGTTCAGTGTGCCGTGAGCCTCTGGCCCAAGTGCACCTAGAGACATGCCGGGGGTCACAAATCGTTTGCGGATTTCTGTTGTGGACTCCACCTGTTCTGGGGGAACGGGCTCATTGATCCGGCGAAAATCGAGCAGATCCCTCAAGCTGATCGGCGGGAGTTTTCTGAGACCCTCCGTATAGCGTTGGAAAATCTGATAGCTATCTTTCTCAACAGCGGCTTGGAGTGTGTGGATCAGCCTTCCATCGAAACTGTGGGCGTCGCCAGATTTCGCGCGATAGCGATAGAAACCGCCGACGGGCAGAGTGATCACACCCGGTTGATAGGCTTTAGCATGCTGGGCTTTGATCTTCTTCTGAATGCCAGGCATGCCAATTCCAGAAATTCTGGAGGTCATGCCCGGGAAGAATTCAGCGACCAAAGAACGCGATAACCCGACCGCTTCAAAGTTGTAACCGCCACGATAAGAGCTGATAACGGAAATACCCATTTTGGACATGATTTTCCTCAGCCCTTCATCAATGGCCTTTTTGAAGCACGCCATGGCTTCACCCAGCGGCATGTCGCCGAACAAGCCTTTGCCATGGCGATCTGCAATCGCTTCTTGCGCGAGATAGGCGTTAACGGTTGTGGCACCAACACCGATGAGGACGGCAAAGTAATGGGTATCCATGCACTCACCTGATCGGACGTTGAGTGAGGTGAATGTTCTGAGTTTCTGCTTTGTTAAATGCGTATGCACAGCACCCGTGGCCAAAATCATAGGAATTGGCGCTTTGTCCTGTCCGATATTGCGATCAGACAGCACCACATAGGTGCTGCCGCCACGGACGGCATCTTCGGCTTCTTTTTGGATGCGGGAGATGGCTTTGCGCAGGGCGTTCTTGGTCTGACCTGTCGCGTCGAACCAGCATTCGATATCGACGGCTTTGTCGCCCATATGGTCACGTAGGACTTTGTACTGACCGTTGGTCAGGACGGGACTTGGCAGTTGCAACACGTCGCACTGACTTGGATCTTCATCAAGGATGTTACCAAGATTCCCAAGGCGCGTGTTGAGGGTCATGACCCGTGTTTCACGCAAACTATCGATCGGGGGGTTCGTCACCTGACTGAAGTTCTGCCGGAAGAAATTATGCAACCCGCGATAATTGTCGGACAGCACAGCCAATGGCCCGTCATCCCCCATGGACCCGGTCGCTTCTTTCGCATCTGTTACCATCGGGTGCAGGATGAGTTCCAGGTCTTCCATGGTCATGCCGAACGCCACTTGGCGACGCCGCAACTCTTCGGTCGTCATCTCACCTGTTTCGGGGGCGTCTTCTGTGACTTGTGTGTCCAGGAGCTTGGTCTTTTTGACCCACTCCTGATAGGGGTTGGCAGCGGCTAGCATGTCTTTCAGTTCGAGATCGCCAAAAAACTTTCCGTCTTGTAAATCAACAGCGATCATCTCACCCGGCCCAACGCGGCCTTTTTCCTCGATCTCAGCGTTTGGAACGCGCACCATGCCGGTTTCAGAACCGACAATCAGAAGGCCGGTTTTGGTGAGGGTGTAGCGCATGGGGCGTAGACCGTTGCGGTCCATGCCCGCGATGACCCATCGGCCGTCGGTGGCGCAAATCGCGGCAGGGCCATCCCAGGGCTCCATCACGGCATTACAATATGCAAACAAGGCCCGGTGATTGTCGGGCATAACGGCGTTTTGGCTAATGCTTTCAGGAATCAGCAAGGACTTGGCCATCGGCGCATTTCGTCCGGCGCGACAGACCAATTCATAAACGGAATCAAGGGCGGCAGAATCTGAACTGCCGCTTTGAATGATTGGTTTTAAGTCTTCAATGTCATCTTCGAACAGGTCTGACTCTAACCGGCACTCATGGGCTTTCATCCAGTTGACGTTGCCGATCAAGGTGTTGATTTCACCGTTATGAGCCAGCATCCGGAACGGCTGGGCCAGCCGCCAGGTGGGGAAAGTGTTGGTGGAATACCGCTGATGATAAATTGCGAAAGAAGACACAAAACGGTCGTCGAGAAGGTCTGGATAGAACGTTGTCAGTTGTTCCGCGAGGAACATGCCTTTATAAATGATAGAGCGACATGACAACGAGCAGATATAGAAGTCATTTGTTGCTTCTTCCTTGACGCGCTTCTCGATCCTGCGGCGGACGACAAACAAATCCCGCTCCAGGGCTTCCGTATCCATGTCGCGGGGATTGGACAGCATGATCTGTTCAATCTCGGGCCGCGTTGCGTTGGCTTTTTCACCGATGACCGAGATTTCGACGGGAACCTGCCGCCACCCATAAATGGTGTAGCCGGCGGCTAAAACTTCGCTTTCGACGATGGTGCGGCAGACTTCCTGTGCGCCTAAATCTGATTTGGGCAGAAACACCATACCCACAGCCAGCGTCTCGTCTTCAACCAGTTTATGACCGGTGCGGACAATATGCTCGTGGAAAAAGTCTTGAGGAATTTCAACGTGAATCCCTGCGCCATCGCCGGTTTTACCATCGGCATCCACGGCCCCACGGTGAAACAGCACTTTAAGCGCTTCAACACCGGCAACCACCACTTCGCGTCTCGGTTTACCATCAATGGCGACCACCATTCCAACGCCGCAGTTGTCGTGTTCCCAGGCAGGGTCGTATGCGCCTGATTGCTGTAAAAGCTTGGCGTTTTCTGTCCAGTTGCGAACAAAATCTTCGCCGGACTCTTCGGAACTAAAGTTTTGGGTGCTGTCTTTAGGGGCCATGTCAGTCGTCCTCAGCTTGCTTTACGGAGTGGTGCGGTCGCGGACTCTTTTTGTTGGGTTAGATACTTGGAGATACTGGCTGCGACGTCGCGGCCATCCCGGATTGCCCAGACCACCAGTGACGCGCCGCGGGCAATATCACCACCCGCGAAAACGCCGTCCATATTTGTCATCAGAGTGCGGAAATCGATTTTAAGTGTTCCCCAGCGGGTGACCCCCAACTCTGGCTCACCAAAAAGGTTTGGCAAATCTTCAGGATCAAAACCAAGGGCTTCAATCACCAAATCCGCAGGAATGACGAATTGAGACCCTTCGATGACTTCAGGCTTGGCGCGACCGCTGGCGTCTGGTGTGCCGAGGCGCATGCGAACAGCGCGGACCCCTGTTGCGACAGTGTCTTCATCGTGGAGCACGGCTTCGGGTGCCGAGAGCCAAACAAATTCAACGCCTTCTTCAATGGCGTTGCTCACTTCGCGCTGTGATCCCGGCATGTTGTCGCGGTCCCGTCTGTAGAGGCATTTGACCGACTTCGCACCCTGGCGAACAGCCGAGCGGACGCAGTCCATAGCGGTGTCACCGCCGCCAATCACCACAATGTTTTTACCGGCGGCGTTTAGCGTCCCGTCCTCGAATGTGGGTACGGAATCGCCCAGGCCTTTGCGATTAGAGGCCGTGAGATACGTCATGGCGGGGAACACGCCTTCAGCGCCGACACCCGGCACACTCAGCACGCGGGCTTTATAAACGCCTGTCATAACAAGGATTGCGTCATGTTTCTTGCGCAAGTCGGCGAAACTGATGTCTTCGCCGACATTGACGTTCAAGTGAAACTTTACACCTGAGTCTTCAAGCAGTTTAACCCGGCGCTGCACCACCTCTTTCTCAAGTTTAAAGTTGGGAATACCATAAATGAGCAAGCCGCCAACACGGTCGTACCGGTCATAAACCTCAACCGCATAACCGCGCTTGCGCAATTCTTCTGCCGCAGCCATGCCGCCCGGACCTGCTCCGATAATGCCGACGCTTTGATCAAGTTCTTTAAGAGGTTGAACAGGTTTAACCCAGCCATTTTCCCAGGCGGTGTCGGTGATGTACTTTTCGACGGCGCCAATTGTAACGGTGCCATGTTTGGATTGTTCTAAGACGCACGAGCCTTCACACAGCCGGTCCTGCGGGCAAATCCGTCCGCAGATCTCAGGCATGTTGTTGGTCTCAGAAGAAACGGCATAGGCTTCTTCAAGGCGACCTTCTGCGGTCAATTTGAGCCAGTCAGGAATGTTGTTCTGAACGGGGCAGTGCACCTGGCAAAATGGAATGCCGCACTGCTCGCACCGCGAGGCCTGATCACCCGCTTTGTCGTCGGCAAACTGGTCGTAAATTTCACCGAAGTCTTGGCGGCGGATTTCTGCGGGCCTTTTGTCAGGGAAGCCCTGATCAAGATTTATGAACTGAAGCATGGGCCTGGTTTTTTTCGGGCTCAATTTTTTCTGGCTCATGGTCGAATACCTCCTCTCGGCTGGTCATTAAGACCAAGCCGGTTTTCGCCACTTTTTGGCTATGGCGTCTAACTTTGAACTGTGGATCGAACGCTGGCCGATTCTCAGCCTGTCCCTTGTCAAAGCCTGTTGACCAGACTTTTGAATTTTATCCTTAGATTATAGGGCGCTTATTCGCCTTTGGCCATGGAAAAGCCGCAAATTAAGTCAGTAATATTGACTTAATTTTCATCAAATCCCAGTTAGCCTCACATTTGCGCTGACGAGATATTGCTTTGTGGCTCTTATTTAGTAATCATATGTTTACTAAAGTGGTGCTGTCTGGCGAATCCACCCCATGATATAAGAACGAAATAACCTTAAATCCGAGTATGTCGTGGCTCTGACCCAAATTATTGTACTGGCCATCGTCCAGGGCATTACAGAATTCCTGCCGATCAGTTCCTCAGGACATCTGATTTTGGTGCCCATCCTTGCCGGGTGGCCAGATCAAGGTCTTATGCTCGACGTGGCCGTCCATTTAGGCACGTTAGGTGCGGTCATGATCTATTTCTGGCAAGACCTTCTGGACATGACCCTGGGGGTTTTTCGTCTCCTCAAAGGGCGTCGTGATCCCGGCGCGCGCCTTGCCGGCCAAGTGATCATCGCAACTCTTCCGGTTCTTCTGGCGGGTTATTTGTTTGATCAGTACGTGGGAGATGGGCTGAGGTCGATCCAAGTGATCGGATGGGCGACGCTTGGCTTTGGCATCCTCTTATATATCGCTGATCAAATGTGCATGACGGTCAAGCGCTTGGATCATTCCACGTATTTTGATGCGGCCATCATCGGTATAGCGCAGGTATTGGCGTTGATCCCGGGCACCAGCCGCTCTGGTATTACCATGACGGCGGCCCGCTTTCTTGGGTACGAACGGTCCGACGCCGCACGCTTTTCAATGCTGCTGTCCATTCCAACCATTGCAGCCTCAGGCCTGTGGTTGGGCTTAACGTTACAGAAGGTGGATGACGTCCAGATGACCCAAGGCATTGTCGCAGCAGCGGGACTGTCTTTTGTGGTCGCTATACTCTCAATCGCGGTCCTTATGGCCTGGCTCCAGCGGGCCTCGTTCACACCGTTCGTGATTTACCGTGTG
>CAYGSZ010000013.1:0-26862 GCA_964352705.1 uncultured Rhodobacterales bacterium
GCTGGGATGGTTTAACGAAGGGAGAGCGTAGCTCCATGGCGACTAAAGCCGCAGCCAAGACTGAGAAAAAGGAAGAACGGGAAGAAGGCGATAGCCCGCTTCTCGACTCCACCAACGCATCAGTCAAAAAACTGATTCAGAAAGCCAAAGAGAAAGGCTACATCACTTACGAAGAGCTCAATAGCGCTCTACCGTCTGAAGAGATGTCTTCTGAGCAAATCGAAGACACGATGTCGATGCTCTCGGAAATGGGCATTAACGTCGTCGAAGAAGACGAGCAAGAAGACGAGAACTCTGAGACAGAAGCCGAAAAAAAAGCCACCGAAGTTGTAGCCAGCGGCAATGTTGGTGAAAGCGATATCGGTCGCACGGATGATCCTGTTCGCATGTATCTGCGCGAGATGGGCTCTGTCGAGTTGTTGTCCCGTGAAGGCGAAATTGCGATTGCCAAACGCATCGAAGCTGGCAGGCAAATGATGATTGGCGGTATTTGCGAGAGCCCGATGACCATTCGTGCATTGCTGTCCTGGCACGATGCGTTGGTCGATGGCAAAATGCTGCTACGCGATATTATTGATCTCGATACTACCTATGGCGGTAACTCGGCCACAAACAATGCCAAAGTCAACCCAGCCGCGCCTGGCGCTTCAGTTGCAAAGCCGCCAGAATCGAATAATGACAACGCAAAATCTAGCGGCTCTGATGATAAGGCTGATGAAGACGGCTCGGAAACGGAGTCTACCTCTGATAATTCAGACGACGACGACGATGACGACGACGAGGGTGCAGTATCTCTGGCCGCTATGGAAGCTGAATTGATGCCGAAGGTGGTCAGTGCCTTCGAAAAAATTTCCAGTGTCTATACTAAGATGAAGCGCGCGCAAGATCAGCGTTTGACGTCTCTCAATACTGGTGAAGAAATCGCCAAGACCGTTGAGAAGCGCTATCAGAAATACAAACAAGAACTGATTCAGATGATGGATGACATTCATCTGAACAATGCTCGTATTGATTATCTGGTCGAGCAGATGAACGACCTCAATAAATCTCTGATGATCATGGAAGGCCAACTTATGCAGTTGGCAACCAAGGCTAAGGTCAAGAGAGACCAGTTTATTGAGCAATACTACGGCAGTGAATTAGATCCGAAATGGCTTGCCCGGGTGCGCCGGTTAACCGGCAAAGGCTGGAAAGATTTTGGTGCCAAATACAAAACCGAAATTGAAGACTTGCGAACCGGCATCGCTGAGGTCTCGGAAATGGCAGGCTTGTCTATTTCTGAACTCCGCCGTGTCGTCTCTACCGTTCAAAAAGGCGAGCGCGAGGCCTCCAAAGCGAAGAAGGAAATGATTGAAGCCAACCTTCGTTTGGTGATTTCTATCGCTAAAAAGTACACAAACCGTGGCCTGCAGTTCCTCGATCTTATTCAAGAAGGCAACATTGGTCTGATGAAGGCCGTTGATAAGTTTGAATATCGTCGTGGGTACAAGTTTTCCACCTATGCCACGTGGTGGATTCGTCAAGCGATCACGCGTTCCATTGCGGATCAGGCGCGGACCATTCGTATTCCGGTCCATATGATTGAGACGATCAATAAACTCGTCAGAACGTCCCGCCAGATGCTGCACGAAATTGGCCGTGAGCCGACACCTGAAGAGCTTGCTGAAAAGCTGCAGATGCCGCTGGAGAAAGTGCGCAAGGTTCTCAAGATTGCAAAGGAACCAATCTCGCTTGAAACGCCAATTGGTGACGAAGAAGACAGCCATTTGGGCGACTTCATTGAAGATAAAAACGCCATACAGCCAATTGATTCGGCTATTCAGGGCAACCTGCGGGAAACCACGACACGCGTTCTTGCAAGCCTCACTCCTCGTGAGGAGCGGGTGCTCCGCATGCGTTTTGGCATCGGTATGAACACGGATCACACCCTGGAAGAAGTTGGTCAACAGTTCTCGGTTACACGTGAACGTATCCGGCAGATTGAAGCCAAAGCGCTGCGTAAGCTGAAGCATCCAAGTCGCTCGAGGAAACTTCGAAGTTTCCTCGACAACTAAAAGGTTGGAGCGGCCGGTGCTAGAAGCGCCGGCCAAGGCGCACACGGATTTCTTCGTCGGGGCTGGCCGCGGTCACACCGACCAGTAGAATGCCGTATACGGACCACTCACGTCCCAAACGAGCGCTTATGAAGGGACCTGTCTGGTGGACTTGGTCTTTCAAAGCTGGAATCTCCACAGTCGATCCGTAAGTGTTGTAGGATTCAATGCCGAGCGTTGTCACAGTTGAAGCAGCCCAGTCGATGCGGGCGCGTGTCTGTAACAACACACCCTTGCGTCTGCCGTTGCCTATATCTAAGGCGCCTTGCCCAATGAAACGAAGATATACGCCGTCAGAGAGCTGAACTTGATTGGCCCAGTTCACCGCAAATGAGCCATTCTCGTGTCTGTTATTGTAGCGGGCATCTATCCGAATGCCACTCTGCCAGGGCGCCGCATTATTTGTGATTTGCCATGTTAGCTCGACGCCGAGATGGTCGAGATAGAATGACGCACCCGACGCATGGCGCCCTTGTGCTGAAACGCGCCACAAGACCGAGTCGTTTACTGCGCGCTGGTAGTGGAGGCGGTGGACGGCGCGGTCTCCCTCGGGCACGAAGCCCAAACGGTATTCTGCCGAGATATGACCTTCATTGACGACCGGACTAAAAACACCCGCAACGCTCTGGGTCAGTGCCGTAACCGGCCAAAAAAAGCCGATGACAAGCGGTAGGGCAAGGCGGATATGTGACGGACGTAATACACCAAGGGTCATATAGGTTCCGCCAAAAACCCCCGCACGATGTCAGCCATCTCTTCGGTGTGCATGTCCAGGTGCCCATGAGTCCATCCCGGCAAGTCGTGGATGCGACCGTTCTTTAGAAAGGGCTTTGCCCTGGGCGTTTGCTCCCATAGATCATCTTCAGGATTTAGGATCAAAATTGGCTGATCGACCTCCGGCAGTGTTTTTGTCAGGTCATAGGCAAACGCGGCTCGGAAGCCCCAGTTGCCCGTTCGGAAATGACGTAAACGCTCAAGACTAACATCCTCATAACGCTCATCAGTCATATCCCGAAACATACCGCGACCGTTCTCGCGTAAGTTTTTAGCTGTGGAAGCCAACACCTCATGAAGCGGTGGCACGGCGTCGTAGATGCGTGTGCTGTAATCATCAATGATTGCCTGATCAAAAATCGGGGCCGAGATCATCACGACTTTTCGAATGCGCTCGGGATAGCGCATTGCTAGATCAGCCGATGTGAAAGAGCCTGTGTGGTAGCCCATAACATCCACGGTTTGCAGACCAACCGAGTCCATAAAACCAATCATTGAATCGCCCAGGTCACCGATGAGTGGAGGCTCACTTGGTGTGTCAGATCCACCGTAACCTGGTGTGTCAGGTGCGACACAAAACCTATCTTTTGCCATTTCGGCCAGCCAATAATCGTAAAGAATTCCTGACAAGGGGCTGGCATGCAAGCACATCAATGGCGTTTCTGAGGAGGTTTTATCTCCGGCGTAACGATAATGAATCTGCCCATAAGGCCCATCAGCATAAGCTTTGCGCACTGTCGATAGCTGCCTGTCAGAAGGCATAAGAGTGTCTCCTTGGTTAGAGGCAAGAGCAGGCTTCGAAATCAACTCACTGACAGCCATGCCTGCACCGATTGCGGTGCTGGTAAGAAGGCTTGCCGCTATCCGCCGGCTCATAAGTCGATGTGTTTTTAGTGGTCGTCGCTGGCTCATATCAGATCTCACTTTGGGCTGATGGCGATGTTCCATATTACAGGGAAGACTTACTGATAAAGCCACTTTAGGTGGTCGGCGTTCGCCTGAAGGTGGTTTAGAAATAATCTGTACGCTTGACCTCGGCAAAGGTAACGCTACTTTGTCGCCGTCCGCGCTAATATGGCGGGGCAGGTGGGGCCCGTAGCTCAACTGGTTAGAGCCGGCCGCTCATAACGGTCTGGTTGCAGGTTCGAGTCCTGCCGGGCCCACCACTCTTATAGAGAGTATTTATTAAAAATTACACCTATAGTGAGATTGGCGCAGAACTGCGGCGTTATCAGGGTTAGTTCTGGAGCAGAGACTGGCGTCTCTGCCCGAATGTGGTGGAATTGGCCAAAAGTCTCTGTGGCCGAATTTCTGCATCCAGAACGTTGATAGTCGATAGAGCTAGCGACCACAAACCAAGTGTGAAACGCTTCGAGATTAAGGGTAAGTCTTCCAAAAGTGGCAACCTCGAGATCTTGCCAGACATAGCGAGGAACTGAATGGGCAGGACGGTACCGACACACCTTACACAAAATCTTAGGCATGAGCTGGCATCCGCTATTTCAGACTGCAAAGCCTACGATGTACCAAGCGTTTGCTCGCGATTGGGTTTGGCTGAGGGAAGCGAAGAAGAAGCGTTTCGAAGCAAGTATAAATATGCCTTCAGCAGGCTGAATGCAATTGGGGTCGAACCTCTCGTAGACAAAGCACGTTCTTTTTTGGAGGAAATCGACGCTTTTCAACTGCTTGAGGTTGTAGAGAAAATCTCGGACCTCGAACGCCCCAAAATCACAACGCTAACACGTCGCAGGTTGATCAAACTGTTGGCTGATGGACCGTTGGCGAGTGAGGTTGAAGAATATGCATTCGTAACAGCTGTGTTTCCGTTGGAGCGAATGCCTGCACCACATCAAAATGACGTCCGCACCCTTGAAGAGTATCTGATCCAGCACACGATACGAAACGATGACCTGACTCAGCAGGATTATCTGGAAGCTCTCGGATTGCTCTCTTGCTCAACCGCATTATTGTTTCATTTTCTCGAACAGCTCACCTCTGCAGAGTATCAAAATGAAGAGCGCCAGAAAGAGTTCTCTGAGAACATCGATGCCCTCTTGCGTCACGATGGATATACGCTGACCGAGACGGGGAAAATTTCAGGGTCACCGGTCTTTAAGGTGCTTTTATTGCCGAATGGAAATCCAGCAGATTTGCATATCACTACGACACTTCGCGCATTCGATCCTGATCGGATTGGCGAAAGATGGCAAAGAGCACTCGATAGCAGATCAACAGACCCAGAGCGTGCAATCACGTTGGCACGCACACTGTTGGAAGACGTCTGCAAATGGATATTAAACGAAGCAGGTGAAAACTGGGAGGAAAAAGATGATCTCCCTGTTCTTTATAAGAAACTTTCCAAGACGCTAAGCTTGGCTCCCGACGACTATACCGAGCAAATATTCAAACAGGTTTTGAGCGGCTGCCAATCGGTTGTCACAGCGCTTGGCTCTCTCCGCAATAAGCTCGGAGATGCCCATAGTATCGGTCCGAAGCGGGTCAAACCTGCCTCCAGACATGCAGAGCTTGCTGTCAACCTGTCGGGCACGATGGCGACGTTTCTTGTCTCAACGTGGAATGCGAGGCAGACGAAGAAGTAATCATGGATACCAAGGTCAAATAGGCTGGAGAGACCAATGGATGATTTTCGACCGTAAGATCGAAATTCGTAAGACAAGCTCCAAGAGGGCTAGCAAGGTCCGCCTCTCGAACATCATAAATGCGTTCATCGCGGGGCCTAATAGCTAACGTATAGGCTATCGATGCCTGATAGCAACAATCGAGGAATATCGGGTCCGTAGTTACATATAGGCGTTAGGTCTCTGCCGAATCGCCCCAAAACCCTAAAAGTCTCTGTGACCGAATTTCTGCATCCAGAACGTTGAATACTTATTGAGCTAGATGATGCTGAGAATCTAGAGGGAGAAGCCCAAGATTCGGCGTTGCTCGTGCCAGTCGGTCGGAAACGGTCGCAGCCGTTTGAGACGTTCTGTGGTGAGTTCCATCGGCTGCCGACCTTCTAAAATGACGCTCACAATATCCGGTGCTAAGAACGCCAGGGGTAGTGCTCGGGTCACTTCACTTGGCGGCATGTGTGATGCCTTGGCTAAGTCCTCAATGGACGCGACTGATTGAGACTTAAGCTGCCCCCACCAGTTGTGAGCCTGTGCGATGAGAGCGACCAGGCCGTCATCAACTTCGGTCTTCTTAGTCGACGTGGTCGCAATGATCAGTTTTGTCTCAACTCCACGGCGGCGAAGCTGCAGTGGGACTTTGATCTCTATGATGAAACTATCTGAATCTGCAGGATGCCAATTAATAAGTTTGGAGAGACCAGCAGGATCGAGAGTGATGTTTAGGTCCTGGGCCGTTAGTTCAATACGTTTTATTATGGTCTGAATGACCGACCTCTCTCTGAGTCGCAGAGTAAGCTCTACTAATGATGCTGATACCTCAGTGAGTTGCTTGGCAGATGGGGCTGTTTTGGCCAGAATGTTAAGCACCCAGTTTTGATCCTCAAAACTCTGCGTCATGCCATCGATGACGGCGCCCTCAAGAGCCTTGGCCGGGATACGCCATCCATCACCTGGAGTAACTGGGCCATGCATCAAACGCTTTGAGATGTAGTAGCGATAGCGCTTTCCAGGTTTGTCGCTGTGAGACGGGCACAACCTGTCTCCGGTCTCATCGAACACTAAACCGGTTAAGAGATTGGGGGCGGCCTCGTTTCTGCTTGATTTACGATCAGCAGCATTCGCTTTGAGTTTGCTCTGAATCTCCTCAAACGTGATGCGATCAATGATCGCCTCATGCTGCCCCTCATAGAGTTTGCCTTTGTGTCGCACGTGTCCGGCGTAAAGGGGATTGCTCAGAAGATGATATAGATGGCCTCGTGTAAATGTATGGCCACCCGTCGTTGACCCATCCTTCCGTATGCGTTGCTTTGTCATGAGGCTTCGTTGATTTGCAGCAGCAAGAACAGACTGTGCCGTTCCGGTCTCTCGATAGAGCTCGAACAGAGTGCGGACGGTTCTTGCTTCATCTGGATTGATGATCAGCTTGCGCTCTTTAAGGTCATACCCTAAGGGCACTAAACCACCCATCCACATGCCTTTCTTCTTGGAGGCTGCGATCTTGTCGCGGATGCGTTCCCCAGTGACCTCCCTCTCAAACTGAGCGAAGGACAGCAGGACGTTTAAGGTCAGTCGACCCATTGAGGTTGAGGTGTTGAATTGCTGGGTGACAGATACGAATGAGACATCATGTTCATCAAACAGTTCGACCAATCTGGCGAAGTCAGCCAGAGACCGGGTGAGACGGTCGACCTTATAGACGACCACCAAGTCCAGCTTCCCGGCTTTGATATCCTCAATAAGCTTTTGAAGGGCAGGGCGGTCCATCGATCCACCTGATAGTCCACCGTCATCATACTGATGCTTCAAACAGACCCAGCCCATACCTCTTTGTGAGCTAATAAATGCTTCACAGGCCTGGCGTTGGGCATCAAGTGAGTTGAACTCCTGCTCTAGGCCGTCCTGGGTCGATTTACGGGTGTAGATCGCGCAACGGATCTTCTTACTCATTGGACACCAAAGAACCGAGGCCCAGACCACCGGGTGCCGGTGATCGTGCGGGCAATCTCAGACAGTGACCCATAGGTCCTGCCGTCATAGAGAAAGCTGTGTTCGAGTACATGGACGGTATGGGAGGTGCCATGCCAATCTCGCACCAGACGACCGCCTGGGGACAGAGAGCCAGGTGCTGCTGCAGGGTCTTTCTTTGGTGCAGCAACTGAAGGATTAACTGAGGCCGTAACTGTATGTTTTATTTTGCGCCTTACTGAAGGCTTTAATCCGCCATGGGCTTTGACCTGAAGATCATAGGCGAGGGTGTAGGTCAGTAATCGTCGGCTTAGCCCGTTAGGTGGCTGTTGTTTGAAAGCGGTGATCCAGTGCGCGACGAGGTCCTGACGCGGCAGGCCGGGTAAGGAAGCGAGGTCGTAGGGTACCGACTTCCGTTTTTGCGGCGCTGTCTTGGCAATTGCACTATGCGGTGGTGAGGGTGTCATGCAGGTCTCCTGCGATTAGGTGGTTGGTGCACCACCCAATGCCCCGCTCACAGAGGAGCTAGGGCTTGCGCCGGAGACGGCGTGATCTCACCGCATAGCAATGCTTCCTTTGCGGCAGAAGTCCAGGCCATTAGTCTGGAATCATCTGCAGCCCAATAATCTTGTATGGGCGGTAGTGGTCCTAGATGGTCTGAAAGTTGGGAACGTATCGAGACGGAGCCTTTTTCCTAAAATGCGGAACAGGCAACTTACGATCAATAATGGAGAAATCTTTCTGGGGGTCAGGTACGCTATGGCATCAATTTTGAGAGCGATTTCGGTATGAGGCCCTCTAAAAAGCATATCTGAATCAGTAAAAAACGTCCCGATCAAATAGCTTTTGCGGTAATGTTCCAGCATTGCAAAGTATTATCATCTTGACGCGCCCAATTTTGATTGTTGATGGATAAGAAAAAAAGAAGGAAATCTATAGTTGATAACGGTTAGCAGTGTGGAACTCGGTATTGAAGGCTATCCCAATAAGGTGAGGGTGTGTAGGACCGATGAAGCTGGCAACGCGAAGTTCTTATTGTCGTTTAAGGTTGTACAGCCATTGTCTATCGGTAGCGTATATGAAAAAGAAATTGAGCTGCCTCCGATAGAAAATGGAGACGCGCGACGAGCTCTGCAATGTGTAAAGGATCTAAAGAAAACCGGTGTAATAAGTTTGGACTTTAGTGTCGGCATTGAGCGACTGATAAATGACGGCATTTAGTGCCGAGACTGACCCGCGGGTATTACAGTTGGTTCTAAATAGGGGTTTGAAACCTATACCGTTGGCATTTAGGTCAACTGTTCGGTGCGATAGAGCTTAGATCAGCGGTCATAGAGATTTGATTTCTGCTATTTCGTGAAAGTCTCCACCATAAAAAATCAATGGACATCCATTTCTCGTGGCCAACTCTTCTATTCGTCCAACATATATTTTGTGATCCCCTGCGTCATAGCGATGCTCGACACTACAGGCAAAAGCTGCCAGACAATCTGTAATTATGGGGCCATATTGGCTGTGTCGTTCAAATGTTTCTACTGGAACACTAGCTCTATTTTTTGTTGCATATTGATCGCAAAGGTCTCTTTGGCTTTCAGAAAGGACGTTGACGACAAAGCCTTCTGCTGCCTCAAACAAATCAAACTGTGAAGACATACGATCAAGGCACCATACGATAAGAGGTGGTTGTAGAGAGGCGGATGCAAAAGAGTTTACAGTTATGCCGAACGCGTCGCCTTTTTCACTTGCCGCCGTAACAACCGTCACACCCGTAGCAAATTGAGCTAAAGCATTCCTAAGAGTTTTAGAGTCTGCGAGTGTGTTCTGGACTGAGAGTTTTTCTGTCATGTCTTCCATTGGTCAAACAGAATAGTTCTAGCGACGTAATTGATTAGCTGAAAATAACGCCTTCGAGTTACGTGTCTTATACTCCCCGAAAGGCTTGTAGCGAAGACAGCTTTTTGGCTGCTTACTTATATGATCTATGTATCCGCACCATTTAAGTATACTCATAACCATTCTGCGATAGCTCGGTTGAAAGCTGATGGATTATTTAAGTTTGCCAGATGAGCAGCGTTGCTGATTGTTACTATTTGGGCGTTCGGGATAGTCTTAGTCATCTCAGTCATGACGTGGGGCGGGGCAGCAAAGTCTTCGCTTCCAACGATGCATAATGTAGGAACTGTAATAATACCAAGTCTCGGCGCGTAGTCCAATTCTGTGAGCGCTAATGCGCATCCACAAAATCCATCGACACTGGTGGTTTCAATCATATCTCTTGATAGATTTAAGATAGACGTATTTCTAGGATCAGCGTGAAATTCTTTCGTAAACCAGCGCTCCAGTGTTCCATCTGAGATGCCACTCATGCCGTCTTGACGGGCAACGGCAATGCGTTGATGCCAGCCATCGGCATAGGCGGCAGGTGCATCAGCCCTTGCATCACAACAGATAAGGCGGGACACGCGCAGAGGATGGTCTAAGGTCAGGCCAAGGGCTGTCATGCCCCCCAAAGAAAGTCCCAGAACATCTGCTGAATCTATGTCCAAGGAGTCCATAAGTCCGACAAGGTCATCGACGAGCATGGCGAAAGAATAGGGACCTTCCGTCGCCTGGCTCTGTCCATGCCCGCGTGTGTCATATCTCAAGACGCGGTGATTCTTAGTGAGCGCATCCATCTGCGGTTCCCACATCCGATGATCTGTCGCCAGCGAGTTAGACAGAACCAGCCAAGGATTATTAGGATTGCCGTCGATGCAATACGCGATGTCTACGTCATTGATTGTGGTGGTCTGCATAATGGCGCGCGCCCTAAGAGTCGCTTGAACCGATTGCGGCGTTAAATGCAGGCAATACTTTTTCGGCCAGTAGCACCATAGAGTTGCGGCTTAGATCAACATCAGCCCAATCTTTCCCAGCATATAGAAGGGTACCAAAATCGCCGGTTGTTTCCCGAAATGCGAGTAGGTCTTCGGTTACTTTTTCGGGTGTGCCCCAGATGACTAGATCTTCCAGTACACCATCAACGGTCACTGCATCATCGTCCATGGATTGATCTGACTTGAACAGGTTTGCCCGCCCGCTCTTTTTCATCTTTGTGACAATCTGATTGTAGTAATAGCGATAAGGGCTTTGAGGGCCGAGCGCATACTCTCTTGCCGTATCAAGGTCATTCGCGACAAAAACGCTTTTTGCGACACGCCAGTTTTCTGGGTCCGCCTCTCTTCTTCCTTGTTCACATCCTTCCACATACTTAGGCCAGTGGCTCGCAACCCATTGAGGTAAAAGGAAGTTGGCAGATATGGGCTCCCACCCGCGACTAGCGGCAGAGATGAGACCTTTGGAAAAGGGCGCAACGGCTGTCACAATGATAGGTGGGTGCGGTGTCTGCAACGGCTTCGGCAAAATGCCCTGCCCAATCTCAGGAATCATTGTGCGTTCAGTCGATACCGTCCAATGCTTGCTTTCCAAGTTATACGGCGGCTCTGATTTCCAGATATCGAGTACCATGTCTATCGCTTCAACAAACATAGCCGTGCGGTCGTTGTCGAGCGTACCGAACGCCTCTGCATCAGATAGAAGTCCACCTGGACTGATGCCAAAATTAAAGCGTCCATCAAGTAAATGGTCGAGCATGGCAATTTGCGAGGCCACGGCTGCTGGGTGGGCATTGGGCAAGTTAACGGTGCCGGTGCCGAGCCGAATATTCTTCGTGGCGTCTACCAGTGTTGCTATGAACAGGGCGCAGGACGTTATGTTTTCCGCTTTGTCAGTGGCATGCTCCCCAACATAGCCCTCAGTAAAGCCTAGTGCGTCAGCAAGAATGAATGCTTCGCGGTCTTCGCGCAGACAGGTGCGCCAATCTTTGCCGAGCGGATGAATAGGCATAGTAAAGAAGCCAAGCTTCATCTTCTAAACTCCAGGCTATTGAATGTTCGCGGTATCGTATCCTGGCGGTTGAGCATTTTCACAATGATAATTGGCGATAACAATGATCAACGAAATTGATATCTACGTCTTCTAGGTACCTTGAACCGTTAATCAGAAACGCAGCGTTCCACCTCGGCGCAAATTTCATTGATACGCTGAATTAGCATCTCAGAAAAAATTTCAGCGGTTGGTGACAAAGCTTGAGTATCCGATTCAATAAGGACGTAGTCTACTGACAGGGGTGGGTCTATTATCGGATGAAGCTTCCGTACGCGTCCTGATAAGTCTGGAAAACACAGCATTCCGGGAAGAATCGCGACCCAATCACTTTGAGCAATAAAATCGAGTGTACCCATCATGCCGTCGAGTTCGATTACGTCCTTTACCTGGGCGCCAGTCGTTGCCAAATACGAGTCCAGGCTAGATCTACGCGAGTTGCCGGTGCTGGGCATAACGAGTTTGAGCGGACCGGCGGAGTGCAGAGAAATTGGTTCCAAGTGTTGGCGTGAGGAGTTTGTTCCAGAAGCAAAAATCTCGAGATCTGTGGCTACTTTTTTGACTCGGATGCCCTTGCGTATTTTCTCTGGGGGAACAATGGCAAAATCCACCTCACCATTGATAACGGCTTGAGTTAAAACGCTGCTAAAAGCCTCTATAATTTTTAGATCGACATTAGGGTAAGTGCTAGAAAACTCATTGAGAACAGTTGGCAAAGCAGACCGTGAGAATGTCGGCATCACGCCGACTGTGAGTGAGCCTGTCAGTTCGCTATTCATGCTGCGTAACTCGTCTTCGGCAGTGCTTAGGTCGCGTAATATTGAGGCCACGCGTTCGTAAAATTTTCTCCCCTCTAACGTTGGCGCTACGCCTGCAGCCGTTCGTTCCAGCAGTTTAACGCCGAGGAAGTCCTCTAAGTCTTTGATTTGCATGCTTAGACCAGACTGCGTTGCGTGTATTCGCTTAGCTGCGGCTGTAAATGAATTTTCCTGACAGATAGCCACAAATGTTCGTAGTTGTTGCAATTTCATCGCCATGTAGCCGCTCCTTGTGCGATCATGGTTTGTGATAGCCTAGATCAGATATTCAGATTTTCCTCAGGCCACCAACACAAGTTACTCTACATCTGTTGCCGCAATTAACTAGACTAATTGGTTCAGTAGAGGGGAGGGTGCAATGGTTCAGAAAAGTACAATACAAAAACGTTCGGCGAAAAAGACGGCGCGTAAATCAGCCAAGTCGCGCGGAACTGCGAGGATAACTCCTAAGAAGCCAAAGATCGAAGCCATCTGGCCTGGTCTGGCTGCGGGTGTTCCTAAGCCTCTAATGCCCTACAGCCCCGCTATTAGGGCTGGGGACTGGGTTTTCATTGCGGGGCAGATCGCTAGTGATTTCCAAACAGGACTTGCCCCTGAAGTCGTGAGTGCCAACTCTTACCTTGGCAACGAACTCTCTCTGCAATCTAAGTTCGTGTTGACTAATCTCGCCAACACTATCAAGGCCAGCGGCTGCGACGTGAACCAGCATATGGTCCGCATGTGGCAATGGCTGGTGTCAGAGGACCCCTCTGAGGAAGCTTTCGCCTGGGGCGACTACTGGCCAGCTATAAGCTTGAAGCCGTATCTCAATGTGCGCGACGAGATTGTTAAGTCTCCAGCACCTCCATCGTCTTATCTCGGGGTTCGTGAACTGCTGTGTTACGGCACGTTGCTTGAGGTCGATATGATTTGCCTGAACGACAAAAATAAACCGCAGGTCATAAAAGCTCCGAAAGGTGTGGTGACAGCGGCTGGCGGCCATGCGGCTGGGTTGAAGCGCGGCGATTGGGTGTTTCTTGAGTCTGTAAATGCCGCTGATCTCGATGATGATGAATTTGGGCCATCTCAATGGCACGATGATCCGGTTGAACAACAAACCGAACATATCCTTGATAAACTGGAAGCCCTTGCTAAAGCGGCGGGTTCGTCGCTGGGCAATGCCGTTAAGGCAGACGTTTATATAGGCCATCCGGAAGACTTTGCCGCGATGGACCGAGTCTGGAAACGCCGCTTCCCAAAAAACCCACCGGCGCGTGTTGTCATTCCCTACATGGGTATGGGCGCGCGCGGCAGTCGCGTGGAAATAGCGCTCACGCTGCTTACCAACACCGCAAAAACCAAAGCCAAAACAATTCACACCCCGGATGCACCGACTCCGCTTGGGCATGAGCCTCAAGCGGTCAAGGCCGGTGACTTGCTATTCTTCAGTACGCAGATGGCATTTGGTTCAGACGGTAACCTTCCCGATGGCATGGTGCGTCACCCTTCTTTCCCCTGGTATGGATCCCCGGGTCAGGCGCAGATGCGTTACATGATGAAGAATGTAAAGGCGATCTGTGAGGCGGCAGGTACGTCGGTGGAGAATATTTGCAGACGAGTGTGTTTCCATGATGATTTTCAGTGGTTTGCTGAATCCATCGAGGAATGGGCCAAGTATTTTCCCGAAGACAAACCGGCCTCTACCACCATTCGTCTTGGTGGACCTTTCATTGTTCCTGGTGCCAATACTCTTCTCGACCTCATAGCCTACGCGCCAGATTAATGGGTGTGCTCGCAATGCAAAGGCATGCGCCGTGACCGCAGTTGGATTTGTCGGTCTCGGCAAAATGGGGGCGGTTATGGCACCTCGTTTCTTGGAAGCTGGGCATACCTTAACGGTGTGGAACCGGACCGCTACCAAGGCTGACTCACTTGTAGCGCTTGGTGCGCAGCTTGCTGCGACTCCTGCTGGTGTCTCCGAGAATAGCGATGTCGTGATCTCAATCCTTGGCGATGATGCGTCGGTCATGGATGTTTATCGCAGTACCAAGGGGCTGCTGTCGAGTGACGTTAATGGCACCTTATTTATCGATATGAGCACGGTTCAGCCTCATACGTCTGTGCAGATTGCTGCGGCCGTTGCGGCTGAGGGCGCCGACTTTGTTGAAGCGCCAGTGTCCGGCACGGTTGGGCCTGCAGCAGATGGCAAGCTGTTTGGTTTGATGGGAGGCGATGCTGGCGCAGTGGTGCGGGCGCAGCCCTATCTCGATATTTTATGCCGCCGCACTATTCATGTTGGTGCTGCTGGCCAGGGCGCGTTGATGAAACTGGTCGTCAACTTGCCCCTTGGCGTTTACTGGCAGGCGTTGGCTGAAGCCGTTGCTCTAGGCGAAGCGGGCGGCCTCGACCGCAAACAGATTCTTGAAACCATCACTGACAGCTCAGCTGCTTTAGCTGTGCTCGGCCTCAAGACTCCGGCGATCCTCGGTGAGCCCGGGTCTATCGCGTTCGATGTGGACAGTATGCAGAAAGACATCTTAGCCATGCTTGAAACCGGAAGTGGACTTGGTGTTCCGTTGCCTGCCACCTCGGTCGCACTGATGTCCTATTCAGCAGCGTCGGCAAGTGGACTGGGGCACGAGGATGCGGTCGCCATTGTGCGGTTCATGAGTGACAGATTGACCCAAAAAAAATCAGAAAATTGAGTGAGCCGTGATGAGCCAATATAAAAGTGAAGTCCGTGACGGCATGAAGATCGATTGGGACGTGCCCATTACGATGGACGACGGCCTTGTTCTGCGTGCAGATGTTTTTCGCCCGATTGAGGATGGTCAGTACCCTGTACTTTTGAGTTATGGGCCCTATGCGAAAGGCCTGTCGTTCCAAGAAGGATACCCCAGCGCTTGGGATCGCATGGCGGAGGAACACCCGGATGTCACTGAGGGGTCGACCAACAAGTATCAGAACTGGGAAGTCGTCGACCCTGAAAAGTGGGTGCCGGATGGATACGTGTGTGTCCGCGTTGATTCTCGCGGATGTGGCCGCTCGCCAGGATACATCCAGCATTTCGCGCCACGTGAGACGGATGACTTTGTGCAATGCATCGAATGGGGTGGAACGCAACCCTGGAGCAACGGCAAGGTTGGATTGAGTGGGGTGTCGTATTTCGGCATCAACCAGTGGCAAGTGGCCTCACGCCAACCAAAACACCTGACCGCCATGTGTATTTGGGAAGGGGCTGCGGACTGGTACCGCGACATGACTCACCATGGTGGTATTCTTTCAACATTCTGGGCCAATTGGTCTGACATGCAGGTCAAAACTGTCCAGTATGGTTTGGGTGAGCGTGGGCCTAAAAGCGTGGTGACTGGCGAGTTGGTCTGTGGGGACGAAACTCTTCCTGAAGAGGAAATGGCAAAAAACCGATGCGATTTCGGCGATGAAATACGGTCCCAACCCCTGGATGGTCCATACTACCGCGAGCGTTCTGCTGACTGGGATAAGATCACAACACCTTTGCTAACTGCCGCAAACTGGGGCGGGCAGGGACTTCACCTCCGTGGAAACTTTGAGGGTTATGTCCGCGCCGCATCTGAA
The DNA here is from genome assembly GCA_964352705.1 of uncultured Rhodobacterales bacterium. Lineage (GTDB taxonomy): Bacteria > Pseudomonadota > Alphaproteobacteria > Rhodospirillales > Rhodospirillaceae > WLXB01. The sequence continues at coordinate 15,787 of CAYGSZ010000013.1, forward strand.
CACAAATGGCTGGAAGCTCACGGCCTTGAGCATTGGACTGAGTTTTACACCGCCTATGGCGTCGAGGTGCAGAAACGCTTCTTTGGCCACTTCCTTAAAGGCGAAGATACGGGTTGGGATCGGCAGTCAAAAGTGCAGTTGTTGGTTCGCCATATTGATAAGTTTGAAAAACGCGTTGAAGACGATTGGCCGATCCCTCGCACGAAGTGGACGAAATTACACATCGACCCGGAGACTATGGGGCTGGTCGATCAACCGCCTGCAGGTGAACAAACCATTGTGTTTGATGCCATGGGGGATGGCGTGACGTTTATGTCGGAACCATTTCAGTCAAAGACTGAAATAACAGGCCCATCAGCGGCAAAGCTGAGCATTTCATCCTCGACGACGGATGCTGACCTATTTGCAGTGCTGCGTGTATTCGATCCGGATGGTGAAGAGGTTACCTTTCAAGGCGCGATTGACCCGCACACCCCCATTGGTCAAGGTTGGTTGCGCGCATCACACCGCAAACTTGATCCAAAACTCAGTCAACCTTATAGGCCCTACCATGCCCATGACGAGCTATGGCCCTTAGAGCCGGGCAAGCCGGTAGACGTGGATATTGAGATTTGGCCTACTAGCTTGGTCATTCCAGCTGACTACCGCATTGGTTTAACCATACGCGGCAAGGATTATGAACACGCGAATACATCTGGTGAGCGGCTTTCAAACTTTAAGAACGAGCTGAAAGGCTGTGGTCCCTTCTTGCATGATGACCCGATTGACCGTCCGACCGAGGTGTTTAGCGGACAGACCACGATTCATGTCGGCGGTAGCAAGGATGGTTTTGTCCTGCTGCCGATTATTCCGCCCAAGTCGTCTTGAGTAAGAAAATGGACGTTCCCCGATGATTGATGCACCCCGCATAGCGTTGATACACGCGCTGCGCGATTCCATGGTTCCGATTTGGGACGCCTTTGCGGCGCGGTGGCCCGAAGCTAAAACGTTTAATCTATTGGATGATTCTCTATCGGCTGACTTGGCGGAAGAGGGTGAATTGACCCCAGCCATTGTGGAGCGTTTCCTGGCATTGGGGCGGTATGCCGCGCAGACCGGCGTTGGCGGCAAAACGACAGTCGCAATTCTCTTTACATGCTCAGCATTTGGTCCGGCTATAGAAGCCGTGAAACGAGATCTAAGCATTCCTGTGCTTACCCCCAACGAAGCAGCTTTTGATCAAGCCTTGGCCTTCGGTCAGCGGGTCGGCTTAGTGGTAACTTTTCCACCGTCGGAGTCCGCTTTGTCGGCAGAACTTAAAGCGATGGCGGACTCGAAGGGTGAACCTTTAACGATTTCATCAGTCGTCGCAGATGATGCGTTAGCGGCATTGCAGGCGGGAGATGTTGAATCACACGATACCTACATTGCCAAAGCTGCAGCGAAATTAAGTGACGTCGACTGTGTTGTACTCGGTCAGTTCTCCATGGCGCGGGCGGCTTCTGAAGTCTCCAAGCGCGTTGCCGTTCCGGTCATCACAACTCCGGTAGCCGCCGTCGCGCGGCTGCGTAGCTTGTTGGGTGCGTAGTGGCATGACTGCTCTGGAAAACCGATGATATCTACAACGCAACCTTTACAGTCCGTTGCCGTTCTTGGGCTCGGAATTATGGGGTCGGCACTGGCACGCCATCTGGTCGCGGGCGGTTTTGCTGTGCGCGGTTTTGATCCCGACCCGGAAGCAGCGCAGCGGGCGGCGGTCGATGGCGTTAGGATTGCGTTGACCGTAGGTGAGGTCGCCCAAGGCGTTGAGTGTGTTATGACCAGCCTGCCTTCTGAGGCGGCATTGGTCTCGACCGTAGACGCTTTGATCAGCGGGGTTCGTGCTGAAGATGAAAAGATAGTTCTTATTGAACTCAGCACCCTTTCCCTTTCCAGTAAAACTGCGGCACGCGACCGTCTCTCTAACTACGGCATTGAAATGCTGGATTGCCCGGTCAGCGGCACCGGGGCGCAAGCGCAGGCTAAAGATATCGTTCTTTATGTCAGCGGGGCTGAGGACTCCTATGACTTCTGCCAGCCAGTGTTTGATGCAGTGGCTCGAGAAAGTTTTTTTCTGGGCGCGTTTGGGAACGGTACCCGCATGAAATTCATCGCCAATCTTTTGGTTGCTATACATAATGTTGCATCGGCGGAGGCTTTGGCTCTAGCGCGCAAATCAGGTCTTGATCCACAGCAAGTCTTTGATGTGATTTCTTCTGGTGCGGGTACCTCGCGTATATTCGAGTTGCGCGGCCCCATGATGGTGGAGGAAATCTACACACCGGCAACTATGAAACTTGATGTGTGGAAAAAAGACATGGCGCTGATCCACGACTTCATAACTCAGGTGGGTGCATCGACTCCCTTATTCGAAGCAACGAAGCCATTATATGAAACAGCGAATGAAATGGGGTTTGGGGACCAGGATACGGCTGCGGTGCTAGAAGTGTTCAAGCGGCAGTAATCCTGTCTAGAACACCGTAAAGAAACAGGTTTGTGGCCTATTAGTTTGAGGTTAGGCCACTCTTACGTCTAGCTTTGAGCCGTGGCTAATGAGGATTCGTCCCGCCGACACGGCACGGAGAGGAACTCCAATTGTTTTGCCAGTGAAATATGCGTAGGTGCCATGTTGTATCGATTCATTTAGATCGTTTTCAAGCGTACCCGATAAGACGAATAACTCGAGTTCTTTCGTGCTCTTTAGTGAAACACGATTACGAGACGTGCTCGGTTCAAAATTGAGTATGGTTGTTCCTTCTCCGGTGTCTGGATACTCCTTTAGAGTCCGTGACCTCAGCCAGTCAACACCATGTGCGTTGATCGCTTTTCCAGCCATGGGGACGCGTCCATAAACTGTTGGCTTTACGGGGGATGTGGCTCCTTCCAAAAGGTACGGAAAATCACTGGTTGGGTTTTCAACAAAATCTATGGTGGTTGTTCCGCTCATTCTTAGATAAACCAAATATCCGTTTTCTACATGGACGTTGGCACCGTGAACGTAGCGTGCCGGGAAGTAGACGTAAGACCCTTTGCGAAACCAATGCGTTCCATCAAAGGTAAACTTCCCCTTCAGACAGTAAAATTCTTCGTCGACATTATGGTATTGGCCGCGATGTGGATCAGGAGAGCGCGGTTCGGATTTCAGTATTGCAGTATGTGGTCCACTGCTGGCGTTTCCATTTAGGAGCTTCCTTGAAATATTGCTATTTACGAGTTCCCAAGGAAGGCTGTTTGAGTCGATAAAATATTTTTCTGACTTCATTGTCCGTCGCTCCCAATTGAACCACGGATAGCACCCAATGAAATAATTGGAAAGGTTCATCACAATGATTGCGCAAACCCTATCGGCTCATTCAAAAATAGAATTGGTTGTTCAGTAACTTGTTATTAGACTCCTTCAATTGAACAGGCTTAACGCTACACAGCATTGAAGCATTCAGCAAAACGTAAGTCTCTAAGTACAGATTATATGGTGACAAAGAAATGAGTTCGAATACATCACGACAGGCTTTTCCGCCGCGACGATTGCTCATGGGGCCGGGGCCTTCGAATGTCTCTGGTCGAGTCTTGCAGGCCACGGCGCGGCCGACGATTGGGCACCTTGATCCCGTGTTTGGCGCCATCATGGAAGACATAAAGCTGATGTTACGTCGAGCGTTTCAGACAACAAATGACTTAACCATACCTCTGTCAGCACCAGGCTCAGTGGGGATGGAAACCTGCCTGGTAAATTTACTTGAGCCTGGCGAGACAGCCATTATTTGTATCAACGGTGCCTTTGGTGGGCGGATGGCCGAGATTGCTCGGAGATGTGGAGCAAATGTTGTCACTGTTAAAAATGAATGGGGGGAGGCCGTCAATGTTCAGAGCGTCGAGGACGCGCTGAACAAAAACCCCGGCGCAGCTCTTGTCGGGTTTGTTCATGCTGAAACCTCAACAGGGGCGCAGTCAGATGGTGCAGCGCTTTGTAAGCTTGCGGCCGACCATGGCGCGCTTTCTGTGATGGATGCGGTTACCTCTCTGGGTGGCATCCCGTTGAACGTAGGTTTATGGGGAACAGATGCGGTCTATTCGGGGACTCAGAAGTGCTTGTCTTGTCCACCAGGCCTATCCCCACTCACGATGAGCGCTCGGGCGACGAAGAAGATTAAAAACCGAACGACCCCTGTCCAAAGCTGGTTTATGGACCTCAGCCTTGTGATGGCCTACTGGGACGGTGAGGGAGGCAGGACGTATCATCACACGGCGCCCGTTAATGCCATGTATGGTCTGCATGAGGCCCTGACCCTTTTATTGGACGAGGGGTTGGAAGAGAGCTGGGCTAGGCATAGAAAAGTGTCTGATGGTCTCTGGGCTGGCCTTGAAGCGTTGGGTTTGAAGAGGCACGTTGCCCGGCAAGTTGCCCTACCACAGCTCAATACTGTTCGTGTGCCGCAGAGCATTGATGACGCGGCTGTCCGTAAACAGCTGCTTGAACGCTTTGACATTGAAATTGGAGCAGGATTAGGTGACCTAGCTGGCAGTGTATGGCGCGTCGGTCTTATGGGAGAGACAGCTAGGCCGGAGTCAGTCCGGCGCTTATTATTGGCACTAGAACAGATATTTTGGGAAATGAACAGGAAAGTAGAAACTGGACACGCTCTTGTGGCGGCTGAGGCGGTGTTTGGTGAAACGACATAAAGCTCAAGAGAATTGAGAGCCTAACAGCTTGATATATTTGGGTCTTAGTCTTTTGACGCAGTCGCGTGATTTAATCTGACAACCCCCAAAAAATTCTCTTACATAGGTCAATCATCGCAATTTATACAATTGCAGAGCGTGATATTCGACCTTCATATAGGTTGATCAAAACAACGAACTTGTCGCCTGATTGATTTAGATATTAGGTGCGGTCAATGCAGCACTTCTAGTCAACGCGAATGAGATAATAATCTTGATATTAAGTGCAGCCCCAATACAAGGTACGTCGAAGTGAACAAAGTTCCCCAAGTAGATATTCAGCCAGAGCAGCAAGAAGCTTATGCTCGTGACGGCGTTGTTCTGGTCAAGGGTGCTTTTGACTTGGATTGGATCAATCTGTTGATGGCTGGTTGGGAGCGGGTACAGAAAATGATGCCTGACGAGTTATACGCTCTTCCCCCAGAATTCCTTGTTAATGATTCTCGTTTAGAAAATGAAATCGCTTCAAACCGGAGCGAGGATGCTGAGCGCCGCAAACTGTATACCGAACAAAGCGAGGGCTTTGTTCGGCTAAAGTATATGTATTGGTGGGTGCCTGAGTTTAGAAAGTTCATCCTTGAATCGCCTGCAGCAGAATTGATAGGAAGAGTTATCGGCTCTGATTCGGTCCGTTTTTTTATCGACGCAATTTTCATGAAAGAACCGAATTGTCAGACTAAGACGTACTGGCATTCGGATGAGTCTGCTTGGCCTGTTCGCGGCAGCCATGTGCCGACAATGTGGATGCCCTTACTTCCTGTTAGCGCAGAATTGAGTAGCTTAGAGTATATCGCTGGTAGTCATCAGCTTGATCTAGGTAAGGACCCTTGGCCTAATAGTTTCAATGCAAAAACGTTAGGAAAGCCAGACGATAGAATATCCTTTTACGATTGGGAAAAGCGTAGGAGCGATACTAGTATCCGCTTTATGTCGTACGACATGGAGCCTGGAGATGTCGTGATTCTGCATCCCAGCACGTACCATGGTGGTGGTGCAAACTTACACCCGACACAATCAAGAATAGCCTACAGCACGCGGTGGTTTGGTGATAATGTAGTGTGGCATCCACGACCTGAATGCGTGAACTTACCAGGCATGCCATTTGAAAAAATGATACCCGGGCAGCCAGTTACAGAAGATGAAATATTCCCAACAGTATGGAGAGGGCCTGTTGTCTAGCTCTAAGTGAGGCATGCCCTGCCCATTAATCTCGTCAGACAATTTCTTCTGAGATTATGTCGCGTGCGATGTCCATAGAAAGTTGCATTACTGGCGTAATATGGCGGTCCGCAAGGCGGATGAGCCCTGCTGATAGGGACGGTCGAAAGGCTGGATAATCTATTTTTATGAGTGACCCGCGCTTAGCCATCTGGTTGACCGTGTAGTCCGGAATGACTGACAAGAGGTCCCATTTTTCCAACATGTTTATCATGAATGGTGGGTGGTTGTGTGTCATGGTGCATTTTACAAATCGCGTCTTGTCAGCACCGAAAAGTTCAAGGCGAAACGCCTGCATTCCTTCAGACTCAGCAAATATCCAATTTGCTTCCAGCAAATCTTTAAGCGAGACGTTTCTCTTTTGCGCTAGAGGGTGGCTCTTTCTAGCGTAAATAGACACGTAAACATCTGTAAGTTTGTCAAATTTGAGGTCATCCGAGAGCATTGTTTTCGGCCAATAGGGTGTTAGGAGGAAGTCCAGTTCACCGTGCCTTAGCGCTCTTAGTAGGTAGTCGAGGTATCCATACCGGATGCCAAAGGTTATGCTTGGTTGCTGAGTCAAAATGCGTTCAGCAATTATCGGCAAAAACAGGTCTATCATTCCTGTCGGTGCACCAATATTGACGTGCCCTTTGGATCCCTTACGCATGAGTTCAACTTCTTGGCGACCACGTTGAACGGTCTCTGCCGCAGGCTTGAAGAAGTCATACAAGACTTTGCCGTATGATGTGGGAAAGGCTCCTTGCTTGCGGCGTTCCAAGAGCTGAACCTGCATGGAGTCTTCCAGCGTTTTAATACTGTTTGATAGTGCCGGCTGGCTTATTGCAAGAGTATCGGCCGCCTCGCGAAAACTACCGCACTCTACGACTGCAATAAAATACCGAATTTGATTAATATTCATAAGTAACTTTCACCAAGGGCCATGCAATCACGAGGTCGCAATTGATCCAATCATGAAGAAGCACAATTTTAGTCATTCAGCTGTGAAATGTCATGTTAAGAGACGCTTTATGATTGCGCATGTATTTTTCTAAAGATGTTTGCGGATAAATGTGGGTCACACAAAAGAATGATTGTCGGCACTCTCGCTAGAGAGAGTCCAATATGACCTAAGGGCCTCATCTGCAAACCTCATCCGCTTGAGAAATGTGTGCATCATCTGTTGCGCGAAAGTGAGCCGTATACTGATTTACCGTTTGGTGTTTGGTTGAATTGGTTTCACAACATAGAAATACACGGGCTGCCCAGAATGATATTGAATGTCACCGCTGGTCTTGTCTTGGTGTCTTTAGTTTCCGACCGGTATATATATGTTGGCGGAAACCTCCATCTTATATCAGAGCACACGCGTCGGCTCCATAGCCTGGAATCTGAGCGGGCCGGGGTTATTCCCCACGTTTGTCGAAATTTCTCATTGTGGTTCATTCTTAGTTTTGAATGAGTCAATAAATTATTTGAAATTGCCCTCATTAAGTGGCGACTGTTAACGTCACTGTGAGGTGTCGAGTTTTCAATGAAAATGGGTGGGAAACAAATGCATACGGGAAACAGGATAAAAAAGGCAGCGCTGTATTGCGGAGTTGCAATATTTTCTATTTCGACAGCGACCGAAGCTATGGCTCAATTAGTCGGCATTGAGGAAATCACCGTTACCGCACGTAAGCGTGATGAGTCTCTGCTTGAGATTCCGGTTTCAGTGTCAGCGTTCTCCCAGGCCAATCTTGATGCCATGGGAATCAACACCCTCGATATCCTGTCGACCCTCACGCCGGGCTTCCAATATTTCAACTCGGGCGCATCTATTGCGGGTCGGTCGAACCCGAATCTGAGTTTCCGCGGTCTCAGCGTTTTTCAGCCTAATCCGACGAGCAGTACAGGCTCAATCTTCTGGAACGGTAGTTACATGGCTGCTGGTGGCGGTTTGTTGCCGTTGATCGATCTTGAGCGTGCCGAAGTCATCAAAGGCCCTCAAACCGCGTTCTACGGCGTCAATACTTTTGCGGGTGCGGTCAATTTCATTCCGGCGGGCCCCGGCGATGAAATATCGGGCAAAGGGTCCGTCTCGTTCTCGCCTTCTAACGAGAACAGTTACAATGTCACGGCGGCCGTCGGAGGACCGATCAGCGATACGTTCGGCGTTCGCGTCGCCGCAATGCAAGAACGCGTCGGCGCGGACTGGCAATATCGCAACGGCGAGCCACATGGCCAGGAAAACACGACGACATTTACCGGCGTCGCAGAATGGGACGCCACCGAAAGTTTTCGTGTGAAGCTCAACGGCTTTTATGTCGATTCAGATGATACGAGTGACCGAGTTTCACAACTTGCACCGGTCTTGCCGGGACAATGTAACCGGACATTTACTGGTGAGTTCTTCGACATTGCCACCCGTGAAGTCACGCGAACCTACACGACGGATCTGTCGCAATCGAACCGCCGCTTGTTCTGCGGCGTGATTCCCGATTTCGACGATCTACCACCCAGCTTTGGGGCCGCCAATACAATTACCCCAGACGTCCTTTCGGGCGGCACGCCTCTCTCGGTATTTCAAACTCTGCCCCCGGAACTGCAAGGGCACGTTCAATCAGTACCCGACGGCCTCGGGTCGAACTACGAAGTCTGGCGCATTGACCTCAATACTGAGTATGACCTGGCCAACAATCACACACTGAGCAGCCAATTGGCCTACGGCGAGTACGGCAGTTTCAATCTGTCCGACTCAAACCATGGTTTGCCACGGCCTGGGAACGCGCCCAACGCGGGCATCATCTTGGGCTCCATCGTTCGCGGCACAAGCGAAACGTACTTCGAAACCCGTGTCACGTCAGGCGGCGAAGAGAAGCTGCGCTACATGATCGGCACGAACTACTATACCCTGGACAATTATCAAGGTTTCGTCGCCGGCGCTTGGAACGTCCTGCTTGAGACCCGGAAGAATTTCGGCATCTTCGGGTCGGTCGATTACGATATCACCGATCAATTGACCGCATCACTGGAAGGTCGTTGGAACAAAGATCAATTGCTCGTCAAGTTCCAAGGATTTACCGGAACGGCCGGCACCGTTGCTGATGCGGAACAGAAATACAGCAAGTTCATGCCGCGTGTGATCTTGTCATATCAGCCAACCGACGACGTCAACCTGTATGCAAATTGGTCGCGAAGCTATGCGCCGGGACAAAATAGTCAGCATGAAAACTACAAACAGCTGACGGGTATCGATCTCGGTCTTGGTACGTTCACGCCGACACAACGGCTCGATGCCTATGAAATTGGCCTCAAGCAGCAACCGACAGACTGGCTCAACTACGCTGTCTCGGCCTATCATTATAAATGGCAGAACCAAAACTTCGGCGAAGTCACCTTGTTGGCGAGCGGTGCGGCACCAAGCGTTAATGTGCCTGGATCGTCACGGGTCTACGGCATCGAATTTGAGGCACAGGCCGCTCTATCCGACTGGTTTGAACTGACAGGAAGTATGACCTACAACGATGTCGCGTTCACTGACTACGCAGCATCGGGCAGTGTTGTCACAAACGTACTTGCTGCAGGTGCCAATCCACCACGGCAGCCCGGCGAAATATTTAGTGCCAACGGCGCTCGTGGCCGATACATCCCGGCTTGGAGAGGGAACATAACCGGTCGCGTTGCCGTCAACGAACTTGTTGGAATGGAGCGGCAAGCCTGGGTGCAATTAACCGGTATTATGACCGGCGACTTTGCCATCGAACAGCTGGATTACAACGTCGTCAGCGGTTATTGGAAGTTCAATGCGCGGGCTGGTGTTGAAATCAACGAGAACTTCTCCGTTGAGATCTATGGCAACAACATCACTAACGACCTGAGCTATGGCAACTTCGGCGGTACCACGACGCACATCGGTTCGGCCAATGGCGACCGCCGGACCTTTACCCCGCTGCCAGAGAAGCGTGAGATTGGTATTCAGTTGTCGTCCAAATTCTAATTAGAATATTAGCTAGTCGCGCGTGGATCGAGGCGAATTTTTGAAGTTATTCCCAACTTCTCAGATTCGCCTCCATGGATTGTACTTCGTCAGGAAGGCTACTTTTTTGGTCCTTTCATGGAGTTGGTGACCAGCTTCATGTAGACAATCAATACTAGGTTCCGTCGTTGTAGATCAGTTTGCCGAAGAATCTAACTTATGGTTGAGAGTCAGCTACAACTTCTAAATTTGTTTTCCCTCCCCGGGGACTTTTCCCTCCGTCGCGATCTCAGTGATAGCGCGATGGAGGGAGATCCATGGTTCTGCCTTGGAATGGCTGTTGGCACTAAGCTAAACAGCGCAGAAGAACTGCCACCTTACCTTCTGAAATTGATAGAACGGCATGATCCGGAGCTGATTCATAATGTTGAACAGTGGTCGGTACTCCTGGGGCGCCTTCGAGGCGTATAGGTGTTTCTGGCCTTAAAAACAGATCACTAGTGTTCGGAATGATACGACGCACGTAACAGTGCTTTTGAAAAGCAGAGCGCTAGACTAAAGCGCAATATGGAGAATGAATATGCCCAAGATAAATATCTCCCGGCGACTTGCGAACGAAGCTGGCAAGACCGCGCCAACCAAACAAGATCCAAGCACGCATGATCCCATACGCCGTGCTTTCTTAGCCGCCCTCGGCAGCGCTGCTGCGGTGTTGGCGTTGTCTCCGTCCACGCGGGTCGAAGCGCAGACCTCGGATAGCGGCACGAACGAAGACATCTTTAATGCTTATAACCGCACCAAGTCATTTGATAAAAATGAAATGAATGGCGTGCCCTGGGTGGCTAGCCAGCAGGGAAATTTTGACCTCGATGACCCGGTGCAGAACAATCTAGCCAAGCTCAAGATGACCAACAATCTGGTCGGAGAACGCACCTATATTCCCATGCTGGTCCGGCTGATGATTGGCCGTGAGCAATTACCTGGGGGGCCGTTTCTCGGTGCTGCGGGCATGTTTACCTGGCAGTTGCAGGTGCCCGATCCCACAGAGTTCCCAGACATTCCTGAGGGCACGGTGCTGTCGCGTTCTATGTACACGTCCCGTTATCTAGACCCTGCAACGATGGAGCCGGTCGAGCAATTGCTAAACCCCTTCAATGGCAAGATGATGGAAGTTGAAGACC
>CAYGSZ010000014.1:0-25028 GCA_964352705.1 uncultured Rhodobacterales bacterium
CCCTAAGGCATATAAGTTAAAAAGCCCCGGCATGAACAAGCCGGGGCTTTTTTATGTCTTGGAAAAGATAAAATTAAAACAGCCTCACAATTAAAGGAGGGGCTGATATCTATTGGATGAAAGATTGACACGTTTTGATTTGACTGCCTAGGAGTGTGCAATGATTGTGCCGCTCATCCAAAACAGCGGCGAGACCCTATAGGCATGTAGCTTATAAATACTTTGTTAGCTGATCATTGCGTCTTTATAATCCCGTTAAGTTAGTAAAATTATACTGTTAGAATTCTAGGCATGTGCGGCTTTACGATAACGAATAGAAAAATTAGTGATATCGATTTCGTCGATCATTATACGAAATTGCGTGGGCCAGATGAGACAACCGTTACTCACTTCGGTGATATCACTGTTGTACATCACTTACTTTCACTTACTGGTGAGTATCGAAGACAGCCATTCGAAAGTGACGGAATCGTCTGTGTTTTTAATGGTGAAATATACAATTATAAGGAATTTGGTAACTACCAATCTGATGGGGATTGTTTGATACCACTATATCGTGAATACGGTAGAGACTTTACGAGTCATCTAGATGGTGAATACGCCATCGTAATAATCGATATGAATATTAAGCAGGTTTATGCCTACAGAGATGTATTTGGAATTAAACCTTGCTACATCGCCACAGAAGGCAATGACTTTGCTATATCTTCTTATGCTAGCTCTATTCAACGACTGGGTTTCGAACAATATAAAATGCCCTCTAAATCCAGTCACGAGTTTAGTTTAATTCAATTCAAAGACACTTTTGATGATTGGATTGAAGCTTTCGAAAGGGCGGTCGCTAAACGTCTGAGCGATAGGCCAATGTTTATCGGTCTTTCGAGCGGGTTCGATAGCGGTGCAATCGACTGCGCACTGAAGAAGCATCGCGCAAAATATACAGCCATAACCATAGGCAATGAGTACATTGAAGGGCGCGAATCCTTGAGGTTTCCGCTGCCTGAACACCCTCGAAGTATTGATATTTCAAGCGTCGACCAGTTATGTGATTACAATATAGCAAAAGATATTGCTTCTTACGGACAAGCGCTGCTCTTTAAGACCGCAAAGGAAATGGGATTTAAGCTCTGCTTATCTGGTCAGGGAGCTGACGAGGTTATGTGGGGCTACGATAAAGAGAATTTTGCATCTAATGTTCAGACGCTAGGTAAAGACTTCTACGAAAAAAGGCAGAAGTGGTTTTTGGAAAAGGAAGAGAGAATTGCTGGCGCACATGGCATTGAATCTAGATATCCGTTCTTGGATATTGATGTCGTTCAAGAATATTTGTGGTTAAAGCCAGAGCTAAAAAACATGTATTACAAGGCTCCTATACATGAGTACCTGACTAGGAATAACTATCCATTTGAACCTGGTGTAAAGAGGGGGTTTGGTATGGGAATGAAGGGGGAAAAGTACGTAAAAGAAATTCCGAAAGAAAACTCAAGGTATAAATTATTCCAGAAGTTATCTAAGATAAAATAACCTAATAATATACCACCTGCGTAATATGCCTATCTGATTTAGATAAGCCCGTATTCAATTACTCACCATTAGTACAGGCTGATCGTTAAGTTGAGGCAGTCAAAAAATTGGGTCTGTAACGCAGTCTAGACCACCTCCTATTAAAGGGCATTGGATTTAAATAGGAACCCGCGCATCCTTGTTTGGAGAGGCAATGTTTGTTTTATTTATTTCTGGATATAACTATATTCTGCTTTTTTGAGTTACGGCTTTTTTATATTTCAACTCCATACATCATATCTGCTTAAGGGAACCCTTAATGCGTATCGAAGCCATATCCATTGGCCATAAGCCGCCGCAAGACGTGAACGTCATCATTGAGGTTTCCGTCGGGGCTCAGCCGATTAAGTATGAACTGGATAAAGACGCTGGGACTTTGGTGGTTGATCGCTTCCTTTACACACCTATGACCTACCCTGGTAATTATGGCTTCGTACCGCACACCTTGTCAGAGGACGGCGATCCGATTGACGTCCTGGTCTGCAATACGCGCCAGTTGGTGCCCGGGTGTGTGATTAACGTTCGGCCCGTTGGAGTGCTCATGATGGAAGATGATTCCGGCATTGATGAGAAGGTTATTGCCGTGCCCTCAGCTCATCTCACCCAGAGATATGACGGTGTCGACAATTACACCGATCTTCCAGAAATTACGCTGAAGCAGATTGCGCACTTCTTTGAGCACTACAAAGATTTAGAACCTGGTAAGTGGGTTAAGATTGGCGGCTGGATGGATGCGGACGCCGCTCGTAAAAGCATCACCGAAGCGATTGAACGGGCGAAGGGTAGTTCATAAAGCTGACGTGAGGCAGTTTACGGCCCAGCTTCTGGAGCGCCACGGTCGAAGCGTCCCAGGTTGCCGATGAGTTGTTCTATCAAGCTGAACTCGCGGCCCATGGTTGGGGTTTCCCGCTGTACAATCTGAATATCCTCGCCATCTTGCAGTCCGAGCTTTCCGACCTCTTGTAAAATACCGCGTTCATCGAATCTGAGCGCATAAATATCACGTTCAAGTTCTTCAACAGAGTAGAAGGCATACTGAGTGGTGAGAGCGCTGATATAATACCATGTTTCTTCTCCAGCCAATGACACGGTAGCGGGTGTGCCGAGAATGAGCTGCACATCTTGCCGGGTCTGCTGGCCTGGAACCAGTTGGGCGAGGGCCTCTTCTGGCGGCATGTTTCCTCTGGCATTGATGTCTTTAGCGCAGCCGCCAAGGGCCAAAGCCGCTGCGCACACGGCGGCTGCTAATAATGACCTGAGAGCGGTGGGCTGTGTTTTGAATTTAATCATGATCGGATATATATCAGAACAGTTTGAAGGGTGGTAGATGGGATTGTTGCACTCTTTTCAGGCCAGTGATTCAGTGAATAACCAGATGTGTGATCTGGAGCGGTGTTACGTTGACTTGTAACAGTATCCGGGCCAAGTAACAGCTTAGAAGTGATCGCAGAAAAGAGTGGCAGAATTATGGGTCTATTGGACAGATTTCGGGAGGCGCGGCGTGCCAGCGATGCTTCAAATAGTCTCTATGTTCAAGCTGTAGAACAAGCCCGCAGCCCCGTTTTTTTTACCCAGTATGGCGTGCCGGATACGGTTGATGGGCGTTTCGACCTCATCATACTTCATATTATGCTATTGATACGTCGATTGCGTGGGAACGGCAAAGCCGCAGCAGAGATGAGCCAATCCGTTCTTAATCATATGTTTTCTGACATGGATCGAAACCTCCGTGAGATGGGCGTTGGTGATTTAAGCGTTGGCAAACAAGTGAAGAAAATGGCGAAAGCCTTTTATGGCAGATCTGAGGTCTGGGAAGAGGGAATGGACGCCGGTCGAGTTCAACTCATGAGCGCGTTTGAGGAGACCGTGTACCGCTCTGTTGAGCAGTCCCATGAGCAAGTGTCTAGCTTGGCTGATTATACGCTGGCGATTGATGAAGTCCTGAAGGCCCATGATACTGCTCATCTTTTGGCGGGTCAGATCAGCTTTACAGGCGCACAATTGCAGGCTCCCGCAGCTTAATTCCGATGCCGACCTTATCTCATTTGCTTCACGTCGCATCCCTGTCGAGTAAAGGCAGGGAAGTTCATATTATAGCAACTGATGCAGAGAAGGCGGCGCTAGCGGATCAGGCGGGTATACTTGGGATCAGCCGATTAGAAGCGTCCTTCCATGTCATAAAGGGCAGCGGTTCCTTAGTCGCAGTTCAAGGGCATATAGCGGCTGATGTGACACAGGCCTGTAGTGTTACGTTAGACCCAGTTACGGAAACGGTAGAGGCAGATGTTGCGCTGACCTACACGCTCAAACCTTCCGATTTAGGCAAGGAAATAGACCTCGCCCCGGATGACGAGGACTTCCCAGAGCCGGTGGAAGACGGACAGATCGACTTCGGTGCTTTGGTTGCAGAATACCTGGTTTTGAATCTCAATCCCTATCCGAGAGCGGCCGGAGCCAGTTTCGATGAGCAACAGTGGTCTGATCATGACCCCGATGATGAGGTGTCAGAGCCAGCGCACCCATTTGCCGCCTTATCCCGTCTCAAAAAAGGCAAATGAAAGCTTAAGGCAAATGTTCTCAGGCCTTGCCCCGCAGCCCGGTATTGGGTATGTAGTCGCCCGTCGTTTGGTGCCCGGTTACTCGGAGCGGTCCAAACCCTGAGATTCCTAGAAAGTAAGAAAAATGGCAGTACCTAAGAAGAAAACCTCAAAATCCAAGCGGAATATGCGCCGCTCGCACGATGCCTTGAGTGCCAGTGTTCACCAGGAATGCCCGAATTGTGGGGAACTTAAGCGTCCTCACCATGTTTGTCAGGCCTGTGGATCCTATAATTCACGTGATGTGGTAGAACCCGCAGACGCCGTCTTATAAGGTCTTTGCGCCTTAGTGAAGGCGTATTTAAAGGTTTGATGGCTGAACGGGACAAAACCGTCTCCCGCACAAAGTGGGCTGTTTGCGCCGTCCGTGAAGGGATCGGGGGCTGTTGGTGACAAAAGAAATCACCCTATCTGTGGACGCAATGGGTGGCGACGCCGCCCCGGCCATTGTCATGCATGGCATTGCGGAAGCGCGTCTGCGGTATCCAAGCACACGGTACCTCTTGTTTGGCCGTACTGACGAAATTCAGCCCTATCTCGACGAAAACACCCTCCTTCAAGACTGCTGTGAGATTCGCCATTGCGATGATGTTGTTACCGGGGCACAGAAGGTCTCGCAGGCCATCCGCCAGGGTCGTAATTCAAGCATGTGGAACGCTATCAACGCCGTTAAGACCGGTGAAGCTGATGGCGTTGTTTCTGCCGGTAATACGGGTGCGTTAATGGCGATGTCAAAGTTGAGCATGCGCACACTGCCAGGCATCGACAGGCCTGCCATTTGCTCACTCTTCCCAAATCAAGTTGGCGAGACTGTGATGTTGGACCTTGGTGCCAACGCGCAATGTGACGTTCGTAATTTGGTCGAGTTCGCTGTCATGGGGGCTTGCTTCACCCGTGCCATCACAGGATTAGAGATTCCCAGGGTCGGTTTGCTCAATATTGGGTCCGAGGACTTGAAAGGCACCGATGTGTTGCGGGAAGCGGCTACGCTTCTCAGAGAGTCAGATCTGAATATGGACTTCATCGGTTTCGTTGAAGGGACTGATATTACCCTTGGTACGGTTGACGTGGTTGTGACAGACGGTTTTACCGGCAATGTGTCGCTGAAAACCGCTGAGGGGACTGCTAAGCTTTACACTCAGTTTCTGAAATCAGCGTTCAAGAGTTCGCTGATGGCGAAACTTGGATATTTACTTATAAAGCCCGTGCTCAGCCAGGTGATGGCCCGTACAGACCCGCGAAAGTACAACGGTGCTTTGTTTGTCGGTCTCAATGGCGTGGCTGTAAAAAGCCATGGCGGAACTGACGCTCTTGGATTTGCGAATGCCATAGGCGTGGCCGTTGATATGGTTGACCGGGACCTGAACAGCAGTATCGGGGAGCAACTGACGCATCTAAATTTCGACGTTGTTGAACCTGAGTCGGTAGCGACGACCGTATGACCATACGATCCGTCATCAGAGGCGTAGGATCTTACCTGCCGTCTAACATCGTGACCAACGATGAGTTGGCGAAAAAAGTAGATACCTCCGACGAGTGGATTCAGGAAAGAACCGGCATTAAGCAGCGACATGTTGCTGCTGAGGGTGAATACACCTCAGACTTGGCTATCGCCGCAGGCCGACAGGCACTGGAACGTGCTGGCTTGAAGGGCGAGGATATTGACCTTTTTGTCGTTGCCACAGCCACCCCCGACAACACCTTTCCAGCGACGGCTGCTAAAGTTCAGGCGGCGCTAGGGCGGCCTGGCGTGCCTTCCTTCGATATTCAAGCGGTCTGTTCCGGGTTTGTTTATGGTTTGGCAACCGTCGATAACTTTATCAAATGTGGCCAGGTTAAATCTGCCCTGTTTATGGGCGCCGAAACCTTTTCTCGCATTCTGGATTGGAATGACCGCGCGACCTGTGTGTTGTTTGGCGATGGGGCGGGGGCGATCGCATTGACGGCTGAAACCGGGCAGGGCACCATCGAGGACCGGGGCGTGCTCTCAACCCATTTGCATTCTGATGGCCGTCATCACGACCTGTTATATGTCGATGGCGGCGCGTCCAGCACACAAACCACCGGTCATGTTCGGATGGAAGGTCGGGAAGTCTTCCGCCACGCTGTGGTCAATCTGGCCGATGCCGTGAAAGAAGCGTTATCGGCAAATGAAATCAGTATTGAGGATGTGGATTGGCTGGTGCCGCATCAGGCCAACCGTCGTATTTTGGACTCAACAGCAAAAAAACTGAAGATATCGAGTGACAAAGTTATCGTGACAGTTGACCGCCATGCCAATACTTCTGCAGCTTCTATTCCGCTTGCGCTCGCAGAGGGGGTCGATGATGGACGGATCAAACCCGGACAACTGGTTTTGATGGAGGCAATGGGCGGTGGCTTTACCTGGGGTTCCGCGCTCGTCAGGCTTTGAGCTCCTCTTCAAAACATCCTGTAACGTATTGCAATTGAAAAGAAACCTGTATTGACCTGGTCACGGAAACCGGGCTAACGTTGTTGATCAGCGCACCGCAGAACAGGGGGACAGTGCGATATGAACAGCACCATGACCCGCGCTCAATTGAGCGAATCAATCTACCAGGAAGTCGGCCTGTCTCGTAACGAGTCAGCAGAACTTCTTGAAATGGTTCTCGGAGAGATTTCTACAGCTCTTATGCGCTCAGAAACCGTCAAAATTTCGTCGTTCGGTAGTTTTTCTGTGCGGCAAAAAGGTGAGCGGATCGGTCGCAACCCGAAGACGGGCGATGAAGTTCCAATTTTACCGCGCAAAGTTCTTGTGTTCAGGCCATCGCAGTTACTTAAGGCACGTATTCGCGGTGAAGACATTTCCGGAATGACCGATGAGGACGATGACGCACCCACACCTCAAAAGCCGCCTGTCGGTCCCGCCGGGTTTAGTTCCTCAGAGACATGAGCGATAACGACGCCTCACGGTCGGGCAAATCAGACGCCGCATTTAGAACCATCAGTGAAGTCGCTACAGAACTGGACGTGCCACAGCACGTGCTTCGATTCTGGGAATCAAAGTTTAGTCAGGTCCACCCCCTCAAACGCGGTGGTGGACGTCGCTACTATCGCCCGGAGGACATCGTTCTTCTCAAGCGGATTCGGGCTTTGCTCTATGACGATGGTCTGACGATTAAGGGTGTGCAAAAACTGTTTAAGAACCACGGCCTTAAGACTGTTCTTGAAGGAGAGGGCGGTCCGGTTACACTGCCCGAGGTGAGCACCAGCGAACCTATAAGCTCGGAGACATCCTCCGTTGACCTAGCAGCAGTTTTGTCCGACCTAAAAAGTCTGCGCGACACCTTAAGAACAGCCCTTACAGCCAGATAACACGGCTGATTTAATTCTCTATTCTTGTTCATTGTGTTGAACGAGGTGCGCCGTTATAGTCCGCGCCTCTTAGCCTGGGGCACCCCAATACAACATACCCAGGCTATGCCGGTCGGAGCGTAGCGCAGTCAGGTAGCGCACCATACTGGGGGTGTGGGGGTCGTGGGTTCGAATCCCGCCGCTCCGACCAATTTTTTCATAAAAAACAACGCATTAAGAAGATGTTTTCGTGTGCCGTGTGAGGCACGGTTCGGTTAGTCTTGCCGGACACTCAAAAAGTTTATAAAGTGTTAAAATTCGCTTTGGCTGAGAGAGTACGTAACGCAGTGTTCGTGCAAGCTGATTATTCTGGCATACAGCAAATTGGTCTGCCCCCCATTGGGCCAGTCACCAAAAAGCCTGCTGTGGTTGCTGCCCGCCAGGCCGAGCGTCAACAGGATGGCCAGCGTCAGCAACAAAACAGTCAGGCGTCTCTGCGCGAGGCTAGGCCACTTTTTAAGACCTTGCTTTCGGAAAGCACCCTTGCTGGATTGAACGAGGCAACTTCTAAGTCGTTTAAACCTGCTGAGACGCTTTCTGATGCACCGGCGGCTTTGAGCGCCGCACAATTTGTTCGCCTTGAAAAGACGCCAGATAATACGTCGCCATCCGTTATCGCGAATTCAGATGCAACTTTTGCCTATCTCGCGACCAGCAGACGAAATGCTGAACAGGCGCAAAACAAGACTGAGGCCGCTCGTGCCACTCCACTTCCGCAAGACTTTGTGACCGCAACGTCGCGCTATGCTGAACTGGCCGTAGCCACGTCCAATGTTCTTGCCGGTCGCGGCGAAACGCTGGAACTACAAGCCTAATCTCTTAGTTTTCAGATTGATTTAAGATAGAACGACCGTCGGTTGTGAGCTTACACACGAGCCAATCGGGCTTAAGATGGTTTGAGAACCAAGGCTCAGCCCATCCAGATTCGACACATTTTTTGACAACTTGCGCACTGACTTTCTTACCGTTTTCGTCAAACAACGGGAGCTTGCCGCCGGGTTGGGTCAACCCGCGGTTCAGCCATTTTCGTTGCGCGAGAGAGAGGCGCTGCGCTTTTGGTACCTTAACGTCCATGGGATATCCCCACTCCATTGGACTTGTGTTTTTTAACTATACTGTAGGCTGCTGGTTAACAAATCCATAGCACCGATGTTGAGAGGATAACACATGGAGACCTGCATGATTTATGCCACCGCAAGTGATGAAGCAGAAGCCAAGGCCTTGGCTGAAACACTGGTCAGCGAACGACTGGTGGCGTGCGTAAACATCATTCAAAACGCAACCTCGGTTTATCGATGGAACGATAAAGCGGAGTCAGCGTCAGAGAGTATTTTGATTGCTAAGACGACTCTTGATCAACGGGATGCCGCAATGGCGCGGATCAAAGAATGTCATTCTTATGACACCCCGTGTGTGGTGTCGTACGATATGTCGGCCGGTTTCCCAGGTTATTTAAGTTGGATTGTCGAACAAACGCAGAAATGAATGCTCAGGATGTTGGAACTTTAATTGTCGCAATTGCCTGACAGGCAATCCCCTCTTTTCGGCCTGTAAACCCAAGCCCTTCCGTTGTGGTTGCTTTAACGCTGATCCGTGAGTCTGGCACGCGTGCAATGGCGGCAATAGATTTCTGCACTTTATCGCGGTGAGGGGAAAGTTTAGGGGCTTCACAGATCACGGTGATGTCGAGATGGACCAAAGCCCCGCCACGCTGATCCAAGCGATCTATCGCAAACGAGAGAAACCGGTCCGACGAGGCACCTTTGTATTCGGCATTCGTCGGCGGAAAATGAACGCCTATGTCGCCATCACCCAAGGCCCCGAGGATCGCGTCTGTCGCCGCATGAAGCATTACATCGGCGTCTGAATGACCGAGCAAAGACTTATCCATTGGAATAAAGACACCGCCAAGCGTCACGCCGTCACCGTCGCCAAAACGATGGACATCGAAGCCTGAGCCGATGCGTGTTTCCATCAGGCTTTGTAGTGTGGTGTGCAAGTCTTGTTGCTCCGTAATCTTGATGTTGTCTGGGTCTCCCGCCACGGTTGCTACGCGAAGTCCAGCCTGTTCTAAGACAGCGGCATCATCGGTTAACGATTGGCCGCTGCAATTCTGGTGTGCATCGAAAAGCTTCTGAAATTTGAAGCCTTGTGGGGTCTGCGCCCGGGTTACATTTGTTCGATCAACCGTATCTGTGACGTGACCCGTTTCATCTATGCGCTTCAAAGTCTCTGCAATTAGAAGCACAGGGAGGACACCATCGGCCCCATTGAGAAGCGTGCTGATGACTCGGTCAATAATCTCGTTGCTCACGATTGGCCGCGCCCCGTCGTGGACGAGCACAAAATCGGGTTTGAACTCGGCTAAGGCTTCTAGGCCAAGTTTGACGGACTCTTGGCGGGTCGATCCGCCATGGACAGGCGGGAGCAGCGCGGCCCCATCGGTCGCGCTTGCATATTCGAGATGATCGTCGGGGTGAATAACAGCCAGAACGACGTCTATTTGGGAGTTGGCCGTAAAGGCATCGAGAGCGTGCCGGATGACAGGCTTTCCAGCCAGCATTGCATACTGCTTTGGTAAAACCGATCCGAACCGTGTGCCACGTCCGGCGGCGACAACAAGGGCTGCAATAGTAGTCATAGCTTGGCTAAGGTTCCGCTCCACACGCTTCGATGTTTAGAACTTGCCATAGCATGTGGCATTCTGGGCAGCCAGAGTTGCCGTTTTGCATCACAGAATGTTCCTTGAAAATGGCGGATTCCATAGTGTTGGAATAGGGCGTGGTAGTTTTCAGTGAGAAAATATCTTGATTTCTCTGCCTTTTGGGTCGCAAATGCCTAAGAATTAGGCATCTCTGACCATTGGATTCTCATGGCCATCGCCATCGGCGACATCGTTCTCGATAACCCTGTTCTTCTGGCCCCCATGTCAGGGGTATCAGATCAGCCGTTTCGTGCTTTGGTACGCCGGTTCGGCGCGGGCTTGGTCTTTTCTGAAATGATTGCCAGCCAGCAAATGGTTCGGGCTCATCGCGATACTTTACGGATGAGCACGTCCTGTGAAAACGAAGGTCCAATGGCTGTTCAACTTGCTGGTTGCGACCCGGATGTCATGGCCGAGGCGGCGCTTCTGAATCAGCAGCGTGGCGCCAAGCTCATCGATATCAATATGGGATGTCCGGTCAAGAAGGTCGTCAAAGGGTGGGCAGGGTCTGCCCTCATGCGGGACGAAGACCATGCATTACGCATTATCGAAGCTGTTGTGAATGCCGTTGATGTTCCTGTTACGCTGAAGATGCGCCTTGGCTGGGACCACGACAACCAAAACGCACCGTCACTGGCCCGCAAAGCTGAGGCCGCTGGAATTCAACTTATTACGGTGCATGGTCGAACGCGTATGCAAATGTATACGGGGTCAGCGGATTGGGATGCGGTTGCACCGGTTAAAGATGCGGTCAGCGTGCCGGTCATCGTCAACGGCGACATTACATCTGAAGAGGATGCAGCCGCGGCGCTTCAAAAATCCGGGGCTGACGGTGTGATGGTTGGGCGTGGCTGTTACGGCAAACCGTGGTTTCCGTCTCAGGTCGCGTATTTCCTGGCGACCGGATCAAAACTTTCCGATCCCACATTAGAGGAGCGAAGAGAGGCTCTGTTGTCTCACTATGTCTCTCTCTTAAGTCATTATGGCGCTGGCAAGGGTGTACGTGTAGCGCGCAAGCATCTGGCTTGGTCTGCTTATGGACTCCCTGGAGCCAACCAGTTCCGCACCGCCGTTAACACGGAGTCTGACCCTGATCAGGTTATTAAACTCATCGATAAGCTGTTTGAGTCGGATGGTTTAGAGTCAGATAATTTAGCCATTGCGGAAGCAGCCTAATGGCGCACCCCTCGTCGGTTATCAAGCTTGAGTATCCTATACAATCTGACGAAGTGTTGTCCGCGTTGACGGCGGCAACTCTTGTCGTTGATCGTACCTATCAAATTCGCTATGCGAATGGTGCTGCGGAGCAGCTTTTTCAAACCAGTTCAAGCGGCCTCGTCGGGCATGATCTCGCTGAAGTGCTCCCCACTGATGGGGCTTTATACGCACTTATTGGCCAGGTATTGCGCGACGGTGCTCCGGTATCTGAGTACGGTCTCACTTTGGATACACCGAAGACCGGGATACGCGTGATGTCGGCTTATGGAGCTCCGTTGGTTGATCGCGAAGATGTGGTTGTTGTGTCGTTGCAGGAGCAAACCCGAGCGCTGAAAATTGGCCAACAATTAGAAAGTCGCAACAGCGTGCGTTCTGTTACGGCTATAGCGGCCTTGCTGGCGCATGAGATCAAGAATCCATTGTCGGGTATACGTGGTGCTGCACAACTTTTAGAGCAAAATGCAACTCCAGATGACGTCAGTTTGACAAAACTGATTTGTGCAGAGGCGGACCGCATTGTTGCCTTGGTCGACCGCATGGAGGTCTTCTCAGATGACCGACCGCTGGCGCGTGAAGGTGTAAATATTCACACGGTTCTGGAACATGTGCGTCGCATTTCGGAAAATGGGTTCGGAAAGGGGATTAAATATATTGAAAAATATGATCCTTCCTTGCCCCCTGTTTTTGGAAATAAAGATCAACTGATTCAGGTTTTGCTCAATCTTATAAAAAACGCGGCGGAGGCAACCCCTGAAACTGGTGGAGAAATTACCCTCTCGACATCTTATCAGCCGGGCGTACGTGTGAAGGTCGCAGGATCTAACCAGCGCCTTCAACTCCCACTGGTTGTCTCAGTGGCCGACAATGGTTCCGGTGTATCAGAAGACTTAAAAGCGCACCTTTTTGATCCTTTTGTCACAACGAAATCAAATGGCTCCGGCTTAGGCTTAGCGTTGGTGGCTAAAATTATTTCAGACCATGGTGGTGTTATAGAGTTTGAATCTGATCGCCGCGGCACGGATTTTCGCATCATGCTGCCGATCCTCAACGAACGGGAGGGTTCATGACCGAAGCCTCAATTCTTATTGCTGATGATGACACCGGTATTCGCACGGTTCTCAATCAGGCTTTGGGTCGTGCAGGCTACACCGTTCGAGCGACAGGCAATGCCTCAACTCTATGGAATTGGGTTGAGGCTGGCGAAGGTGATCTCGTGATCACAGATGTCATTATGCCAGATGAAAACGGGCTGGACTTGATCCTTCGCATCAGAAAAAAGCGGCCTGATCTGCGCATTATAGTCATGAGCGCTCAAAACACTTTATTGACGGCTGTGAAGGCTGCTGAACGGGGTGCCTTTGAATACCTACCCAAGCCTTTCGACCTTGGCGAATTGGTCTCTGTTGTTAAGCGTGCCCTGGATACAACTTCAGTAGGTACGCAATCCAGACCTGCCACGCCTCAAGAAGAAGACCTGCCGCTGATTGGCCGCTCGCCGGCCATGCAAGAGGTCTACCGTTCAGTCGCCCGCATGATTAAATCTGACCTGACTGTGATGATTACGGGGGAGTCTGGAACAGGGAAAGAACTGGTTGCCCGCGCCTTGCATGATTATGGGCAGCGGCGCTCTGGTCCTTTTGTCGCTATTAACATGGCCGCTATTCCTAGAGAGTTGATTGAAAGTGAACTCTTTGGTCATGAAAAAGGAGCTTTCACAGGGGCTTCCCAAAGAACGTCTGGAAAATTTGAACAGGCTGCCGGCGGTACTTTGTTTCTTGATGAGATTGGTGACATGCCTGCCGAGGCGCAGACGCGCCTGCTGCGCGTTTTGCAGGAGGGTGAGTACACCAGTGTCGGCGGTCAGACGTCTGTAAAAGCAAATGTGAGAATCATAGCCGCGACGCATAGAAACTTAACCGACATGATAAAAATGGGGCTTTTTCGAGAAGACTTGTACTACCGGCTGAACGTTGTGCCTGTCAGGCTGCCGACTTTAAGGCAGCGGGTGGAAGATATTCCGGAATTGGTTCAGCACTTTCTTGATCAAGCGGTCGAAGAAGGGCTACCAGAAAAGAGGATAGACACCTCAGCGCTCGAAAAGATGAAAGCCTATCGTTGGCCCGGTAACGTCAGAGAGCTTGAGAATTTGGTTAAAAGGCTTGCCGCGCTTTATGCTGAAGAAACAATCGGTGTAGAAGCCGTGGAAATGGAACTTAACGAGGTCTCGACTGGACCTGTACAGAATCACGATGTAACCGAGAACCTCAGCGAGGCGATTGAAAAGCATCTCCTAAATTACTTTTCCCAACATGGTAGCGCGCTCCCTCCAGAAGGTCTTTATGATCGTATGCTCCATGAAATGGAGCGGCCATTGGTCTCTTTGACCTTAAACGCGACGGCGGGCAATCAACTTAAGGCCGCTAAGGTTTTGGGGTTAAACCGCAACACCCTACGGAAAAAGATCAAGGAATTGGATATCAATGTTGTCCGTGGCCTTCGTTAAGAAATCAACAGTATTGCCTTCAATTTTACCGTTTTTGAATGCGGTCGAGATCGCATGGACATAGTTCATCGTCCCTTGTCTTTGCGTCGGCTCACGCTTCGCTTCTTTGTGTGGGCACGTCGCATGCGACTGTTTAATGCGCTGGCAATGATTCTGTCGCTGGCCGCGATTGTCTCTGGGGTTGCAACGTTTGCAGCCTTGTCATCCTGGGGCGATGACGGACCAAGTGCGAATACGGTTCTGATTCTTCTGAACATCGATCTGTTCTTATTGTTAGCCTTGGGCGTTTTAATTGCGCGTCACGTCGCACGATTGTGGAGCAATCGGAGATCGGGTGTCAGCGGCAGCCGACTTCATGTACGTCTGGCTTTGCTGTTTGGCGTGGTTGCCATAACCCCTGCCATCGTGATGATGATTTTCGCCGCGCTGTTGTTCACCTTGGGTGTTGAAAGCTGGTTCAGTGAGCGCGTTAGAACAGCGTTGGTGGACTCAACGGAAGTCGCAGAAGCTTACCTTGCTGAACATATTCAGGTTATCCGAGCAGATGCTTTATCTGTGGCCAGTGATATCAATCGCCAGTGGCCGCAACTCAATCGATCTGAGGGTGTATTAGATCGCTTCCTCTCAACTCAAGCAGCACTGAGAGGTCTGACAGAAGCGGTTATCTTCCGTGATAACATGCAAGTCATTGCTAAAGCGGGATACACTTTTGCTCTTCAATCCGGCGAGCAAATTCCATTGGCCGTTATCGCTCAAGCAAATATGGGTGAGGTTGGTATTGTTACAGGCGAAAGCGGAGATCGCGTTCGGGCCTTGGTTAGGCTGGAAGGCTTGCCTGGCAGTTATCTTTACGTGGGACGGTTCATTGATGCGAAGGTTTTAAACCGCGTTTCCCGCACGCAAGACGCGGTAGATGAGTATTTGATGCTGGAAGGCCGTCGCTCTGAGATCGAGATTAGTTTTACATTGCTGTTTATTGTTGTGGCATTGCTGCTTCTCATGACCTCGGTGTGGTTCGGCTTGACGCTCGCAACACGCCTGGCCAAACCAATTGTGGATTTGATTTCTGCGTCTGAGCGCGTGCGGCAGGGAGACTTGACCGTCCGTGTTGAGGAAAAAGCGGCCAGCGACGAAGTCGCCTCTTTGAGTCGTTCTTTTAACCGGATGACCAATCAGTTATCTAAGCAGCGCGAGGCTCTTGTTGAAGCAAATGCGAAACTGGACGAACGCCGACGTTTCACAGAAGCGGTTTTATCTGGAGTGACGGCAGGCGTTATCGGCTTAGATCCATTCGGAAATATTACTCTACCCAATCGCGCGGCGTCTGATCTCTTGAATGTCGCCTTGTTAAAGAGTGTCGGCAAACCATTGGTTGACTACGTGCCAGAGTTTGCCCCGTTAATTGAGGACGTTAAATCATACCCAGGCCGCACGATTGAGCAAGAAACCAAGGTCAAGGTTAAGGGACATAGCCGGGTTTTTCTTGTGCGTTTAACAGCAGAAGAAAATGAGGGTGAAATTCTCGGCTTTGTATTCACCTTTGACGATATTACCGAACTTCAGACCGCACAGCGCAAAGCGGCTTGGGCGGACGTCGCCCGACGCATCGCACATGAAATTAAAAATCCGCTTACGCCCATTCAGCTCTCCGCCGAGCGATTAAAGAAGCGTTACTTGTCTAAAGTGGGGGACGATACCGGGGCGTTTGAACTTTGTACCGATACGATTATCCGCCACGTTAACGATATCGGGCAGATGGTCGATGAGTTCTCGTCTTTTGCACGCATGCCTCAGCCAAATATGGCTGTTACAAACCTCGTTGAACTCACTGCAGGTGCAATTGTATTACCCCAAACAGCCTACCCCCACATCAAGATAGCTTATGCAGCCCCTAAGGAACCGGTTCTGATCAACTGTGATGCCGCACAAATCCGGCAAGCGCTGTCTAACGTTTTAAAAAACGCTGTTGAAGCCATCGATGCAAAAACGGGTGGAAGTCGAGAAAAGGGCGCGGGATGTATCGATGTGAGTATTGGGGTTCACGACGACATGTGTTTACTTGAGTTCACTGACAACGGTGTCGGTCTGCCAAAAGATGAAGTGCGCCAAAGATTGACAGAGCCTTATATAACAACCCGCGCGAAAGGTACGGGACTTGGTTTGGCAATAGTTTGGAAAATCGTCGAAGATCACAAAGGACGGTTGTCGATGGAAGATGCTGCCGATGGTGGCGCTAGGATTGTGTTTCACTTTCCGCTGTTCAAAGATGCTGTAAAAGGGGGCAAGAAACATCCTGCAACTGAAAAGATGGCTCCGCCTGACTCCAGTTTAGATTCAATAGCAGAAAGTGTTTAAGTAAATATGCCCGCAGATATTCTCATAGTTGATGACGAGCCAGATATCCGCGTCATGATATCGGGCATACTTGAAGATGAAGGTTATGCGACCCGCCAGGCCAGCACGGCTGACCAAGCCTTATTAGAAATACGATCACGGTCTCCGGCTGTGGTCTTGCTGGATATATGGCTGGAAGGCAGTTCCATGGATGGTATGGATTTGCTCAAAGCGATAAAGACACTGCGCCCACAAACTCAAGTCATTATGATTAGTGGACACGGCACCGTTGAAACGGCTGTTAAAGCAATGAAGTTCGGTGCCTATGAGTTTATTGAAAAACCGTTTCAGTCAGACCGACTTCTGCTTTTTGTTGAACGCGCAATAGAGTCAGCCAAGCTCCGCCGCGAAAATATTGAATTGAAAACACGTGCTGGAAAGCCCGAAGACCTTATTGGTAAATGTAACGCTATCGCTCATCTCGGACGTACAATAGAGCGCGTTGGACCAACTGGATCGCGCGTTTTGATCACCGGTGCTGCTGGAGCTGGTAAGGAAATCGTTGCGCGACTTATTCATAGGAACTCGAAAAGAGCGAATGCCCCGTTCGTTGTTGTGAACTGCGCATCATTGCAGCCTGATCGCCTCAACGAATTCCTTTTTGGTGCTGGAGCGGGTGACACGGGGGGTGGGCTATTCGATCAAGCGGATGGGGGAACGCTTCTTCTTGATGAAGTTGCTGATATGCCTCTGGAAACCCAAAGCCGTATTATAAGAATTCTACAAGACCAGCGTTTAGAACGAGGAAACGGACAAGGGGCAGTCGAAGTCGATGTGCGGGTTATTGCCACCACAAACAGAGATTTAAAACGTGCAATTAAAGACGGACAGTTTCGCGAAGAACTTTTTTATCGATTGGCCGTAGTCCCCATTGAAGTCCCGTCTTTGTCTGATAGACGGGAAGATATTCCAGCACTGGCAAGATATTTTATGGAGAAAGGGGCCCGCACTGCCGGTATTCCACCACGCATTTTAGCCGAAGATACTATTGCCGCTTTGCAGACTCACCCATGGCCTGGAAATGCGCGGCAGCTTCGAAACGTCATTGATTGGTTGCTCATCATGGCACCAGGGACTGCGGATGATGCCATTCGTGCCGATATGTTGCCGGCTGATTTATCAACTGACGCGCCACAGATGCTGCGCCTGGAACGGTCTGACGAAATTATGATGCTGCCGTTAAGGGAAGCGCGCGAAATGTTCGAACGGGAATACCTTATGGCTCAGGTCATTCGATATGGCGGCAATATATCGAAAACCGCAGAATTTGTCGGCATGGAACGCTCCGCATTGCACCGTAAGCTGAAATCTCTTGGCGTGACCACAGAAGTGCGGCTGCGCCGCGATGTTAACGCCGCCGAGGCTCAGGCAGGTGATACGCATCTGAAGGACGGAGAGAACCAATGAAAGTCATCATTTGTGGTGCCGGTGAAGTTGGTTCTAACATTGCGCGTTATCTTGCGACGGAAGCGAACGATGTTACGGTCGTTGATCGGAGTCCGGAACTCATTCGTCAATTATCAGAGTCTCTTGATGTGAAGGGCCTGGTTGGTCATGCCGCTCATCCAGATGTGCTGGAACGGGCCGGTATCAAAGACGCCGACATGATCATTGCTGTAACACTTACAGATGAAGTGAATATGGTTGCCTGCCAGGTGGCCCATTCTTTGTTCGAAGTACCGACAAAAATCGCGCGTATTCGCAGCCAGAGTTATCTCGCGCCGATGTGGTCAAACCTCTTTTCTCGGGACAACCTTCCAATCGATGTGGTGATTTCACCTGAAATCGAAATTGCGCGGGCCGTCACGCGGCGTTTGGAAGTGCCTGGCGCCATGGATGTTATTCCTTTAGCTGATGATAAAGTAAGATTGATCGGTGTGCGCATGACAGAAGATACCCCGCTGATCAACACGCCGCTCCGGCAACTCACGAGTTTGTTCCCCGAAATGCAAATCATCATTGTGGGTATCAAGCGCGGTGACACGTCAATCATACCGCATGCTGAGGACGAAATGTTCGCCGGTGATGATGTGTATTTTGTGGTGGCTTCCGATCAATGCGAGCGGGCAATGTCTGCCTTTGGCCATGAAGAACCAGAAACAAGACGAGCCGTTATTTTTGGGGGCGGCAATATTGGTCTATTTTTGGCGCAGGAATTGGAACGCGCGCACCCTGAAATCAATCTCAAGATTATCGAATTAAACCGAAATAGGGCCTCGCTCATTTCCTCTCATCTTAAAAATACCGTGGTCATCAACGGCAGTATTCTGGAACCTGAGATTCTTTACGAGGCCGGTGTAGATAAAGCGGAGACGGTGATTGCCGTTACTGAGGATGACGAGACAAATGTCTTGTCTTCGCTTTTGGCTAAAAAATTCGGCGCACAACGCGTTATTACACTGGTCAATAAATCGACCTATAACCCATTAATGGGACCTCTTGGCATTGATGTTGTGGTCAATCCTCGCTCTATTACGGTCTCTCAAATCCTGTCTCATGTGCGGCGGGGGCGTGTGCACGCGGCGTATTCTGTACAGGAAAACTTCGGCGAACTTATCGTCGCTGACGCCATGGAAACGTCTTCGCTGGTCGGCAAACCCCTTAAGGAGGTAGACCTTCCTGGCAAAGCAAGGTTTGGTGCCATCATTAGGGATGGTCAAATCATCGTGCCGCGTCCGCAAACAGTGGTTGAGGGTGGTGATCGCATCATTCTCTTTGCGGCAACTGAAGCCGTGAGAAAGATTGAAAAACTGTTTTCTGTTCAGCTGGAATATTTTTAGACACCTATGACCCGTCTCGCTTATGTAAACGGAAGATACGAACCGCAAATTAGCGCGTCCGTCTCTATAGAAGATCGCGGTTTTCAATTCGCCGACGGCGTTTATGAAGTTGTTGCTATATGGAATGACTGTGCCGTCGATTTCAAACCGCATATGGATCGCCTGGAACGGTCTATGGCAGAGCTTAGCTTTCCCAATCCGCCGTCAACACGCGCCTTGACAATCATTAGCCGTGAAGTCGTGCGCTGCAATAAAGTGAGCAACGGCATCCTTTATATTCAGATTAATCGCGGGAAAGCGCCGCGCAATCATCCCTTTCCTGGTGCTGACGTGAAGTGCTCTGTCGTGATGACAGTGCGCCATGGCCTTGGGCCGAGCAACACCCAAGCAGAGCAAGGAGTATCTCTCACCGTACAAGATGATCTGCGGTGGAAGAGGCGGGATATCAAGTCCGTTGGTCTACTGCCCAATGTCCTGACAAAACAAGCGGCAAAACAGGCCAAAGCGTTTGAGGCTCTTTTGATTGACCCGGATGGCACGGTCACGGAAGCCAGCGCTGCCAATGTGTGGATCGTCGATAAAAAAGGCGTTTTAATCACACGACCGCTCGGGCCTGAGATTCTTGGTGGAATTACGCGCTCTCGCGTGATGCAACTGGCTCAAGAAGCCGGATACACAGTCAAGGAAGCTGTCTTTAGGCTTGAAGATGTTCTGCAAGCCCGCGAAGTTTTTTTAACGGGCACAACCACGTTCGTTCTTCCTGTGGTTCAAATTGATGACAAGGTTATTGCCAATGGTCATCCAGGTGAAATCGCACGCGACTTAAGAGACCGCTATCAATCGTTTCTAGTCACATTGGATCGCGCCACGAGCTGGTCCATTGTCTAAGGCTTTACTTTCTAAATTGCCTAAACCGACGGCGCTTCTGTTTGATTGGGATGGTACCCTGGTCGATACCCATCCGGTATTGGCGGCGGCAATGAACCATACGCTTGAAGCCTTCGGACGAGCGCCTTGGACTTATGAAGAATGGGAAAATTGGTTGGGATTATCCGCGCGAGATGCCTTTCCCAAAGAATTTGGGGATAACTGGGAGAAAGCGCGCGAGGTCTATCTCAAATCCTACGGCTCCCTGCATCTTGAACGCATTAAGCAAAAGGAATGGGCTGAAGAGTTGTTGATCGCGTTACACCGTCAGTCTGTTTATATGGCCGTCGTGAGCAACAAAACGGGCCACTACTTGCGCACAGAGGTCGCGCATTTCGGTTGGCAGCAGAACTTCGGGGCATTGGTTGGCTCGGGGGATAGCGCCCAAGATAAACCTGCACCTGATCCAGTCTATGATGCCCTGCGGCCAAAAGGCCTCAGACCTAACCCAAACATTTGGTTTATCGGCGATAATGATATTGATGTGGCCTGTGGGAGTGCTTCAAATTGCACGACAATACTGGTCGGCGACGGCTATCCAAACTCATCTCCAGACCATCGCGTTGCTGACTTAAAAGCCTTGAGAGACTTGATTCTCAGTTCTCTTAACCTAAGTTAAAACACAGGCGGGTTCCAACTGCGGTTGACCCGCTCGCGCGAAACCTTCTAGATACGGGGGCAAGTCCGTGCAGCGACAATGCCACTGGACAATAAATAAATTAAAACAAGGGCTTAGCAATGTCTGGCGAAAAATCACAAAACGTACAAGACGTCTTTCTAAACACAATTCGCAAGAATAAGGTCCCAGTCACTGTATTTTTGATCAACGGTGTCAAACTTCAGGGAATAGTAACCTGGTTTGACAACTTCTCGATGCTGCTGCGTCGGGATGGACACACCCAGCTTGTTTATAAACACGCCATATCGACCGTAATGCCGTCTGGACCCCTGCAATTGTTTGACCCTGAGGCTGACGACGATACCGGCAAAGAAGAGGCAGCCGAATAGGCTTGCATATAAATTGACCACACACGATCAACAGTCAGATCCTCATTCAACTGCGATAGCAAAAACACGGGCCATCGTCCTCCATCCAGAATTTCCTACGCGGTCGGGGGCAGGAGATGCGCGCGCGCGTCTTGAAGAAGCGTGTGGCCTGGCGGTCGCGATTGATCTGGATATTGTGCACGCTGAACACTTGATTGTCTCAAAACCGCGCCCATCGACTCTCTTTGGAAAAGGTGTGGTTGAGCGCTTTGCTGATTTGATTGAGGGTTTGGAGGTTGATCTTGTTATTGCCGACCACAGCCTGTCGCCAGGTCAACAACGTAACTTAGAACGCGCCTGGAAAACAAAAGTCATTGATCGGACCGGATTGATTCTGGAGATCTTTGGCGAACGGGCCAGAACACGCGAAGGTCAGTTGCAGGTCGAACTGGCACACCTGACCTATCAGAAAAGTCGTTTGGTCCGCAGTTGGACTCACTTGGAGCGGCAACGCGGTGGTTCCGGGTTTCTTGGTGGTCCCGGTGAAACCCAAATCGAAATTGATCGGCGGCTTATTGGTGACCGGATTATACGGTTGAAAAAAGAGTTGGAGAAAGTTGTGCGCACCCGCGACCTGCATCGTGCAGCGCGCAAGCGCGTTCCCTATCCCATTGTTGCTTTAGTTGGCTATACCAACGCCGGTAAGTCGACACTGTTTAACACTCTCACCAATTCTGAGGTCTACGCCAAAGATCAACTGTTTGCGACATTGGACCCAACCATGCGCGCCGTTGTCTTACCGTCAGGTCGTCGGGTCATCTTGTCCGACACGGTGGGATTTGTCTCTGATCTGCCACATGAATTGGTCGCCGCGTTTCGGGCAACCCTGGAAGAGGTGAATGAGGCAGATGTTATTGTGCATGTGCGCGATATCTCTCATGCCGAAAGCGAAGATCAAAAGCGGGATGTGGAAGAGGTCTTATCCCGCATGGATATCGTATCGAGCGAGGGACACCCCATTCTTGAAGTCTTGAACAAAGTCGACCTGGTTAATGCCTCTGCCCGCAGCCTGATTGAAACTGAAGAAACACTTATCTCTGCTCCTTTGTTTGTGTCTGGTTTAACAGGTGAGGGGACAGGCGATGTATTGGCCGCAGTTGACCGCATTATATCGACCGGGCGCCGTGAACTTGGCGTTGCGGTGCCGGTCGCTGATGGCAAAACCTTGGCCTGGTTGTATCGCAAAGGAGAAGTTATCGCCCGCAAAGACGGTGATGACGAAACAACCCTGACGGTTCTTCTTGATCATGCAGATGCCGATCGACTCTCGGCCAACAACGCTGTGCGAGTTCTGTGACGGCTGTAGTAGACCTACTTCAACATCGAAACGCCGTTGATGAGTTGTTGAGATCGGTCTCTGAAACTACAATACTGCCGCGCTACCAAAGCCTTTCAGATGACCAGATCAAGACCAAATCTAGCCCCGGTGATTTGGTCACCATTGCCGATGAAGAAGCGGAGTTACAACTAACAGCAGGACTAACAGAATTGCTGCCAGGTTCTGCTGTGGTTGGTGAAGAGGCCGTTGCGGCTGATCCTTCTGTTTTAGAGCGCTTAACCCGTCCAGGACTAACCTGGGTGATTGACCCAATTGATGGCACCGCGAACTTTGTCGCGGGTAAGCCTGGCTTTGGTGTGATCATTGCCTTGGTGCTGGATGGCGAGAGCATCATGGGGTGGATTCATAATCCAATTGAGTCAACAACCCTATGGAGTGCGCGGGGGCAGGGCGCTTGGGTAGGCTCCCAAAAAGTGGTGGTTGCCGATACTAAGTCAACGGATGACGTCTCAACCATGACAGCCGCGCTGTACCACCGGGCGTTTCGATCATCTGTTCCCGGCTTTGGCTTAACAACTCTGACCGGCAGTGCGGCCCATGTTTACTGGGGCGTTGCCACCGGCACGACACATGTGTCCAGTTTCAGCCGATTGATGCCGTGGGATCATGCAGCGGGTGTTCTCATTCATCAGGAGGCCGGTGGTCATACAGCGTTGTTGGATGGCAAAGCCTACAAACCGACAGACTGGAAAAGCCGAGGTATTCTCAGCGCACCGTCCTTAGAGGTTTGGAACAGGGTGAGGGCCTTAGCCGATGAGGATAAAATCTAGTTTATTTTAAGCGCCGGGCGATGTTGGCAAACTCTTGGTCGTGAGTTGTAGGGTTAGCTTAGGCACAGGTTGGCGGAACGACGTCATGTTCCAGTCATAGATTGTATAGCCAGGTGTCGGCGAGCGTTTAACAGACATGGCGTTATGGCTCAAAACTTCAGCATCCGTAACGACGCGCACCAAGCCTTCTGTCCTTAACCCAATAGCCTCCAATTGATCCGCCTGGTTTGATCCAGCCCCGGTACCAAAGAAGTTAACTGTGCCGTCTTCTGATGCTCGAATTTGAAAAATTCGCGCATTCCGTCGCACGAAGCTCAAAAGCTGTGTTTCTGTGAATTGACCCTGACGGTCATACCGCACTTTATAGCGACCCGAGCCAAGACCGGTGACCGACTCAAAATAGATGTCCGCTTTTAATCCGGCCAGAAAGGCAGCCGCCTGTTCCGCTCCCGCTTCAGGCTCAATCTCACCACGCGTCAGTTGACCATAAAGGGGAGCCCACGTGAGTTCTCCAACATAGGAAATGCCATAGCCGCCACTTTTGGTGAGGCGAATTTCGGTGCTGTATTTGTCAGGCACGAAACAAGACGTCAGCGGCATCAACATCGCCACCACAATCAAGCGCTTCAGATTCTTAATAAACACCGTCATTTAGCCGCTTCCGTTTTGGCGCGTTGCCACAGGGCTTCCATCTCATCAAGGGTCGCATCTTGGGGTATTTTCCCCTGTTTTTCCAGCATGCGCTCGATAAAGCGAAAACGCTGCTCGAATTTCAGATTGGTCTGCCGCAAAGCCGAGCCAGGTTCTACTTTGACTTTGCGTGCGAGGTTAACGACTGCAAAGAGCAGGTCACCTAATTCATCCTCAACGCGTTGATGCGTTGCTCCGGCTTTCACTTCGGCCTCCAACTCATCAATTTCTTCTCGGATTTTATCAAAAACCGGAGTTGCATCCGGCCAATCAAACCCAACCCTCGCGGCGCGTTTCTGAAGTTTTTCCGCCCGCTTCAGTGCGGGCAGGCCGGTGGGGACATCGTCTAAAACGCTCAGCACTTTTAGGCCTGAACCGGCAGCCTGTTTCTCGGCCCGCTCTTTGGCTTTGATGGCCTCCCAGCTTTCAGTCTGAGCGTCGGCATCGATAATCACCGCATCACCAAACACATGGGGGTGCCGCCGGATCATTTTGCTGCACACCGCCTCGACAACATCGCTAAAATCAAAGAGCTGTTTTTCCTCGGCTATGCGGGCGTGAAACACGGTCTGGAACAGCAGGTCGCCCAGTTCATCTTTCAGGGCAGGAATATCTTCTCGTGCGATAGCATCGGCCACTTCATAGGCCTCTTCGATGGTGTAGGGCGCAATGGACTTAAAACCCTGCTCAATATCCCAGGGACAGCCGGTTTCCGGGTGCCTGAGTTGGGCCATAATATCGAGCAAATCGGCAAGAGTGTGGCGCTTTTCCATGGCTCAGGGCTTACCTTGTGTAGAATGCTTGATCAATAAATTGTGTCGAAAAATATGTTCGGCCTCGACTAATGCCTATAACGCTAGATTGTAGAGTTCTTCTTCCATCAGTAGTATTGTGTCGATACGTGGGGCCTTAAAGATGTTAGGCAACCTCACCGTCATATATTTCATGCTGATGTGCACACATCAATGCTGTGATTGCATTAAGCCACGGGGGATAATTTTTGTGTTTGGCCGCTTGCAGAAGGACCTAAGCAAAAATCTCAGAAGTGTCGGAGACGATATTAGATGCGTCAGAGACGATATTAGAAGCGTCAGAGACGATATTAGAAGCGTCAGAGACGA
>CAYGSZ010000014.1:25128-26548 GCA_964352705.1 uncultured Rhodobacterales bacterium
GCGTCAGAGACGATATTAGAAGCGTCAGAGACGACGAGTCCGGCGTTATTCTTCTGATCACTGTGGTTGTGGCGGCCGCACTCGCCGCAGCCGTTGCAGGTGCCTTGCTTCTGGATGTTATTGGTCCGCGCCCGGAGATCAGGAACATTCAGGGGAACAGTGCCAAATTTCAAAAAATAAAAGATGCAATAGTCCTGCATGCTATTCAGGACTCGAATTATCTATTGCCTTGCCCAGCCTCCGGGACGGCGGGCAACGGTGTTTCAATCGGCACATGTAACAGCAACGCAAATAATGTCGGGACTGTGCCGTGGTCGACCTTAGGTTTGAGCGAAGACGATGCCACTGATGCCTATGGCAACCAAATTGTTTATGCGGTCAGCGCTGGCCCGCTTGGCGTTTGCCATGTTTTAAGCGGTGTCCCCACCGGTGCTATCACTGCCGGATCAGTTAACACGCAAAGTGGCCCCTCAACGATGACAACCCCTGGCAGCAGAGTGCTTTATGCTCTCATCAGCCAGGGCCCAAATCGGTCTGGCGGAATAACGCCCTCGGGAGTACTCCGAACACTCCCGAATAGTGCAAATGAAAACCAAAACTGTGCTCTTGGGTCGACCTGTAGTGGCGGCACGGCGAATACTATTCACACCGGTCCATTTGATGATGACGGTAATGGCTCGGAACATTTTGATGACGCAGTATTCTTATCATCATCAGCCGACTTCAAAACCGAATGCGAGAGTTTTGCTGAAAAGACTAAGAGTGAGCTTGAGTTCGTTGAAGAAGGCTTTGGGGGCAGCACGGTCACATCTGATTTGGTTGTCACGAATAATGGTGCCGGTGGGGGTGGCTCATCATCCCTTGGCGGTGGACGCTTTACCGTCACTGCGGATGTTGAACTCTCAACAACCTTAACCCTATTCACACCCAACGTGACGCCGCTCTACAACAAAATCGAGTGGACACCGACCGCGGCGGCGACAAGCACTGGTTTCTCCATCATTACGCGGGCAAACAGAACCACGCGCGCCGGAAGCACGACCAACTATACGGATGGCATCACCTGTGAGTTCTTTAATGATGGTTTGCCAGCCAATCCGCAAACCATTGAGATCAACGACAGTTCAGGCACACTGGCGACAAGTGCTGGAACCTACACACTCACGCTCGGAGAAACATACGAGTTAGAGTGCTTTGACGACGGCAACAATTTATGGGCCCGCGTTACGGAGGTCGGTGATACGTCAAACCAGGCGACAGTTTTTACCACCAATGGGTCTGACCTTGCGACGCCCAACCAGGTTATCTTTTTGCACAGGGCAACATCTGGCGCTGTGAGCAGGCTGGACAACCTCCTTGTCGCTAAGGGCGAAATTTCCTTAGAATTGGATAACGGTGGCCAGGTGGCTAACTCTACAAC
>CAYGSZ010000015.1:0-25069 GCA_964352705.1 uncultured Rhodobacterales bacterium
GGTTTCGGATCGTAAAGGACGTATCAAAAATGGCTGTTCGTATAGCAATGAATGGGTTTGGGCGCATCGGGCGCATGGTCTTGCGGGCTCTGGCTGAATCTGGCCGTGACGATATAGAAGTCGTCGCGATCAATGACCTTGGTTCCCCTGAAGACAATGCGCATCTGCTGCGATTTGATTCGGTGCACGGCCCACTGCACATGGACGTTTCTGTTGCTGGCGATTCGATGTCCGTTGGTGATCGCAAGATCAAAGTCTTGGCAGAGCGTGATCCCTCGAAGCTGCCCTGGGCAGACCTTGACATCGATATCGTAGCCGAATGCACAGGTATTTTTTCTGATCGCGATAAGGCCTCTGTCCATTTGAAGGCCGGAGCTAAACGCGTTTTGGTATCCGCTCCATCTAAAGGTGCAGACTTGACCGTTGTTTATGGTGTTAACCACCAGAAGCTGTCCTCTGAGCATCTTGTCGTTTCAAATGCATCCTGCACAACCAACTGCCTGGCTCCAGTTGCGCACGTGCTCAATCAATCCTTTGGGTTGAATCATGGTTACATGACTACAGTTCATGCCTTCACGGGGGATCAAAGAACGGTAGATACGCTTCATTCTGATCTTCGTCGTGCTCGTGCCGCTTCGGTTAGTATGATTCCTACTTCTACGGGGGCAGCCAGAGCTGTTGGCGAAGTGCTCCCAGAGCTTAAAGGCAAGCTGGATGGGTCAGCCATTCGTGTTCCGACGCCAAATGTGTCGATGATTGATCTAAAGTGCGTTCTTGGTAAGAATGTTGCCGAAGACGACATAAATAGCGCAATGCAAGCTGCTGCAGATGGCGCTCTTAAAGGTGTCTTGGCAATCAATGAGCTGCCATTGGTATCCATCGATTTTAACCACAGCCCGGCCAGTTCAACGTTCGACGCAACTCAGACGAAAGTGCTTGAAGGCAACTTCGTGCGTGTTCTGTCTTGGTACGATAACGAATGGGGTTTTTCGAACAGAATGCTCGATACTGCAGTTGCCATGGGTAAGGTGATCTAGGAGCAGACTGTGCCAGCTTATCGATCTCTAAAAGATCTTAAGGTCGAAGGTCAGCGGGTTCTGGTGCGTGGAGACCTCAATGTCCCCATGGCTGACGGTCAAGTGACAGATGTAACCCGCCTAGAACGCTTGGCACCCACACTTCACGATCTCTCCGGTCGTGGCGCTCGGGTTATCGTTTTGTCTCACTTCGGTCGACCCAAGGGGGAGCGTTGCGACGATATGTCATTGGCTCCAGTTGCGGATGCGTTGGCCAAAGTGCTTGGAAAGCCGGTAACATTTGCAGACGACTGTGTCGGTGCGGCAGCGGAGGCCGTTGTAAACGGGCTCGCGTCCGGAGATATAGCTGTGTTGGAGAACCTGCGGTTCCATCCTGGCGAGGAAGCCAACGATCCTGCGTTTGCGCGTGACCTTGCTGAACTGGGTGAATTCTACGTCAATGATGCCTTTTCTGCGTCACATCGGGCGCATGCCTCGACGGAACAGTTGGCTCATTTGCTGCCGAGTGCGGCCGGCTTGCAAATGCAGGCTGAGTTGGATGCGCTGTCCAGTGCCTTAGAAGCACCAAAGCGCCCTGTTGCGGCCCTTGTGGGCGGTGCCAAAGTATCCTCCAAGCTTGCCGTGCTTGGGAACTTGGTCGACAAGGTCGATATGCTGATCATTGGCGGCGGCATGGCGAATACGTTTCTTCATGCGCAAGGGATTGAGGTTGGCGCTTCACTACATGAGCCGGACCTGGCAGATACTGCGCGTGATATTCTTGCTAAAGCGGAACGGGCCAATTGCGAAATCATTTTACCGGCAGATGCCGTGGTTGCGTCTGAGTTAAAAGCAGGCGCTGAAACGCAGGTGTGTAAGATTGACTCGGTACCTCATACCAAAATGATTCTTGATATCGGCCCCGATAGCATCGCTGACTTGGAACAGCGCCTAACAACTTGTGCGACGATCGTATGGAATGGTCCACTTGGCGCTTTCGAGACCAAACCCTTTGAGGAGGGAACCAACCGCGTTGCTAGGGCTGCAGCAGCTCTAACTTCAGCCGGGAAACTCGTTTCAGTCGCAGGTGGCGGCGACACGGTGGCGGCCCTCAACGGTGCGGGTGTAACTGATCAGTTCACCTATGTCTCGACAGCGGGCGGTGCTTTTTTAGAGTGGCTTGAAGGTAAAGATTTGCCGGGTGTGAAGGTTCTTTCCTAAAGCATTCAGGTTCGCTTCATGTTCCAAACCCACTAAAGTGGTGGCATGTTCACACGTGTAAAAGCACTCCTCCGGCGACATTTTCCAAACCGGGCACTTGCAGAGCAGTTGAATGACCAGGGCACTGATTTTGCAGTGGCTGGGAAATTTCAGGAGGCTCGCAAGGCTTTTAAGCAAGCCCTTCGGGCTGACCCTAAGCTGCCAGAAGCCTGGGCCAACCTTGGCCTATGTACGCTGACTGCCGGGGACCCTCAGTCAGCTTGTGATTTCTTTAAGAAGGCTATTGCTCTTGATCCAAACCAGGCTGAAACATTTGATAATTGGGGTAATGCGCTGGTTCGTCTGGGCCTCCTGACGGACGCGGCTGAGAAGCACACTCAGGCGTTGAGCCTTCAGCCTCAGCTGAGCAGCGCCAAGGCCCATTTAGGAAATACGCTGCTTGTCATGGGGCGTGTCGAAGAAGCCCAATTTCTTGTGCAGCAGGCTTGGGGCGAAAGTCCATCTGACCCGGTCATCGCCAGTCTGGCCTTGTCCGCCGCTTTGTACTCAACGTCTTTATCACCAGAACAGATTTTAGCCGGTCATCAGCGATGGCCAGGAGCCAGCACAAACCGTTCGGTTCGATCACCCTCAAATCTTGATCCTGAGCGCAGACTAAAAATCGGTTATCTTTCAGGCGATTTTCGCACCCATTCATGCGCTTGTTTCTTATTGCCGCTGATGCGTGCACATGACCGTAAGCAGATTGAAGTGTTTGCGTACAACACCACAATTAACGAGGACCAGATCACCGGGAGGTTTCGTCAAGCTGCCGACCACTGGCAAGACGGTGCGCAGTTCTCAGATATAAGCCTGGCACAACAGATCAAATCTGATGAAATCGATGTTCTGGTCGATTGTTCTGGCCATACAGAGGGTAACCGACTTGCTGTTTTCGGTTTTCGCCCTGCGCCCATTCAAGTGACATGGTTAGGCTACCCAAGCACCACGGGTCTTAACTCAATCGACCTTCGATTGAGTGACAGTATCGCTGACCCAATGGGTGAATCAGATCATTTGCATAGCGAGCAAGTCGTTCGCCTCCCCAATGGGTATCATACCTACGCGCCTTTAGTTGAAACGCCAGAGCCCTCAGGTGAAATCAAAACCGGACCAATCAGGTTTGGCTTATTTCATAATCTCGCGAAATTTTCCGACACCTCTATAGAGTTGTGGGCTGAAGTTTTAAAGCAAGTTCCAAACAGTTTGTTATGTCTCAAGGCTAAGGGCTTGGACGATACGGACGTTCAAAAATACACAGAGCAGAGGTTCATAAGTAAGGGGATTACTAAAGACCGCCTTACGTTGTCGCCTTGGCAATCCGCATATGGCAAGCACTTCGAGGACTTTGCTGCAATCGACGTCATGCTTGATGCAACTCCTTATAATGGCACGACGACCACATGCGAGGCGCTATGGATGGGAGTTCCTGTTGTCACGTTGTCCGGTGATCGCACGGCCAACAGAGTGGGTGCGAGCTTACTGACCCAGATCGACCACCCGGAGTGGATTGCGAGGAGTGCTGATGAATATGTGAGTATTGCCACTGAATTGGCGTCCGCTCACCAACTGAGAAAAATGCTAAGGTCTAGCTTGCGTCAAGACCTTTTGGCTTCAACGCTAGGGGATGAGGCGTTGTTTGCGCGCACTGTCGAAGGTGCGTACCGTAAAGCGTGGCAGCAAATGTGTGAGCGGCAAGCAAGTTTGTAACTGAAGAATGCGTCTTTAGCTTTTTTCTACACGCCCCATAGCAAGAAATTTATCGCGTCGACGTGCGCGAAGTTGACCACCATCAATCTTTACAAGGTCATTAAGATGTTTCTCTAGGATGTCGCCTACGCGTGTCATGGCTTCTTCACTGTCGCGATGAGCACCGCCAACCGGTTCTTCAATAATATCGTCAATCACGCCTAACCGGTCTAAATCTTGAGCGGTCAGCTTTAAAGCTTCGGCTGCTGACTTTGCTTGATCTCCATCCCGCCAAAGGATAGAGGCGCAGCCTTCAGGGGAGATCACTGAGTAAATGGAATGCTCTAGCATCAAAACAATGTTGCCGGTCGCCAAAGCAATAGCCCCACCGGAGCCGCCTTCTCCAATGATCGTGCTGATCAAAGGAACGCGTAAATCAAGGCAAGTTTCAATGGATCTCGCAATAGCTTCTGC
Organism: uncultured Rhodobacterales bacterium; assembly: GCA_964352705.1. Classification (GTDB taxonomy): domain Bacteria; phylum Pseudomonadota; class Alphaproteobacteria; order Rhodospirillales; family Rhodospirillaceae; genus WLXB01. The sequence continues at coordinate 4,440 of CAYGSZ010000015.1, forward strand.
TTGCCCGCGTTCTTCTGCTCCAACACCAGGATACGCGCCGGCGGTGTCGATGAAGGTCAGAACGGGAACGCCAAACCGGTCGGCCAATTCCATGAGTCGCCGGGCTTTGCGATAGCCTTCAGGCCTGGCCATGCCGAAATTGTGTTTAAGGCGTGTCTCGGTATCTCGCCCTTTTTCTTGGCCGATGACCATCACAGAGCGACCTCGAAACCGTCCGATGCCTCCGATAATGGCGGCGTCTTCTGAGTAGTTTCTGTCCCCGGCCAGCGGTAAAAAGTCAGAAATCAGCGCATTTATATAATCTTGGCAGTGTGGGCGTTCAGGATGTCTTGCCACCTGTGTTTTCTGCCAAGGTGATAGCTTGGTATAAAGCACCCCAAGATCTTTATTTACGCGGGTTTGAAGACGGGACACTTCCTCAGCAATATTAAGGCCGTCTGCGTGACTCATGTGACGCAACTCAGCAATCTTGCCTTCAAGCTCGGCGATTGGTTTTTCAAACTCTAAAAAATGCATGTTATCTCCCACGCCTGCCCCTTTTTGGGCGCGTGGCGCGCATCCTTGAGAACCGGGGGCAGTATGTCAACGTGCGTTTTGATATCACGCGGCATTATAAATTGGGCCATTCGCATGTAATCCAGCCAGAATATCCTCATAATCAGGTTCTGTATCGGGTGAAATTATGCCATGCCGAATGGCAAAATCCAGAATCACCAGTGACACGTTGAATTTGAAGTCTGTGGTCTCACGGACAATTGAAAGGGCCTCCTCAAGGTGTATCAACTGAAATCCAGAAATTTCGCCGTCTTGGTTTTCTGGTTTGAAACCGTCAGGCACAGCCAGGTCATAACAAAACAGGGTATCTGCTTTGAGACCATGAGGGCTTTCAAAACAGTAAGAAACGGTTCCCGTCGCAATCGCTAGAGAGACAATGGAGGCAGGTATCTTAGCTTCTTCGTCGCACTCTTTTATCAGATTCTCCGTCAAGCTCAGCCCAACAGGCTGGCCACCCGCAACCATGTTGTCGAGTTTGTCAGGTTCGACCTGTCTGTCAGCGTTGCGCTTCCCGACCCAAAGATAAAACTGATCAGATTTTTTGACATATCCGTTGAGATGCACACCATATGCGCGGGTCCCAAACAGCGGGACCAAGGCGCGGTCGATCGTAAAGTGATCGGGAGACGCCCAAGTTCGGCGCACGGGATAAGCCTCGCCTAGTATTTTAGATACCAATCCAGCGGCGATCCAGTCTGGCGTCAGTGCTTCGATGGCGGCGCTGCGGTCCTTAATCGATTGCACATTTTCAGAGAATGATACGTCCTGACCGGTAACGACGAAGGACTTTGGATAATGCATCAGGATTTCCACAAAAGCGTGCCTAACCCACCCGACGCACTGCCCATCCGCCACAAAGGGCAGGAATTCAGAGAGCCGATAGGTGTTGCAGGCTTTTACTCGATCTAGGTAACTCACGTCCGGGCAGACTCCTCAATTATAGAACGGGCTCTATGGCCGAGTCCGATCAACTTCCGTATAGTATTTTTCCAAAGCGTCCACTTCTCACCCCTGTATGTTCGGACCAAGCATGGAACGCAAAGTAAAATCCGCTTTAAGGCTATTTGTTTTTATTTTAGCTGTCGCTATTACCACGGGCTGGGTGGTGCTGTGTTCCGGGTATTTGAATCGCTTGGGCTGGGATGGCTTGCTCTCTTTAGATCCCGGGCCGCTCGCGGCAACCTTGGCGGCAGGTGCAGGCCCTCCCGTTGCGTTGTGGCTGATTCTTATGGTGATAGGTCAACGCCAGGAACTGGCAGAGCTGCAAAAAGGCCTGGTCGATTTTGCCATGGTATTACGCCGTGGGCAGGACCAGGCAGAGATTAATGGCCGGGCTTTGTTTGAGTTAACCGCTGCGTCACAGCGCGGTGCAGCCCAGGATGGCTTTGCCCTGATTTTAGACGATCTAATCTCCCATGCCGCTGTGGTGGCAGAGCGGTTGGGTGTTCTGGACAGTGATGGTTTGGATATGGCTTGGGCACGATATGCTGCTGGTGATCGCTGGGCGCTTCTTCGTCCGTTCCTGGACCGCTCCCTTGCTGAAGAGGACTTCGAATCGCGGCTTCGTATGGCCCTGAGCGAGGACGCGCAGTCCAGGTTAGCTGCGGATGCTTTTCTGCGACGCCTTGAGATGTTGCGCTCAAAAGATGGTGTGCCTCAGGCACAAAAAATGATCCAGGAAGTGCTTGAAGATGGTCCGGTGGCGCAGGTCGCTAGACTTCTTCAGCAGACTTCAGAGTTTCTGGATGACTCGCAAAATGACATGGCCACGACGTTAGACTCAATGGATGACCGTCTTGGCCCTCAACCAACCTTGTTTCAGCCAGACTCTAAATCTGCCTGAATTTAAGTGGAAGGGATGGCCATTTTCAGAAAATTATTTGGCGGTGGCCCTAAAAAGGCAAAATCCGTCAATGAGGTGCGCGGCAAGGCTAAGGGACCCAAATCAGCTACCGATCCGCTCGAAGTTCGGAGTGCGGCACGTCGAGTGGAAAACCGGAAAGCCTTGGAAATCAAGGCAGTTTTGGCCGCAGCTCCAGATTTACCACGGCCGGACATTGCAGGTGCGGTCCTGTCCGCAGAAAAACTGATCCGTCAGTCAGCGTCCAAAGAGAAAAAAGCGGCGATAGACCGTGCCTTGCGCCTCAAGGGCTCAGATCGTGTGATTCGAGAGACTTTGGCTCATCCTCTGCGACAATACATCGGCTTGGCTGTTGTCCGGGGTCTGATTGAAGGTGGCGATGGGGACAAAAGCGCTAATCGCCCCCAGTAAGCCATGATTTGTCGGGTTCTGATGACCGAAAACCCCTGAAAAGCCGCAAAAACTGCGACGTCAGACCTTGACGTCGCCCAGGCGCGCGGCTACAAACCCGCCTTGATTTTCGGACTCGGTCTCAAGATGCCTGAGTTCTATCCACAGGAGTGTGACATGTCACGACGCTGTTCTTTAAGCGGTAAAGGTGTAATGACGGGTAATAACGTCAGCCATGCCATGAACAAGACCCGCCGGCGTTTCTTGCCGAACTTGCAGGATGTTTCACTGTTGAGCGAAGCACTCGACAAGTCCTTTAAGCTGCGTGTTGCCATAAGCACCTTACGCACCATTGAGAAGCGCGGTGGGTTGGATGCTTATTTAATCGCCTCCAGAGACGTCGAGTTGACCGTTGAGGGTGTGAAGATGAAGCGTCAAGTTAAGAAGGCGCAATCAGTCGCTGCATAAGCGTTTGATTAGTTAAGAATTAAAAAAAGCCCAATTAGAGGGCTTTTTTTGTGCCTGTTTATTTAGCTCCCCCATCAGAAGGCTAAATAACCATCTGAGAATAAGCACCAAACTGCCCGCGCTCGTCTTCATCAAATAAGTCCGTAAGTTGAGCCATGACGGCACCTCCCAACTCATCCACATCCATTAATGTCACGGCGCGTCGATAATATCGCGTCACATCATGTCCGATGCCAATGGCCAGCAATTGGACAGGTGAACGGGTCTCAATGAAACTGATGACATCTCTGAGGTGCTTTTCAAGATAATTGCCAGGATTTACAGAGAGCGTGGAGTCATCGACTGGCGCACCGTCCGAGACCACCATGAGAATACGGCGGGATTCTGTCCGACCTAGAAGTCGATTATGAGCCCAGGCCAGGGCTTCACCATCAATGTTCTCTTTTAAAATGCCTTCGCGTAGCATGAGACCCAGGTTCTTCCGTGCGCGACGCCAAGGGGTATCTGCAGATTTGTAGATGATATGTCGCAAGTCATTCAGTCGACCGGGGTGAGCAGGTTTTCCGCTATCAGTCCAATTCTTGCGTGCCTGTCCCCCTTTCCACTGGCTCGTGGTGAAGCCCAGTATTTCAACTTTAACACCACAGCGTTCCAGCGTTCTGGCCAGGATATCTGCACTCATGGCTGCAATGGTGATGGGGCGTCCCCGCATCGACCCCGAGTTATCAATGAGTAGGGTTACGACAGTATCCCTAAAATCCATTTCCTTCTCGCGCTTAAAGGTCAGCGAATGAAGGGGGTTCGTTATGACGCGTGCGAGCCGACTTGTGTCGAGCAGGCCCTCCTCCAAATCAAATTCCCAGCTCCGCACTTGCTGCGCCATCAGCTTGCGTTGAAGTCTGTTTGCCAAACGGGAGACGATGCCTTGCATGTGTGCAAGTTGGCGATCAAGCTGAACCCGCAACCGGTTCAGTTCTTCGGGGTCACATAAGTTGAAGGCGTCTTCGACTTGATCAAATTCAGTGGTGTAAACTTTATAGCGTTCGTTTTCGAAGGTTCTGTTGTGTCCGGGTTGTGGTTTTGGTTCTTGTCCGTCATTACCCGGATCTTCGGCGCTTTCCATGGCGAATGGCACGGCCAATTCTTCACTTTGATCGTCGGGTTGAACGTCTTCATCGGTTTCACCGGCTTCAGGGTCAGCGTCACCTTGGTCTGGCTCTGACTTCTCTTCTCCCTGAGACTCGCCTTCATCACCCTCCGATGTTGAGTCTGACTCTTCATTTAGGTCCGGGCTTTCATCTTCATCCAGATCGCGACCGCCATCGTCTTTCTCTAAATCAAGAACCTCAATCATTTCTCGTAATATGTTTGAGAACTGCTTTTGATTATCAAGTGAGTCAGTCAGTCGCTCTAAATAGGGGGAGAGGGCGTCGCCATACTCACGTTCAGCAACCTTGAGTACATGCTGGCCTGCTTCACCCAGTTCAAGGGCACCGCATTTAGAGTGAATCATAACCTTAAGGGCGTCTTGCATCTGTATTTGCACAGACGCGCGGGCCATTTGATATCCTTCGAGCGACAATCGCTGTTCTAGGGCCTTGCCCAAATTCGAGGATACACCTTTGTAATCTTGAGACCCGAGCACTTCGACGCGGGTTTGCTCCATCGCGTTGTAGGCGTCGATGGCATCTTTACCATGTGGCATCCGGCGTTGATGCACAGCGTCATTGTGGTGGCGCACGCGCATGGCACTGGCGTCGGCTGAGCCACGCAACCGGATCACGTTTTCTTTGTTCAGTTTGGCTGGGGGGAGCGGCAGGCGAATTTCTGCGCCCTGGCCGCCTGTTTTTTGATTGGTTGCGATGGGCGTGAACGAGACGTTTGTGTCCGCACGCCCTGATAGCGCTTTAACAGCAGCAATTGTGACCGTCTTGAGGTCTTCCATGCGCCCAATGTTGTAGCTGGGTTTCTTGTCCGACGCAGTCGGCGAGGCTTTTTGGACAGCACTTTCGCCGACTGTTTGGGCGGCAACCGCGTCTGCTTTGGGATAGGGTGGCATGGGTAATCTTCAGATCAGGCGACCGAAGTCGCAACTGAGTCCGGCAGTTCCTCGCCGAAACATCTCTGGTAATATTCGGCCACCACAGCGCGTTCCGTTTCATCGCACTTGTTTAGGAACGAGACCCGAAATGCATAGCCGATGTCGTCAAAGATCTGCGCGTTTTCTGCCCAGGTGATGACGGTGCGTGGCGACATAACGGTCGAGATATCCCCTGACATAAACCCTGCGCGCGATAAATCAGCGACGCGCACCATGGCTGAGACTGTCTCTTTGCCTTCTTTGTTCTCGTAGGCAGGCAGCTTGGCTAGAACGATCTCAGTCTCAGCGTCGTGCTCTAAGTAGTTGAGTGTAGCGACAATGTTCCAACGGTCCATCTGCCCTTGGTTGATTTGCTGGGTGCCATGATAAAGCCCGGTGGTGTCGCCCAGGCCGACTGTGTTGGCTGTGGAAAAGAGGCGGAACGAAGGATGAGGTTTAATCACCTTGTTCTGGTCAAGCAATGTCAGTCGCCCGGCAACTTCCAGCACGCGTTGAATCACAAACATCACATCCGGTCGCCCTGCATCATATTCGTCAAAAACCAATGCGACTGGATTTTGCAGTGCCCAGGGCAGAATGCCTTCACGAAATTCTGTAATCTGCACGCCATCGCGTAACACAATGGCGTCTTTGCCCACCAAATCGATACGGCTGATGTGGCTATCGAGATTGATGCGCAAACAAGGCCAATTAAGGCGCGCAGCAACTTGCTCAATATGAGTTGATTTTCCGGTGCCATGGTAACCCTGAATCATCACGCGCCGATTGTGGGCAAAGCCAGCTAAAATGGCGCGCGTTGTATCCGGATCAAAGCGATAGGATGGGTCTAACTCCGGCACATGTTCGTCAGGCGTGGTGAAGGCTGGGACAGTCATTTTGCTGTCGAAGCCAAAAACCTTCTTCACGTTTACTTTAGTGTCAGGAATGCCGGGGTTGTGTTCGCTATCGGGTGCCATTGATCGATCCTTATGTGATGCCGATTTATACCCTGAGGCGTGGTGGTTGTGTAAAGCCCAGGCGGCCCTTCATCTCTTGGGGTTATGCGATGCCTTTGGTCCAACCGCCGTCGGCGGTTAAATAAGTGCCAGTCATGTTGGCAGCCCGGTCGGAAGCCAGAAAAACGGCCAATCGTGCAATCTCTTCTGGTTGGCCAAGACGGTCCATGGGAATCTGTGACGTATAGTCTGATTCGACTTCGGCCACTGTTCGACCACTGCTTTTGGAGAGATTGTCCATAAGCGTGGTCCATCGTTCTGTGCGCGTTGGCCCTGGGTTCAGGGCGTTGGCCACCACATTATGGGGTGCGAGTTCTTCACCGAGGCCGGTTGTAACAGCCAGTAAAGCAGCATTGGCTGCTGACCCAGGCAACAGGCGAGGGGAGGGTTGCACGCCTGTGTTGCCGACAATGTTAACGATCCGGCCATATTTGTTTTCAAGCATTGAAGGAATAACGGCGCGCATCATCCGAATCGTTGCCATGACTTTCAGTTCCATGCTGTCCCGCCAGACATGATCAGGAATCTCCCAAAATAGTCCGCCTTGAGAAGCGCCAGCGGAATTTATCAGGATATCGACCCGGCTAAAGGTCTTGATACAAGCTTTGGCGACATCATCGCAGGCGCTGTCTTGGGTGAGGTCAACAGGAGCAATCTCAACCTGAACACCATAAGTTTTGGAGATTGCATCAGCTTGAGACTGCAACGCTGTCCGGTCGCGTGCCGTTAGCATCAGTTTTGTGCCCTCTGCAGCAAGCGCATGAGCTGTCGCCGCACCAAGGCCGCGACTGGCTCCTGTGATCACTGCTATTTTATCTTTTAATAAGAGATCCATAAACGTCCGCAATCTTTCAAAAGTGTAAGTTAGACTTTAAGTGCAGACTTCAGAGTTTGGTAGGCTGCGTTGATCTTTTTCATTTTATTTTCTGCATCATGGGAGCCGCCATTGGTGTCTGGATGATGCCGTTTAACCAGCTCTTTGTATCTGGCTTTCAGACTGTCCACCGTCATTGGCCCAGACAGCCCAAATGTGCGTCGTGCCAAAGCTTCTTCGTGTGATAGCAAGGCGGTCTCTGAGGGGGCTGACTTATTCTCGATATATTCATCTCGATAAAGATCAAAAGGGTCAAAGACGTTTTGCCAGGGACGCCCCGGTGCCTGGCGTTCGCCGATTTTCCAAGTGGGTCGGTCCCATGTCGCTGCGCTGCGATACTCGATTTCCATGTCTTCGGGGCCAAAACCCTCATGGAAATTCCATTGTGCATTGTACAGACGCACATGGTCCAAGCAAAAAATATAATAATCAGATAAAGCGCGATCGGTGGGAGCTCGGTGCTCGCCAACGCCAGAGCAGCCAAGCCATTGGCACCGTCGCACGGCACCTGAACCGACTGATTGCGGTCCTGGAAAGGTGTCATCGGATTTGCGCTTTGCTGTCATTTAAAAATTATCTGCCTGTGCCAGAAGTCTGACAATATTGCTTCTTAAGAGGAAGTATGCTTGCTGCGCACAGATACCAATCACTGTTTAATTTGGAGTAGGGCTCGTGAGCGAATATCGCACGCGTATTGAACAAAAACTAACGGCAGCTTTTGATCCATCAGAGCTTGTCATTGAGGATGATTCTCACCGCCATTCTGGTCACGCGGGTGCTCATCCTGATGGCGGGGGCGAAACCCACTTCAACGTCAAGATTGTCTCTCAAGGTTTTGTAGGCGAAAACCGCGTGGCTCGGCAGCGCAAAGTCTATGCCGTTCTGGCTGATGAATTGGCAGAACGTGTGCATGCCCTGTCGTTAATAACAATAACCCCGGACGAAGCTGCTGAATAAGGCCCGGTTCAGTTGCCGGTGAAGTGAGCGGGAAACTCCCGCTTGACGATTTCGCCGTCCGACGCCCAGGCATGGCAGGTATCAAGTATCGGTGGTTTTTTGAGGGTCCCTGATTTCAACGCTGCCCCCAATTTACCCATGCGCTTCCCAACCAGGGTTTGGAACGCGGTTGTCGCGATGGGTTTGATCAATTCAACCAAATGCGTACAGCCGTGGGTGCCGCCCAGACGCTCCTGCACATTTTTGGTTAGCCCTTGGGTGATGCGCAGGCCAATCAGCTTTTTAAAATTGGGTGTGATGTTGCCACACAGATTAAAGGGGCTGAATTCTGTCACAGCCACGCAATCCTGTATGGTTAGAGTGTCGTCAATGGTGATGCGCAGTCCCATGCTGTGCAGAGGCTCGCCAGCCTTGATCTCGCCGCGATCATGATTGGGAAAGCTGTAGGTTTTAATATCTGTCATCCACCCATCGATGTCCCACATACCATCAGCACGCTGATAGCCGCGGCACTCAATGTTGCGAATGTGTAGGAGTTCTCGATCTTCGGCTGGTGTCGGCAGGGGCATAAAGACCTAATGCTACAAATTGGCACGAAGGCACAGTCCTAACCCACACGGGTCTTGCTACAAAGTGGTAACCGCGAATAGCACCTGTGCAGGTCGGACATAGCCAGCATCAGCATAATCTATTTTAAAGTCGTGTCTCTCAGCCGGTGCCGTAATTCTCGCCATAAATAAAGGCATTGCGATCTTTAAGGTCTGCCTCAAGCTCTGAATTATAGATCGCATACAGATCTCGCACTGAAACCATACCGACCAGCGTGTCACCATCGGTAACCGGTAGGTGTCGATAATTGCGTTCAATCATCATTTTAATGGCCTGAGACGCGCTGTCATTCGGGTGCAACGTGTCTGGATTCGCCGTCATGATATCTTTGGCTTTGGCCGTTTCTGCATCTAGGCCTGCAGCGATCACACGGCTTGTCATATCGCGCTCTGTGATGATGCCGACCAGTGCATCATTTTCTGTAACCAGCACAGCGGCTATCTTTTTTTCGCGCATCAAGGTGGCAATGGCGCGTGCCGTATCTGTTAGGCTAACGGTGATAAGGGTCTGCCCGCTTATCACATCTGGGACGATCTTGCGCATCATGGCGTGGAGCCTCCTCCCCTATTATGGTCAAGACCTTAAACGTGATCCTGATTACAAAGTGTGGCGCTATTGCCCCGCAATGGTCAAGTTAGGCCCTCGGTTGGTTCGGTTTCTGACGGTGCAGATCTCTTCTCGGCCTCTTTTTCCTCGTCAGATTTTGGCGGTGTGACACGCAATTGGACGATCTGATTGCGTTGGCGCCGCAGGATTTCAAATCGAAACCCATGAAAGATGAAGACTTGGCCCGGTGTTGGAATAGTCCGAGACTCGGCCATGACCAATCCAGCAATGGTAGAAGCTTCTTCGTCAGGCAGCGCCCATTCAAATTCACGGCTTAAGTCGCGCAGGGTCACTGAGCCTTCAACCAAGTACGTGCCGTTGCGCTCAGCAAGGACACCGGAAACAGAGACGTCGGTCTCGTCAACGATGTCTCCGACGATCTCTTCTAGAATATCTTCCAGCGTGACCGTGCCTTGCACATCTCCATATTCGTCAACAACAATCGCGAAGTGTTCTCGCCGGTCGCGAAACGCATTGAGTTGATCCAGCAGGTTAGTGGTTTCAGGCACGAACCACGGTGGCGTGCAAATGGACAAAACATCAATGGTGTCGAGTTCGCCTTTGGCGGATTGCACGGCGCGCAGAACGGCCTTGGTGTGTAGAACCCCGACAATGTTCTCGGTGGTGTCCTGCCATAGCGGAATGCGGGTGTATGGGCTCGCAGAGATTTGAGCAAGAACCTCAGTCATTGGAAGGTTGGCGTCAATCGTGATTAGGTTTTTGCGATGGGTCATAATTTCGCCCACATCGACATCTGCAAGGTCGAGCACACTGCGCAGCATGGCACGTTCATGCTTCACTTCTTCTTTGATTATGGCGTCGCCGGTGTGCAAATCGATCGCGCCGCGCAATTCTGAAAGTGTTTGTTGGGCTGTCATTGCCCCCGCGCCACTTGCGCCCAAGAGCGTTAAGGCGACACGCACAATGCCTTGAATAACATAGTTGATCGGCTGAAATATAACCGTGAGAACGCGCATAATGGGCGCAACGGCTAAAGCCATTTTGTGGGTGTGCATCAGCGCATAGGTTTTAGGTAAAATCTCTGCGAAGATAAGAACCAGCAGCGTCATTAAGGCGGTTGCATACACTACACCGCGTTCACCAAACATCGTGATCATCAGACTTGTAGCCATCGCCGAGGCCAAGATATTGACCAAGTTATTGCCCAGCAGAATGGTCGCGATGAGGCGTTCGCGGTGATCTAACAGTCGGTTGACCGTAGCTGCCCGCTCATCACCGTCATTTTCTCGCTGATGCATATGCGAACGCGAGGTTGCGGTTAAAGCTGTTTCAGACCCAGAGAAAAACGCTGAAAGAACCAACAGAAAAAGTACAAAGCAGGCGGTAAACACCATTGGTGGTGTGCTCCATAAAAATCGAAACAGGTATTATCTATGCAATGTCGCATTAAGGACGCTCAGGACATCCTCTTTGGTGGCATCTTGAGTTAGAAACGCTTGGCCGATGCCGCGCACCAATACAAATGTGATGCGGCCATCCTGAACTTTCTTGTCTTGCGTCATATGTGAATACAGGAGTTCCGCAGAAAGACCCTGAGCTTTGCGTGGCGGTTTTGTTGGCAGGTCTAAAGCCTTAAAATGCTGCCGTACGCGCTCCGCGTCCGCCTCAGGGCTTAGTCCAAGCCGTGCAGATAGATCAAACGCGAGAACCATGCCCAGGGCCACGGCTTCGCCATGCAGGATATCGCCTGAATACCCGAGCTCGGCCTCAAAAGCGTGCGCGAACGTGTGCCCGAGGTTCAGGAGCGCGCGTATGCCACCTTCGCGTTCATCGGCTGCCACAACGGCGGCTTTGGCTTTGCAACTTGTCTCAATGGCTTTGGTGACGGCTTCGGCATTTCCAGCCAAAACACGTGCTCCATTCGTTTCTAGCCATGCCCAAAAATCAACATCGCCCAATAGTCCATACTTGCAGACTTCCGCATACCCAGCGCGGCGTTCACGGTCTGGAAGGGTTTTGAGAACGTTGATGTCGATCAGAACGGCTTTCGGTTGATGAAAGCTACCTGTTAGGTTTTTGCCCTGCGCAGCATTGATGCCTGTTTTGCCGCCAACAGAGCTGTCAACTTGAGCCAGCAGTGTGGTTGGAATTTGAACAAAGTCGAGACCGCGTAAAGTAATTGAGGCTGCAAAACCAGCGAGATCACCAACAACTCCGCCGCCCAAGGCGAACACAGTGGTTGAGCGCTCAACCTTGGCTGCCAGCATAGCCTCCACAACGCTTTGCAGGTGGGCAAAATTCTTTGTCGCTTCTCCAGCCGGTACAGTCATCGTATCGTTGGCAATGTTCGCCGCGTGCAACGAAGCCTGAAGCTGCTCCAAGTAGAGTGGTCCGACATTGCTGTCTGTGACAATAAAAACGCGGGGCTTTTTGAGAATGGGTAACAGTAAAGTTCCGGCTTGATCTATCAGGCCGGGTCCGATGTGGATGGGGTAGCTTCTATTTGCCAGGTCGACATTTAAGGTTGTCATCTTATTCATGACGTCGCCTCGACGTTGGCGACTGCGCTTTCGTACTCAGCGATGGCATCAAGAACGCGACTACACGTCACATTTGCGCTGTCTGACCCGGTATCAACGGTAACGTTGGCTTGTGCATAAATCGGGTACCTTTGGTCGATCAGGTCCGATAATGTTTTACGTTGATCACCTGAATTCAGAAGCGGACGGTGAGTGCGCCCTGCTGTGCGCGATACCAGCGTATCGAGGTCGGCACGTAACCAAACCGATAGTCCGTTTTCATTGATCAGCTTGCGGGTTTGACCGTCGATAAAAGCGCCGCCACCTGTGGCTATCACTGAGGGCGGGCCATCAAGCAGGCGGGCTATAACGCGGCGTTCACCATCGCGAAACTCTTCCTCACCATAGCGTTCGAAGATATCCACGATCGAACATCCAGCCGCGGCTTCGACCTCGGCATCTGCGTCAAGGAAGGGGATATCCAAGGTTTGTGCGATTCGCCGACCAACACAACTCTTGCCAGCCCCCATGAGTCCAACGAGAACGATGATCTTGTCAGGAGTAGGGATGTGGTTGGATATGTCTATGTTGCGGGTCATGTGGATTTGAAGTGAGAAGCTATAAACAATTTAAAATACGACAAAGGCTGAGACTGCACTCTTTAAGCGTATAAGTCGGATGTATACTTAATGTGCTCTGTTGTCCCTTGCTAGACATTATCACACCTCTCACGTAGTGTCCCGGCCATAGGAAGGCCCTGATTACTGCGATTCCTAGGCTCTAGCAAACAACCGCCCTTGATCAGCCATAATTAATAGCAAACATGGCATTTAGGGTGTGAAAATGCCTCACTAAACTTGGTTTACAATGACATTATGAAGCTTATTTCTAGAATTCTCATTGCCTTGGTTTTGCTCCTGATCGTTGGGGGTGGAATTGCTTTGGCGACATGGGATATGCCGGCTCCCGTCGCACCGCGAGAGAAGATTATTTCAAATGATAGATTTAGATAGAGGCCTTGTTGCCGCTAAGCCCCGATTAACGCACCTTAAGCGTTGGGCCCTTACGCCTATTGTTGCCGGGGTTCTTCTGTCGAGCAGCGTGTCCTCGATTCATGCGCAGTCGTCCCAGACAGATCGGGCATTTGATACCGAGTCTTTGCCGCCACCGATCTCACTTTTCCCTGATCCAGCCGCGTCAGGATCAACAACCAGTGCTGTCCCTGCTCCGCCTACGGTCTCTGATGGGGAGATTGCGGTGCGACAGCTAGAGGCTGTCAGCGCGGACTCCATTGGGCTTCTGGATGAGTTTTCCGGCGGATTGCCACTAAACTTATGGCAAGGAACGTCAAAAGAGTTGGTTGATCTGCTCCTGCCAAAACTCCCAGAGCAGGTTCAGTCGGTTGTTACGCGGGAATTGGTGCAACGCCTTTTACTCTCTGTCGCCCGCCCTCCGGAGGAAACCCAAGCTCAGGATGTTTTTGTCGATATGACAGCTGTTGTCCCCAGCGCTATCGGGTTCAATGTGGACGATAATTTGCCAGAGGACGAGGACACGTCTGAGTTAGCAGAGGAACAGGAACAGAATTTAGGCCTCGCTCTTCTTGAGGTTAGGCTCTCCCGGCTGGCTGCTATGGGAGACTGGGCCTCTGTTCAGGCTCTGCTTGAGGTGGTCCCACAAGAGTCTTTTAGCGATCGCATGCGTGTTCTATCGACAGACCTCGCGTTGGTTGATGGGCGTGTCGAAGACGCCTGCGTTACAGCCCAAGCCAATCTGCGGGTCTCTACGGATGCCTACTGGCAAAAAACGTTTGCTTTCTGTCAGTTGAGAGATGGCAACGTATCCAGCGCCTATCTCACAATCGATTTGCTTCGGGAGAAAGGTGTTGAAGACCCTGCTTTCTTCTGGGTGACTGAACTTATGGCTGGTAATCGGCCCATTACGCCAGCTGGTTTGGATCGGCTAACGCCTTTGCAACTGGCTATGCTGCGTAGCGCCGGGCGTCCGTTCCCGCCACAGTTGGTCACGAATGGAGATCCCACCCTCCTCAAAGTACTTGCCACCGCTGAACCTCTTTATGTGGCTGATGATGGACTGGATGAAAAGGGGTCGGCAGAACGTATACGTGAAGCCCTTAATCGGCGACTTGATGCGGCTGAACGCGCTGTTGGCTTAGGGTCTTTAGATCCACAAGTTCTGCGCTCTCTTTACCGGCTTGAAGTTGAGGACGCTGCAGATAGCGAAAAAGCTTCAGATTCAGAGACAGCACAGGAAGAAGATACAGGGCCTGTTGGCGAAGAACTTAACCTCAGATCTATCCCGGTCCGCACCCCGGTTGACCGTGCCAAGTTGTTTCAATTGGCGGAAGCGCAGACGAATCTCACTGCACGAGCTGAGGTCATTTCCAGAGCCATTGATTTTGCCCGTAACGACCGAGGTCAGAATGGTCCGAATGTGAGTGTTATGGGGGCAGTATATGCGCCCTTGCTCAAAACGATTGAGCCGACCGGAGATTTGGTCTGGTTCGCTGGCAATGCGGCCCGCGCATTGCTCGCGACGAGCGAAATGGAAGCAGGCATATCGTGGTTGGAACTGTCCCAACTTTACGCACGCACAAGCATAGAGGCCTCAGAAGTGGCTGCGGCAATGTGGCCTACGGAACGTCAATTGCAGCCCACAATAACAAACCGATTTACACCGTTGCGCCTCAAACGATGGGAGGATTCACGTCCACCCGGCCTCCTGGCTGCAGATAAAGCCCTTATTCTTAGCGCGTTTATGGCTTTGGGTGAACCTGTCGCCATTCAGGATTGGCTTGACCTGATGGACCGGCGCACGCACTCGTCGATTGATTTACCAAGGCCCCAGATTTGGAATGGCTTGTCGTTGGCGGCACAGAATGGACGCATTGGTGAAACTGTCTTGTTCGCAGTGCTTGCCTTAAACGAAGAAGGTCCAGCAAGTGTTTCCCCAGTGGTACTATCGCATGTGGTCTCGTCCTTGATGTCAATCGGCCTGGAAAATGAAGCGCGTCGCGTTGCCGTCGAGGCCTCTTTGGCACAGGGTCTGTGATAATCTCTGCGTTGTTTTAAATGCCAGGCGATAAAGCTGTGAACCGTCATGTCGATTCTTTTCTGGATATGATGTCGGCTGAGCGGGGCGCTTCTCCTCATACTTTAGAGGCGTATGCCCGTGACTTAGAAAATTTAACTCAAGATCTCGGTGCTGATGTTTCTCAAGCATCGGCAGAGCAGTTGAGGGCGTTTTTGAGTCGCCTCATGTCTCAGGGCTTGAAGCCGACTACGGCGGCAAGAAAGCTTTCCTGTTTGCGGCAGTTTTATCAATTCCTGTTTGCCGAAGGGGTGCGCGCTGACGATCCAACGTCAACCCTGGACAGCCCAAAGCAGGGCGCGCGTTTACCAAAATATCTTGGCGAGGAAGAAGTCGATTTGTTGCTAGACGCTTGTCGTGAAAAGTCGACACCGCGTGCGTTACGGCTGACAGCCGTTCTGGAGCTATTGTATGCGACGGGTCTTCGCATCACTGAGTTGGTGTCTTTGCCGTTGACCACCGTCGCACGTGATCGCCCTGTTTTGATCGTGCGCGGTAAGGGCAACAAAGAACGCATGGTCCCAATTGGTGCGCCGGCACGTGCCGCAGTATCGGCGTATCTTGAGGTGCGAGAGAGTTTTATGCCTGTCTCCCAAAAGTCGTCTCCGTGGTTGTTTCCAGCTCAAACCATCAACGGCCATATGAACCGTGGGGCTGTCTCCAAAGCGCTGAAAGACCTTGCGATTGAGGCGGGAATTCCTCCCACACGCGTTTCACCACACGTTCTGCGTCATTCTTTTGCGTCACACTTGTTGGCCCACGGGGCTGATCTCAGAAGCCTCCAACAGATGTTAGGGCACGCAGACATCTCGACGACTCAGATTTATACGCATGTGCTGGATGAGCGTTTAAGGAGATTGGTTGAGACCAGTCACCCATTGTCAGGGATAACATTGCCCACCTAGGGGAGCGTCCGACTCCGCACACTACGGTGGAGCAAAATTGTCATAAGATTGTGATGCGCATTTTGTAGTGCAAATGTAGACTTGCACTAGATTTTGCGTTCGTCCTTAAAAAAGGCTAGATTTTTTCCCAAGCAGTTTTTCCGGACAGGGGAGTACATTGCTGTCGTGATAGGTGCCGCTCAAAACAGCCAGGCCCTCGTTCTGAACGCCGATTTCCGGCCGCTCAGTTATTTCCCATTATCCTTGTGGTCCTGGCAGGAATCTGTGAAAGCCGTATTTCTGGATCGCGTAAACGTGGTGTCTGAGTATGACACAGTGATTCACTCGCCCAGTTTCGAGCTTAAGTTGCCGAGCGTTATCTCTCTGAAGAACTATGCGCCAACGGACCGCTCTCCTGCTTTTACGCGCTTCAATGTTTTTCTGCGTGACCAATTTATGTGTCAGTATTGCAATGTTTCTCATTCCGCAAATGACCTCACATTTGATCATGTAATCCCCCGGTCTCGCGGTGGACGAACCACATGGCAAAACGTTGCTGCGGCCTGTTCTGCATGTAACCTCAGAAAGGCGAACCTGACACCAGGTGAAGCGGGGATGGCGTTGCGTCGTGTGCCTGCGAAGCCTTCTTCTCATAGGTTGCAGGAAACAGGCCGGGCTTTTCCACCAAACTATTTACATGAAAGTTGGCGGGATTTTCTGTATTGGGACTCCGAACTTGACCCCTGGTAGAGTGGTGGTCAAATCATGCTGTTGGTTTTACTAAACGCGTTCTTGTTAAAGCCGTTTTGAGAGCCAGATTGCCAATCGTGATCCTGCTTTAACAGCCCCCGTTAGAACCGGGTAAGCAGGTGCTTGTTCCGCACCTTCTGCTAGCCCGATATCACGATGATTCTGTTCATCAGCGCGAAACTCCTCAATCACGTTCCGCAAGTCGGCATCCTCATCGCCAAGTTGATTGGCCTGTTCCGCATAATGCTCATCGATCACTTCTTCTACGGCCACGGTGCAGGCCATTGCCGCTTCCCGTCCCAATAAAGCAGTGCCTGCACCCAACGCGAAACCGGCGACATGCCACAATGGTTGTAAAACCGTGGGTCTTATGCCGCGCGCGGTGAGTTCTTTGCTAAATCTGTCCAGGTGCGGCAGTTCCTGGTCCAGCATGTGCTGGATAATAGGTTCTGCATCCGTGCCTTCTAGGATAGCCAATTGGCCTTCGTAGATCCGTTTCGCGCCGTACTCGCCCGCTTGGTTGACCCGCACCATCTGTGCGATCAGTTCGGCGCGGTCTGGGTCGCCAGGGAGTCGGTCTTGCGCCGTGTCTATGGGTGGTTTTTTGTTCGGCATAGCTCAAGTTTAGCTCTTCCAAAAATTATCGGTAAGGGCAGCTTTAAGAGAGAGCCCCGCTAAGATCAGTCCTGCTAAGATATTGTAACCGGCGAAGGAAATGCCGAACAGTGTGAAAGGTATGTCGTTGCATGCGGGTTGGCCAGGTTTTTGCAGTGCTGAACGGATATCATCAAAGGAAAATGCAGCGGCATCTGTAGGCGCGCAGGCGGCAGCCCACCATTCCTGTTCAACACCGACATGGAAGACGGCAACACCGGCCGTCGTCGCGAAAAGAAGGGCTGCAATATATGCGGCTAAACGGCGCGCTTCAGGGTCAACAACCGGCAGAGTAGAGAGCCCAGCCAGGGCTACAATGCCCATGTAAGGCAAGCGTTGATAAAGGCATAACTCACAAGGAAACAAATCAAACCCGTATTGAGCTACCCAGGCGGTCGCCAAGGCCACTAACGCTGTTATCGCTACAAGACTCATCACATAGCTACTGGTGAGCAGGCGGGAAGTCATAGGGCGTCTATCCGATAAACCGAATGGCAACAAATCCGCCGATTAGCAGAATAAATGCAGCCGTTGTAACCAGGCCCAGACGTTCTTCTATGAAAGCTTTTATGGGTGGGCCAAATTTCCACAAAAGTGCAGCTTCAAGGTAAAATCGTAGACCGCGAGAGAGCAACGCAGCAACAATAAAGACCAAAGGATCTAGCGCTGCCGCGCCGCTGGCTATTGTGATCACTTTAAACGGGAAGGGCGTCAGTCCGGCGCCAAAAACGATCCACGCGCCCCAGTCCGCGTACATCCCTTGAAATTCAGTGAACCTGTCCGCGTAGCCATAGATTTCAAGCAGCGGTAGCCCGATTGCTTCGAACAAAAAAAGGCCGATCGCGTAACCGGCAAGGCCACCCAACACGCTGGCAACCGTGGCTATGGTAGCTATTTTCCATGCGTTTTGCGGGGCTGCCAATACCATCGGGAGAATCATAACGTCCGGGGGAATGGGGAAGATTGAGCTTTCAAGAAAAGCAATGATAGCCAGCAACACCATGGCGTCGCGTCGTCCTGCTAACCTCAGGGTCCAATCATATAGTTTACGAATCACACAAAAGCTCCATATCCTGCGGTTTAACAGGTCAGGGGGGGGGCGGCAACGGCGTGGATACGCTTTGAAAACGGCATAAATGTTCAGGCCGCTTGCGAGGGCGCGGGTGCGCCGCTATAAGGACCTCTTCTTACGTGCGGGTGTGGCGGAACTGGTAGACGCGCCAGACTCAAAATCTGGTTCCTTTACGGGAGTGGGGGTTCGATTCCCTTCACCCGCACCATAAGAACTTCAGCCTGTGATTTTGGCGATACGTGCCGACCTGTGGCTGTGCCAGTTTCCAGGAGTTCCGGATAAGATGCGTATTCTCCATACCTTTGCCGTTGTTTTTGTTTTAAGCATGCTCTCATCGGCTGGTCACGCATCCTGTGTTACGATTGCGCTCCTTGATGAGGCCGGTTCAGTTGTTAAACCTAATGGGCTTGTGACGGCTTTTAAAGTTGGGCAATCGCCGATCTTTATGCGTGAACTTCCCGCTCACACTGAGCAGCGCGAAGTCGGCGTTGTGGGATGTCCGCCCGAGGTTATTAGGCCAGTGCAAGATATTTACAACGCCTCGTGTTTGAATGATGAGGCGCAGCAGTTGACGGCAAGAACCAACGGAACCACAGTCAAGGCTGTGCTTGAACAGTGTAACGCTCTCGCAGAAGCTATTTCGTCAGCACAGTTAGAGCGCTAGGTTTCTTAAACTTACGCAGAGTCTATTGTGACATGCGCATGCCGGCAAAGCAGCCATCCGCAGCACTTTCTTCGAACGCCTCAGACATTGCCTCTATAATGAAATCAACGTCTTCATTTGTGTGGGCTGTCGATAAGTAGCCTGTCCGACTTGCATGCAGTGTGATGCCGTGGTCTAGCAAGTGCACAAAAAAGGTGTCTTCTGCTCGTCGTACATCATCCAATTCATGTTTTGAGGCCGAAGTATCGGGTCTCTTGAAAATGAGCTTGAAGATAGAACTGAACTGCAACAGCATCAGCGGCGCTTGTGCCGCAGCCCAACGGGCATTCACGCTTTTTGCTAACCGGGTTGTTGCGCTGTCAAGGTCTTCGTAAAGAGTATCCTGATGCTCGCGGAGGAATGACAGAGTCGCTATGGCGGCGGATACGCTCATGGGATTTCCGCCAAACGTACTGCCTGAAAAAACAGCTGGTGTTTTCTCCTTTGGTGCAAATACCTTCATGATATCGGTGCGCCCTGCAACTGCCCCCATAGGAAGGCCACCGGCCATCACCTTGCCATAGGTCACGATATCTGGGGATAGGTCAAAGCGCTCCTGCGCTCCACCAAAGGCCAAACGGAACCCGGTTGTCACTTCATCGAGAATAACTAAGACGCCACATTCATGACACACGCTTTGCAGATCGCGCAGCCATGTTCCATCATGGTTTTTTGGATCACTGTTTTGTACGGCTTCAACAATGACGGCGGCGAGGCTATGACGCAAATCCCGAATGCGCTGGAAAGCTGTCGAACTGCCATACAAAAGGGGCTCTATCACGTCGTCTAAAGCCGAAGGAATGCCGAGACCTAGATGTATTTTATGGCTGATGTTTTCAGGGTCTCCGGTGATGAGGCCCTGGTCGTGTCCCCCGTGATAGGCACCAGTGAACACGCCAATCACATCTTTGCCTGTATAGGCACGTGCGGCACGCATCGCCGTTGCTGTGGCCTCCGCGCCGGACCCGCACAGTAGTGCGCGGTCATTGCTGGCACCCGCTGAGCAAATGAGTTCTGCCAGGGCCAATTGACCTTCGCTGCTGAAACCGAAATTCCAACCTTTGGCAGCTTGATCCATGATGGCCTGCTCAACAATACGCGGCTTGTGTCCCAGCAAGTTGGCCCCAAATCCCATACAAAGATCAACGTATTGATTGTTGTCGATGTCCGTAACTCTGGACCCCTCGGCAGACTGCATAATCGGTTGAGGTGAGGCTGCGCCACTGATGGCGGCGACGTTGGTCATGACCTTTGAAGAATCAAGGCGCATTTTCCATGAGTGGCACGTCCGAGCCTCTAATTCAGACAACGCGATATCGTATCGGCTGTTGAGAGATTCCCTGATCATATCTGTTGGCGGTCTATGACGCGCCTGCGGGGCAAGCACCTGGCTTTCAAAATGAGCGGCTCTGTATGGCTGTTTAAGGTGCGGCATGTTTCAGAAATCATCTCAATGACTGCAGAGAAGGGAAAGATTGGCAGCAGCGTAGTGCTTTATCTGCACAAGAGGCGGTCAGCGTGATGGTGTGCTTGAGTCGCCGTCGATAGATCGGTCTGCCA
>CAYGSZ010000016.1:0-6541 GCA_964352705.1 uncultured Rhodobacterales bacterium
GTTTCACGAAACGCAATTCGGCGGGGTCTTCCCCCTTGGCGATATCCCCCATCAATACTTTCGCTTCAAGACGTGCTTGCTCTGGCGTGAAAACACCATGCTTACCGATGGTCGCGCGACGGGTGCGCCCGGAATGTCTGTATTGGATTAAATAAGACTTCGATCCCGATGCAAAAACACGCAATCCAAAGCCCGGTAATTGATCATCCCAGACAAAATAATCACGTCCATTTGGCTTGTAAGAATCAACAACTCGTTTCGTTAAGCGTGGCATGTCTGACCTCGACGTTTTTAGTGTAGCGGAAGCCCTGCGGAAGCAGTTGGACAGAACTCACCGGAATCAAGAAGACACGTATGATCCCAAAAGGTCAAATAGAAACAAGGGGTTAGGAACGTTACGGACCGATAAGGAACGCTAAAGAAAAGTGCTTCGGACCCCTTCGCAACGTCGAGGTCAGCGGTTCGATCCCGCTCGGCTCCACCAAATTCCCCACCACTCTGCTTCCTCCTATTTGACCATGTCCGCTGAGGAGTCGTTGCACGACGGACGCGTAGACGCGCGGTGTGGAGCGCTATAGAACTCTGAAGACATGAAACGTTCTCTGTTTGATTTTTCCGGCCTGCGCCAGGCCTTCGCCATTCGCAATTTCGCGCTGTACACCGCTGGCAACACCTCGTCTCTGATTGGCATGTGGGTGCAACGGCTGGCAGTGGGCTGGCTGATGTGGGAGCTGACGGAATCGGGAGCCTGGCTTGGCGCCATTGCCATGGCAGAGTTCCTGCCGATTATTATTCTGACGCCTTTAGGCGGCGTTGTGGCAGATCGGTTTAACCGTCTGAAGATTTCCATGATCGCTCAGGTGTTTGCCTGCGGACAGGCGATCGCCTTATGGCTGCTGACGCTGACGGGGCACATTTCGCCGGAAATTCTGGTGGCCCTGATGGCCGTTGGCGGCGTAACCAACGCCATGAACCAAGCCGCCCGCGTCACGCTGGTGGTGAACATGGTGCCGCGCGAGGTGATGTCGACCGCCATTGCCATCAGCTCGATCATTTTCAACGTTGCCCGCATCATCGGCCCAGCCATTGCCGGCATTATTATTGCGACGACTGATATTGCCTGGGCGTTTTTGTTCAACGCTGTGTCCTATGCGGCCCTGATTGTTGCTTTGGTCCTGATTAAAATACCGCCCGTGAAAGACAGCGTGCTGCCAAGCGTATCTTATTTTAAGGACCTGATTGAAGGCGCACGCTTCACATTCACCCATACAGGCGTGGCGGCGATTATTGCGCTGACGGCGGTGAACTCGATTTTTGCCCGCCCACTGATTGATTTGTTGCCAGGGTTTGCCGGGGAGGTGTTTGAGGCCGGCCCTCAAGGGCTGGCGATTCTGACATCGGCGATGGGGGTCGGAGCGATCTGCGCTTCGATCTGGCTGGCGCAACGCGGACGTCTCAGAGGTTTGACCGGCATTGTTTTTGTCGGCGTGTTGATCAACGGGGCTGCCGTGTGTGTGTTTGCGTTGTCTACAAACCTATGGACAGGGGCAGCGCTTCTTGCGGTGTCCGGCTTCACCCAAGCCTGTACAGGGACCGGCACACAAACCCTGATTCAGTCTGCGGTAGATGATCGCTTGCGGGGACGGGTGATGAGTGTGTGGTTGGTGATTGGGCGCGGTGGTCCTGCCCTGGGGGCGCTGGCGATGGGAACACTGGCTGAGTTTGTTGGCTTTGGGCCACCGTTGTTTACCGGCGCACTGGTCACGCTGGTTACGGCGGCTGTCGTTCTGCCGCGCCGAAAAACGCTGGCCGGGGCGTTAGAGCGGGTCGCCCCAAACTAAGGTTTAACAAGATCAAGCCAGCTAGACGGGAACGGTCCCCGCGACTGTGGTGCGATGCATGTGGCGGATGCTGCCCGCCGGATAGGGCGTCGCGTGATGCATGACGCAACGATTGTCCCACAACACCAAATCATGCGGTTGCCACTTATGCTGGTAGACAACAGACTCGTCCGTGGCATAACCAAACAAGGTATCTAGCAGGATCTGACTTTCCCGCTCCGGCAGATTCACCACAGCTTCTGTAAAACCGGGATTGACGTAAAGCGCTTTGCGGCCTGTCTCTGGGTGAGTCCGCACAACGGGATGAACAGCACCCGTTAACTGAGCTTTTTGTTCCTCTGTTAACGGTTTGCGCGTACTGCCTTCCGTGGATTGAATTTGCACATAGTTAAAGCGATGGCGGGCTTTCAAATGGGCGATCTGCGTTTTGAGAGACTCCGCAATATTCTCGTAGGCTCGGTACTGGCTTGCGAACAGAGTGTCACCACCCTCGGACGGGATCTCCAAGCCATAGAGCAATGAGCCCATAGGCGGCCTGTCATCATAACTGACATCCGTGTGCCAGTAGCGCCCCGCATCTTCTATCCCGACAGGTTGGCCTTGGTCATCTTTTTTATTGGAGACCACCAACAGCGTCGGATATCCGGGCAAGAGATACTGCGTGAGGATATGACCTTTGAGATCGCCCCAGCGTTTAGAAAACGCGATGTGCTGCTGTGGCGTCAGGGTTTGATCTCGGAAGACCAAGACCGAGTGATCGAGAAACGCGCGCTGAATGGCATCGAAGTCAGCGTCGTTGAGATCGCCTCCGCACGTGAGTCCTGTGACTTCAGCACCACATACATCTGAAAGAGGAGTGATATGCATGGTTTATCTTAACCGTTATCTTAAACGTGGATTGAGGGCATCCCGCAACCAGTCGCCCAACAAGTTGACGGACAACGCCAGCACAACCAGCGTCAATGAAGGAAACAACGTAATCCACCATTCGCCAGAAAACAAAAAGTCATTGCCGATGCGGATGAGCGTGCCGAGAGAGGGCGTGGTCGGTGGCATGCCGACGCCCAAGAAACTGAGAGTTGCCTCGGCAATAATCGCGAGCGCCAGGCCCAAAGTCGCCAGCACAAGCACAGAGGTCATGACGTTGGGCAACACATGGCCAAACACGATGGCCGAGCTTGAGGAGCCAATCAACTTGGCTTGGGCAACATAGCCGGATTGCTTTTGTACCAGGGTCGCGGACCTGACCACGCGTGCATATTGCGGCCAGTCTGCGATGCCGATGGCAAAGATCAAAACATACAAGGCGATTTCATCGTGCCGTTCGGGTGACAGCAGCGCACGAGACAAGCCATCGACCATCAGCGCAATCAGCAGGGCGGGAATGGTGAGTTGCACATCCGCCAGTCGCATGAGCAATGTCTCGACCCAGCCCCCGGCATAACCCGCGATCAGACCAACGGTGACGCCAACTGTGGCCGCAAAAGCCACCGCCGCCAGACCCACGGTGAGGGAGATCCGACTGCCGTAGAGAATGGCCGAGAACAAATCGCGCCCCTGATCATCTGTGCCCAATAAAAATGCCGGATCGCCGGACGCCGTCCACGCGGGCGGCAAAAAAGCATTCATCAAATTCAGGTTGATGGGATCAAAAGGGTCTTGAGGAGCCAACAAAGGCGCAAAGGCCGAAGCCAATAGAAAAATAATTAAGAGCCCGGACGTTACGAGCGCGACCGGACTGCGCCAGAAGTTAAACCAAACGGCATCTTTTGGCGGCGCATTATTTTGGGGAGTGACTTCACTCATCACGAATCATCCGCGCGACTGCGCAAACGGGGGTCGATGGCTGCATATAAAACATCGACCGCGAGATTGATGATCACGAACACCAACGCCACCATGATCAGATACGCAGCCATAATGGGGATGTCAGCAAATGCGACAGCCTGGATGAACAACAAGCCCAGACCGGGCCACTGGAACACGGTTTCGGTGACAATCGAGAACGCAATGAGTTCGCCCAGTTTCAGACCAATAACTGTAATCACCGGCAGAAGCGTGTTTTTGAACGCGTAGACATAATAAATGCGGGCGCTGGGAATGCCCATGGCCCGGGCCGTGCGGATGTAGTCGGTGCCGAGAACTTCGATCATCTCGGCCCGCACCAGACGTTGGATAAACGTCATTTGAAACAGGCCAAGCGTGACAGCAGGCAAGATCAGCGCCTTCAGCCCCCCTGTGGTCAGCAAACCCGTTGACCAACCTCCAACCAAGACCGTTTCGCCGCGGCCAAAGGACGGCAGCCAGCCAAGGGAGACCGAGAACAGATAAATCAACCCAATGCCGATCACAAACGTCGGTAACGACACACCCACCAACGACACTAACAACACCAAACGGCTCATGATCCCTTCGCGATGAATGGCTGTGTAGACGCCGAGTGGAATGCCGAGCAGGAGAGAGAATAACGCAGAGGCCAGAACAAGCTCGACGGTCGCAGGCAAACGCTCGGCAATGAGATCAGACACTGGCCGCTGCATGCGGTAGGAGATGCCGAAATTTCCGGTCAGGGCATTGCCGACAAACCGAACAAACTGCACCGGAGCAGGATCATTCAAACCCAGGCGGTCGCGCAACGCCTGACGATCTTCAAACGAAGCTTCCTGGCCAACCAGGTTGTTGACCGGATCGCCAACGTAGTTGAACAGAATAAAAGCCGAGGCGGCGACCAAGACCATCACCAGCGCAGCTTGGCTGACACGACGAAAGAAAAAGGCTGTCATAGCCCGTTTGTGGCATGCCCGCGTTTCAAGTCAAGCCACTGAACGACGTGTTTAGGCTTTACTGTGAAATGTGGGCCAGCCGGAACTGCGGTTGATTGTCGGGCTGGATGGGCAAACTGAGACGGTCTTTCATGGCCCAGGCCAGACCCTGGTGATGCAGCGGGATGTAAACTTCAGCCGCCTTCAGCCGCAACCAAGCAGCGTTGATCATAGCATCGCGTTTGGGCAAATCGGTTTCCGTGGCAATGGCGTCAATCATGGCAAACAGTTCGGGATCGTTCAGCCCTGTGCGGTTCCAAACCCGGTCGGGCATGGCTAGAAAATCCAGATGGTAGTGGCTGTCCATGGTGCCAGACCCCCAGCCCAGCAGATAAAAATCCGTCTCGTTATTCTGGATTTTTGGAAAGTGTAATGTCTTGGATTTGGCATCCAAACGAACGCGAACGCCGATGCGCGCCAGCATCCCCACCACGGCCTGACAGATGGCTTCGTCATTCATATATCGGTCATTGGTGCAATCAAGCGTGACAGAAAAACCATCGGCATACCCGGCCTCGGCCATCAACGCGCGGGCGTGGTCTGGATCAAGGGGGGGAAGCGCATCGATCTCAGCTGTATATCCGCCGATCCCCGGCGAGAGCAGCATACCTGCCGGTTCCGCCATGCCGCGCATGATGCGCTGCACGATGGCTTGGCGATCTATGGCCATGTTCATGGCTTGACGGACGCGGATATCGGCAAAGGGATTTTTGCCCTTTACGTCAGACGACCTGAGTTCGTTGCGGCCCGTATCAAGCCCCATAAAAATAGCGCGGACTTCAGCCGTCGATTGCACAGACAGACCAGGGGTGCGGCGCATACGGGCCAAATCTTGCACCGGTGTGTCGAGCACAAAATCCAACTCGCCGGACAACAAAGCGGCGACGCGGGTGGCTGCGTTTGAGATAGGCGTAAAAATGAGGCGATCAATGTTGTGGGGATTTGGCGCGGACAAGCCCCACCAGTTTGGGTTTTTAACCAAAACCGTGCGCACATCAGGTTCACGCAAGTCCAGAACAAACGGCCCCGTGCCATTGGCATGTCGCACGGCATAAGTTTCCTGTCCGGAGGCCGTATCCTGGGGTTCAGTCACTTGATTATCTTCCGCCCAACTGCGCGACATGATGAAAATGTCGGTGATCTGCTGCGGCAGGATCGGGTTGGGGCCATCGGTTTTGATGTGAACCGTATAGGGATCAGTCGCCACCGCCTCACGCACGGTGCCGATGATATCTTTCATATCCGATGTGGGCTTCAACGCGCGCTCAAAGGTGAACACCACATCGTCGGCGGTGAACGCCTGGCCCTCGTGAAACGTCACGCCTTGCCGGAGTTTGAATTCCCACACTGTGGTGTCTTCCATCAAACGCCAGGACAGCGCGAGAGCTGGCGTGAGCGCCATGGTTTCGGCGCGATTGACCAGGGGCTCATAAATCTGCTGCGCCGTGGCCAGCGTCATACCTTCATTCTGGGCCTGAGGATCAAGCGTGATGGCATCCCCTTGCGCCGCCCAACGCACGACATTTTCAGCCAACACAGGCTGCGCGGCAAACAGAAGAGTGAACACAAAAATAATGTGGCGCATGAGAATCCTTAACTGGCGGATAAGAGTTAACACAGGTTTCGGACAGCAGACTCAATCTGTCAACAGAAGCAATCTGTGCCTCACGTAAGCTGATTACAATTGCTCAAAAAATTCGATGCGCGCGCCGTTGGGAGCTTTAACCGCCATCATTTTAACCAGGCCATAGGGTGGCAACGTGAGCGCCGTGACCGGGACATGAATGGGGTACCCCTTATCCTTAATCCGCTGCGCGAACGCTTCAATATTTGCAACGGGAACCCGTGTGGTCAACATGCCCAGATTGGGCGGATCAG
>CAYGSZ010000016.1:6641-19021 GCA_964352705.1 uncultured Rhodobacterales bacterium
TCAATATTTGCAACGGGAACCCGTGTGGTCAACATGCCCAGATTGGGCGGATCAGCGCGATCGCTGAAGTCGTAACCGGTGAGGCCCTCCATCTTTAAAATCTGCAAGGAGCCATTGCGATCTGTATCGCTATTGGCAAACGCCGCAAAACGCAGGGGCAAGGTGCTAGCAAGATTGAGCGGGATACCCGCAGGATTATGCCCCGGCGGCGGAGTGGTAGATGTCGCGCCGAGACGGATTTTCCATCCCAGCACGTCGGTGAAGAATTTTTCGTTGGCTTCATAATCCGATACAATGAGCGCTGTGTTGAACGGCCAGCTCATGCCGCTTTCCGATCCGGCAGCGACTTTGTCATACGGTGGGGCGTTGCGTTGCATCAGCACCAGGGCTTCGCCATCCGGACCGCGCATGATGGATTCTGTAATATCAAAGGCCTGCAAGGTGTAATGCACCGGATCTGTGTACGCTTGCCAGCCTCGGGCACGGAGTTGATCAAACACCGCATCAACATCGCTGACGTAGACATACAAATCGAAGTAGCCACCATGATCCCAGGGCATACTGGATGAGCGGATTTGCACCTGCGGTACGCCGTAGATTTTGACCAGACGCACGAACCCGCGATTGCCAGAGCCTTTTCGCAACACAACGTTGTGCATGGGGGTCTCTGGCGGCAGGCCCCAGAACGCCGCATGGCCTTGGGGAACAGGGCCATCACACAACACGTCAAACCCGCCGACCGTCTGCCAGGTTTCATTGGCCGCATCGAGATCACTGACACTGATGACCGCTTCTTGGAAACCGGTTATGCCTTCGGAAGATATATCATCGACCGTGCAGGCGGCGTGGACAGAAGACGACGCAAAGATGAGGCAGATCAGAGGTAAGAGCCGTTTCATATTCATTCCTGATAGTGCCTCAGTTTTAACAAAACTAATCTGCATATTTTAAGGCGTTGTAAACGTTGGAATCGTAGTAAAGTAGACCTGGGTAGGCTGAAGAAATGATGATCAATGAAGGATAGACCATGGTCACCCGTCAAACAGCCGCAATTCTAGGGTTTTTTGCATGTTTTTTGCCTGCGCTGGGCTTTGCACAAGACCCCATTTCAGAGATTAGAGCGCGAATCGCCGAACGTGGCGAGGCAACAGTGTTGGTCACCATGGTGGTTGAAGAGACCCCAGCCCTCGGATCAACAGTTCAATCTGGCCGTTCTGTTGAGTCAAGCCAGAGGATCACCCCGCATGACCGGATGGACCGCATTCGCCAATCCATAGCCACCGCGAGAAATGATCTCAAAGGCAATCTGGCCGCACGCGGCATCGCCATGCAACGCACCTACAGCAATTTGCCCTTCTTCGTCACCACGGTAGACGAAGTTGGATTGGAGCGCTTGCTGCGCGAACCGGGCATTGAAAGAATTGCCTTGAACCGCGCCCGTAAAGTGAACCGTGACATCGCGTCAAAAGTCTATGTGTCTGATGAAGAGGCCGCAGCCCTAAGAACAACCGCAGGCTTGGCAACGCCGGAGCAAATCGCGATGGAGCGCTCCCGGCGCAACGCTGTCGCCGCCTCTATTGCCTCTGATGGCCCTGGGTTGGCGGCGACCCCTTCTCTCGACACCTCTGTTGGTTACATCAAAGCCGATCAACTCTGGGCTCAAGGCATTACCGGCAGCGGGCAGACCATTGCCATTCTGGACGATGGCATTGATGCCAACCACGACATGTTCGTGGGAAAAATTATTGCGGAGGCGTGTTTTTCTGACACCTTTGACAGCGCTGATGAGTCCCTTTGTGCCAACGGCTTGAACAGCCAGATCGGTTTGGGATCAGCCAGCTTTTGCCCTGTTGGAAAAACAGTTTGTCAGCATGGCACACATGTGGCCGGTATCGCCGCCGGTAATGATCAAATCGGCCCGGTTAGACGGCGCGGTGTCGCTTATAACGCCACGCTCATACCGATCCAGGTTTTCACGACGGTGAATGATACTGACGCCTGTGACGGCGAGGACTCCTGCGAGCTGTCTTATGACTCGGCGACCGTCGCCGCTCTGAATCATCTTATTGATCTGTCCGGCACCATAGCTATTGCGGCTGCCAATATGAGCTTGGGTGCCGAACTGACCGACACGGCGTGCGACAATAATGTGCATAAGACAGCGATTGATACTCTGCGCAGCCTGGGCATTTTAACCGCCATCGCGGCTGGTAACGCAAACGCTGTCGGCTCCGTTGAAAACCCCGGCTGCATCTCTACAGCGCTGACTGTCAGCTCGGTGATTGTCAGCTCGCCGGACAGCTTTGTGAATCAGGCTCCGATGGTTGATGTGTTGGCTCCGGGTGTCGCTGTTGTCTCAGCGACCCCGGGTAACATGTACGCGTCGTTTTCTGGAACGTCGATGGCCACCCCACATGCTGCAGGCGCGGTCGCACTTTTAAAGTCCGCTAAACCCGGAGCGACAGCAGATGAAATTGAGGAGGCGTTGGAAAGCACAGGCGTTCCCAAAAGCTTATCAACGTGGACGTGGACAACACCCCTTATTGATGTTGCCGCAGCACGCGTTGCCTTAGATGGGGGCAATTCTAGCAGTGCCACAGTATCGGGCCGGGTTGTCTCTGGCGTTTTCGGAAGCACGCGGGCCAGAGCGCAAAGCTTCATTCGGTTTTACAACACCAACTCAACGACGGGTACTGTCACTGTAGATGTGGTGGATGACCTGACCGGCGATGTTGTTGGCACTTACACGCGCAATATTCCGGGTAGGGCGTCTGTGCAGGTGAGTATGGAAAACATTGAAAACAACTCCTCGCCGCAGATCACACCCCTCGCAGGCAACACGCAAAGCTATTCTTTGCATGTGAGCACCACTTTTATTGGTTATGTGCAACACGTACTATGGGACTCATCCGGCGCTTCATTGACCAATCTTTCTGGGTGCGACAACGGATTGGCCGACTCTGTGCGCGACATTGGTAATGTGCACACATCTCTGATTACGGGCTATCCCAGCTATGTGCAGGTTTACAACGCCGGTAGCACGGCTGCGACCCCAACGTTTGCCGTAAGAGACTCGCGGAACGGGTCAGCCTTGGGCAACTTCGCGCTGAGCACCGATGTTGCGCCGAACACTACCGCTTATGTCTATGTCAGCGACCTTGTGGAATTTTTCGGTGGCACGCCAGACAGTGGGCAGTTCCACCTGAACCTGGAACTCCTGGCAGGTTTTCAGGGCTTTGCACAGCACATCGTCGACAATGAGGGCAGCGGTGTGCTGACCAACATGACCGCAAAGTGTGATTTGTAAAGGCAAACTAATGTTAGTTGATAAGTAGCTAAGCTTGCGACCAGGACAGTTTTTTTGCCAAAGTTTTTGTTTGTTTTTGTAGCTCCGCAATTACTTGTTGTCCCCTGTTGGCTTTAAAACTAGGCCATTGCGGCTTTGGCTTACCTGCGTAGCGGTGGAGAAACTCCGCGATAATACATGACACCATCGCAGCACTTACATGACGACGATCACTTTCCCACGCAAACAATGGGTCAGACCAAGTCACCGCCTCATAGCTTGGGAAGTAGTCCACTTGAGGGTGGCCTGTCGCCACTGTCTGTGCCAAAGCAACCAACGTTGCTTTCGATTGGCTATTTGCAAGTATTACATCCCGACCAGAGAACGTAGCGTTGAGCGCAACAGGTGAAACGGTCAAAATAATTTTTGCTCCCGGCACAGCTTTGGAAAGAATGCAATCAACGCAATCAATCAGAAAAGTTTCATTTTCCTGATATGAAAGGACCCTAAAATCAAATCTATTGGGGTTTCTTTTGATGGCTGCAAGAGGAGGTGCAGCATTTAGATAAATATCGTGAAGTTTATCGTACCAAACTTCAGTCATACCCAAAGTCATTACAACTGTTTGTGCAGTCTGAAGCTGTTGGAAAACTTTCGTCACTTGAGCATGTTGGGCAAGCAAGTCATTTTCGGTTCCGCTAGCCACTATTTCGTGAACATGTGGGTCGCAATAATGAGTCCCTACATCTAAAAGATAGCTCTCTGAAAAACCTTTTGAGCTCTCAAATGCCCATCGAATTTCTTGTAATATCGAGGGAATATTGTATTTGTTAAGAACTGAGTTGGGCCTAACGCCGCGGGAAGACGCGTAAGGAGAAACTATCGATTTTGCTGGAAGCTTAGCTCCCTCGCTCGCCATTACATCTTCAATGTTTCGAGCAAAACAAGACCCAATCGTAAAAATTGGCTGGTTTAAATCTAACGTGAAGCTTGGGCTGATTTCAGGAATTACAAACCCATTTGAGATTCTTGACCCAGCATCTTTGCCACCACCTACTTTTTCGGTCCATCGCGAAAAAGGATTCTTGGCCATTTCCTTCCAAAGCCTCAATGCCAAATTAGAGTTCTCTTCACTATCTCCTGCCATCTCTCACCCAAATAGTTTTTGAACTCGCACGGTGATGACAAATAATCACAATTGCGCAGTATTAACCACTCGTTTTTATATCCATAATAGTCTCATGTTGGATGTAGAAATTAACTTTAACAGCGGTGTGCTGACCAACATGACCGCGAAGTGTGATTTGTAGGAAATTTGATTATCCACCATTATCGCTTTGGACATCAGGTTCGGAACCTTCCATACTTAATTCCACTAGATAATAACAGGGCGGCCTCTACACGTGGATGTTTCCAAACCTGATAACGGCGCATTGGTCTCCGTCATCATTCCTCTGTTTAATGAAGAAGACAACGTTGCACCGTTGTGTGAAGCGCTGACACCTGCGCTGGACAATCTCGACCGACCGTATGAAGTGATTTTTGTTGACGATGGATCAACAGATGGCACGGCTGATAAACTGATAGAAATTGCGACAGGCAACTCTCATTTCAAAGTGCTCAGCTTTAAACGCAATGTGGGCCAAACCCCCGCCATGATGGCGGGGATTGACCATGCCAAGGGCGCTGTGATCGTACCCATGGATGGCGACCTTCAGAATGACCCGGCAGATATTGGCACGCTTTTGGCGAAACTTGATGAGGGATATGGCGTGGTGTCTGGGTGGCGCAAAGACAGACACGACGCCTTTTGGACCAGAGTTTTACCCTCACGCGTGGCCAACGCTGTGATCTCCTGGGTATCGGGCGTGCACCTCAAAGACTATGGCTGCACCTTAAAAGCCTATCGTCGGGACGTTCTGGAAGATTTCAGGCTTTATGGCGAGATGCACCGCTTCGTGCCGATTTATGCCCATTGGCAAGGTGCCAAAGTCGCCGAAGTCCCGGTCAATCATCGGGCGCGGGAGCGCGGAGAATCCAAATACGGCTTAAGCCGTATTTTCAAAGTGTTGCTGGACCTTTTGGTGGTCAAGTTTTTGACTCAATACGACGCCAAGCCAATTTATATTTTTGGCGCGGTCGGGTTTGGGTTTTTTGGTGTTTCTTTGTTCGCTGGAATTTGGGCGCTGTATCTGAAATGGTTCGACGCTACACCGTTTGTCGCAACCCCCTTGCCCCTGCTGTTTACGCTTGGGTTCATCACCGGCGTGATGTGCATCCTAATGGGGCTCCTCGCTGAATTGATGGTCCGCGTGTACTACGAATCTCAGGGCAAACGGCAATACACGGTTCGCAAAAGTCTGAATGTGGACCTGGACCCGTGATCCCAGCACCGTTTTTGTTAACTGCCTCATGTGTGGCCTAGCGGGATTCGTCGGCAGCGGCGACGAAGGTGTTCTGCGCGCAATGACCGCAACACTGGTTCATCGCGGCCCTGACGGTGAAGGATACTATCGCGATCACCACGCCCCCGTATTTTTAGGCCATCGGCGACTCATCGTACTAGACCCTATCGGTGGCCCCCAACCCATGTGGGATGCTGAAGGCACCGTGGCGGTCGTCTTCAATGGCGAGATTTTTAACCATCGGCAGTTGCGTAAAGAACTGGAAGCGGACGGTCATTATTTTACGTCAGACCATTCAGATACAGAGGTTCTGGTGCAGGGCTGGAAAGCCTGGGGCCACGATTTGTTTCTCCGATTAGATGGTCAGTTTGCACTGGCGATCTATGATCGGACTGCAAGCATGGTCACGCTGGCCCGAGATCGCTTCGGCGAGAAACCTCTGTATTACGCGGCAACACAGGATGTCATCGCTTTTGGATCTGAACTGACAACAGTTCTGCAGCACCCAGCCTTTAGCGCCAACAGCGTCTCTAAGACCGCGCTACAAAAGTTTTTTGCCTATGGGTTTTTCCCTGCCCCCTATACGCTTTACGAGGGAATCTCAAAATTAGAGCCCGGACACTTTGTAAGCATCGACGCAAAGTCACTGACCACTGAGAAACACTGCTACTGGCGTTTCAGTCTCGGAGACAAAACACCACCAGATGGCTCTGTGGAAGACTGGGCTGATGAACTCGGCACGCTGATCAGTACCGCTGTTAATTCTCGATTAGAGTCAGACGTACCACTCGGTTTGTTTCTGTCCGGCGGCATCGACTCCAGCGCTGTTCTTGCCTGTGCCGCCGCATACCGCTCACCTCATACTTTGAACACCTTCGCGATTGGTTTTCGGGAAACAAGTTTTGATGAATCGCCGTGGGCCGAGCAAATGGCTTTGCGCATCGGCAGCACCCATCATGTTGAAATTTGTGACCTTGATGCGGCACAGAGTCAGTTGCCGGGTATTCTCGCCGCCTTGGACGAACCTCAAGGTGATCCGTCTATTTTGCCAACCCGACTGTTGTGTGATTTTGCCCGAAAGCATGTCACCGTCGCGTTGTCAGGCGATGGCGGTGATGAATTGTTCGCCGGGTATGATCCGTTCCGGGTTTTGTCACGGGCTGCGCTTTACAAGCGCTACGTTCCATCCCCAGTGCATGACGCCATAAAGCACGTCGCGGGCTGGCTCCCCCGATCAGATGCCAACATGAGTTTTGATTTTATTCTAAAACGCGGCCTGCGCGGTTTGAAGCATCCAGAAAGTCAATGGAATCCGCGATGGCTTGGGGCTTTAACACCCGATGACCTGAGCGATCTGTTTCAAGAAACAGTATCCGCCGAAGAGTTATACAGCGAGGCCATTGCAGCTTGGGACGCCTGCCTGAGCGACAACGTGGTCGATAAAACTTTGGATTTTTACACGCGGTTTTATTTGCCCGATGGAATTCTTAGCAAAACGGATCGCGCCAGTATGGCCGTCGGATTGGAAGTGCGAAGCCCCTTTCTGGCCAATGGCGTCGCAGACTTTGCGCAGCGTTTACCAGCTGATGTTAAACTCAAAGGCCGCACAACCAAGTGGATTCTAAAACAGGCTTTAAAAGACTACCTGCCTGCAGATATTTTGTATCGCAAGAAAAAGGGATTTGGCATTCCATTATCGCGATGGCTGACACAGATGGAACCACCTGAAACGAAAATTCCTTATGCAAATACAGACTGGTTGCATCAGAGGTGGCAAAATCACAGGGACGGGCAGCGTGATGACCGTGCCGCGCTGTGGTGCTGGATGGCGTTATCTCACCATAGCGGATTGCACTGATGAACAGCACAACGCCAACACCCCAAAGCCTGTCGACATCAGAGTGTCTGATTACAGAACAGGCCTTTGAACGGGTTCAGAAAAGTCAGGGACTTTACTTTGAGCCTTTGCAGGGCTTGAACCCGGCACAATTTGCCGCAGACACTTTGAACCCAAGCAGAGCAATTGAAGCAGCAGACATTTTGCAGCGGACGGTGTCGCTTGAAGGCAAGAGGGTTTTGGAAATTGGAGCCGGCTGTGGCGTGACCCATATTGTATGGTCAAAACGCTATGGCATTGAGGGAACAGCCGTGGAGCCGGAAGGCGAAGGCTTTGGCGATTCAGCCGAGATCGCGCGCACGTTAATCGCCGCCAACGGTTTAGACCCCGCCAAAATCATCGGGGCCACAGGAGAAGATTTACCGTTTGAGGATAATTATTTCGACATCGTGTATTCCTCTAACGTGTTGGAACATACTGCAGACCCTGCACAAGTGCTGCGCGAAGCGGTGCGCGTGGTAAAACCCGGTGGTATTATTCAGATCGTCTGCCCGAATTACTTGTCCTACTTTGATGGCCACTATGCGGCGTTTCACCCGCCCATTTTTTCTAACCGCTTTTTCTGCTGGTGGATGAAAACTGTTTACCGCAAAGACCCGGCCTTTGCCGCAACCATACGCACAGACGTGAACCCGGTGTGGGCTCGACGACACCTGAGTGCAATATCAGACACAACACCCTTAGAAATTTTAGGGCTGGGCCAGGATGTGTTTCGCCAGCGGATGTCTGATGTAGCGATTGGACAGTGGATGGCTCTGGGCAAAGTCGGGGGTTTGGTCAAGCTTGCAGCAACGCTGAAGCTCAACCGCTTGGCTGCCGCCATAATGATTGCCCTGCAAGGCTGGACGCCTTTGATTCTGACCGTACGAAAACTTTAGGCAGCAGAAGTTAGAGCGCAGAGGTTTAGAGCGCTAGGGCCCTGAACCTCAAGCACTGGCCTCAAAACTCGGGCTTACTTTGCTACTAGGTCAATCTCATTCTCAGTGACCACACGGTGAAGGCCAACGGCACCGCCTCTAATGCGATACTGCAGTTCTGACCCAGCGGGTGGGAGAAGCTGCATAATCTCATAGTTTTCTTTTGGAGCTTCTGGATCCGCCACACGGGTTGCCAGCCGGAGGGCCGGCGCATCAAATCTTACCCGTTGACCAACTTTGAACTTGTGAACGTCCACTGAATCTCTCCTAAGAATTATATGTGTGGTCGTTTTGTAAGGCAAAACGACCCCGACAGCCCGGTTTTTCTTGCCTAAGGTCGTAAAATCATTACTTAAGACCGATGATGTAACTCTAACGAAAGGTTCTCCATGAAAGGCGACACCCAAGTCATTGCTCACTTAAACGCGGTTCTTCGCAATGAACTGACGGCGATTAATCAATATTTTCTACATTCCAGAATGTTGATCGATTGGGGGGTAAAAAAGCTTGGAAAGTTTGAATATGGCGAATCGATTGAAGAAATGAACCATGCTGATGACCTGATTAAGAGGATTCTCTTCCTGGAAGGTCTGCCCAATCTGCAGGACCTCGGAAAACTTTACATCGGTCAATCCGTTCAAGAAATTCTAGAATGCGATCTAAAATTAGAGCTGGAAGCCCTGCCAGACCTGAAAGACGCCATTGCCCACTGCGAATCCTGCCGGGATTTCGTCAGTCGTGAACTTTTCCAGAAAATTCTTGATGATGAAGAAGAACACGTTGAGTTCATCGAAACTCAGTTTGCACTGATCGAACGAACCGGGATGGAAAATTACATCCAGCTTCAGAGTGAGGCCGTGGGAGAATAAGCTTAAGACTGATCAGCCCTGTTTATTCGGCAGCTTGGACTGTAGACCCTGGCCAATACGTCACGATCTCTGGGCTTTGATCAATTTTAAGGTCATGGGCGCTTTCAGATAAAATCTGATCTGCTGTCTCGCGGCAACGGCCGCATTTGATTTCTGCGCCAAAACACCGATAAGCTGAATCCACGTCTTTGGCCCCATTTCTGGCAGCCTGGCGCAAATCCGTGTCACTGATAGCATTGCAGAGGCAGACGAACACTTCACCCTCGTGTGTGGTTAGAGTACTGATATATTAATAATCATTATCACTTGCAAGAGGATTAAGAATCTTTTTTCACCCTTTTCGACCCTTAAAATCCGCCGTAGCCCCAACCAGGGCACCAAAAATGGTGTACCCCAGCAAAGCAAACGAGAGAGCGACTGCTTCTGCTGGTGCAACGCCGACGAAGCCGAGCAGAATCACCAATCCCCCTTCGCGGAGGCCAAGCCCCGCCACAGTGACCGGTAACAGAAGAACGAGGGACACCAGCCCAACAACCGAGACCCACGCCGGGAAAGACAGAGAGATGCCCATGCCTGCACCGATGTAAGCCACCACGATCACCGCAAGCACTTGAAAGGCGATACCCGTCAAAAATGAGGCAACCAGTTGACCCCAATCTTGAGCCGAAGCGTGCCAGGCTTTGAAAAATCGCCCAAAAGCATTGTCGAGTAAGCTGGGAATGCTAGGAACCAAGAGCGGCAACAGAAGCGCAATCACCAATCCAGCCAAGAGCGCAAACGACAAGGCCGGAAAGAGGTCAGGAAACCCTCTTGGGTCAATCAACAAGGCAACTCCCGTGATCAGAACCAAGGCCGCGAGCCCGGTAATCTTATCGACCACAACCGCAGCAACCACCGTTGCGCCATCATCCCCAGGGCGGACCAAACGGTAGGCTTTGATCGCATCTCCTAAGAGCTGACTGGGTAAAACTGTACCGTAGTATAAGGCGACAAAGGTGTAGCGTATAAGGTCAGGCAGCGGGCGGCCCGGCATCACCATTTGGAGTTTGTAACCATTTAACCCATGGGCCAGGAGATAAAGCGCGGCGGCGACGATAACCGTTTCAAAGGACAACCGGGACAACGCCTCGCCAACCGCACTCAGGTCAATACGACGCAGCACCACGGTCAACAGCGCGCCGCTGACAAAAACCTTAACTGCAAAGACGAATGACTTATTAGACCACATACAGAGTAAACCTTAGCGCTTGAGACCTCTGGGTATAGTCTGCTACCCCAACGGCGACAACGCCTGCCGCGTTGACGATCTTATCCGAGAGAATTCATGTCCGCGTTACGACCTCCACATTTTTTACTGATCAACTACGAGTATCCGCCCGTCGGCGGCGGCGGCGGCAATGCCACGCAGCAGATCGGGCGGGCGCTCGTTAAACGCGGCGCGAAGGTGACAGTTCTAACCGCCACCCAAGGCCAATTGCCACGCCGTGAAAATGACAACGGCGTTCAGGTCTACCGCATTTGGGCAGCGCGACGGCATCAAGACCGATGCTCGATCCCTGAGATGCTGGTGTTTCTGGCGCATGCGCTTTTGACAGCCCCTGGTCTCGCACGACAAAACAAAACCGATGCGGCCCTGGTATTTTTTGGTATGCCCACCGGACCTATCGGCTGGTGGCTGAAAAAATACATGGGCCTGCCGTATGTTGTATCGCTGCAGGGCGGCGACGTTCCCGGCTTTATGAGCGATGAAATGGCAACGTATCATCGCGTCGCCGGACCGGTGATCTCGGAAGTCTGGCGCAAGGCTTTTGCCGTGGTTGCCAATTCCACTGGGCTTGCAGCATTGGCCCAACGGCATGCCCCCGATGTTGATATTCAGATGATTCCGGCCGGGGCAGATTTGAATGCCATGACACCCTCCCCGGTGCCGACGCTGGAAGGGCCTCTGCGGTTGCTTTTTGTCGGGCGACTGGTTCATCAGAAAGGCTTGGACATTCTATTACGTGCCCTGGCCAAAATAAAAGACGACGACTGGACGCTTACGATTGCCGGAGAAGGCCCCCTGAAAGAGGAGCTTACATCGGCCAGCCGGGCATTGGGTTTGGCAGAACGCATTACCTTTCGCGGCTGGTTGGGGCGTGACCAATTGCCAGAGGTCTACGAACAGGCGGATGTTTTTGTCTTGCCGTCCCGAGATGAAGGCATGCCGAACGCCATGCTGGAAGCCATGTCCGCCGGGCTGCCCGTCGTCGGCAGTAAAGTGGCTGGATTGGATGAAGTTGTGATTGATGGCGACTGCGGCGTGCTGGTGCCGCCAGAGAATACCGAGGCGCTAAGTGAAGCCTTGCACTCTGTTATCTCAGACAGAGACAAAGCTTTCATGCTCGGTCAGGCCGCTCGCAAAAGGGTTGAAGCCCACTACAGTTGGGACCAGGCTGCTGACGCCTATCTCAGCCTGTTATGTGAAGCCGCCGCCCTAACGCCACCACCCACTGAGACTGAGTAGAGCGATGGCACCACCCACAACTGAGAAACCCCTCAACGCCGATGAATACGATGATCTGTGGGCGGCCGGATGGGACGACACCCGTTTGTATGGTCCAATGGCCCGACACAGTCGCCGTATTTTTAAATCGCTCGCGCGCGACCTAAGCCCAAGTAAAATACTCGACGTGGGCTGCGGCGAAGGATCGCTGCTTAAAACACTGATGACACAGCACCCAACCGCGGGCGGCTTTGGGGTCGAAGTCTCAGACCATGCTGCGGCCTTGGCACGTCACGTCGTGCCCTCCGCAACTTTCAAAGTCTGCGACGTATCACAGGAGGCGCTGCCTGAGACATTTGATCTGGTGGTCTCTGCTGATGTTGTTGAGCATATCGCTGATGATGTTTCTGCGATTGAGAACATGGCCGAGATGACGGCTCCCGGGGGTCGGCTGATCATTTCAACGCTGCAAGGCCGGATGCGCGATTTTGAACGGCAAGTCGGGCATGTGAGAAACTACA
>CAYGSZ010000016.1:19121-24865 GCA_964352705.1 uncultured Rhodobacterales bacterium
CTGCAAGGCCGGATGCGCGATTTTGAACGGCAAGTCGGGCATGTGAGAAACTACAAACTCGGAGAACTGGAAGACAAAATTGAAGCCGCAGGTCTAAAAGTTGAGCGTGTTGTGGCGTGGGGTTGGCCGTTCTATTCGCCGCTTTACCGTGATCTTCTCGATCAAGTGGGTAACAAAGGCACGATGGGACGCTTTGGCCTCATCCGCAAAACCATTTGTCATGTTCTTTACTTTATCTTCTTGCTGAACCGATCGACAAAGGGCGATTACATTTTTGTGCGCGCGATCAAGGACTCCTGAGAATGTTTTCAGCAACCAACATTCCAACGCTTGAAACAGAGCGTCTCATCCTGCGCGCCTTCGAAGCAAAAGATATAGACGCCTATGCAGAGATGGTTGCCGATGAAGAGGTCAGCCAGTTCATCAGTCTCGGCGGCAAACCCATGAACCGGATAGAAGCCTGGCGCTCTATGGCCATGCAACTCGGGCATTGGCAACTGCGTGGTTTCGGGCAGTGGGCCGTTGAAGAAAAAGCATCTGGCGACTTTGTGGGCCGATTGGGATTGTACTATCCGGAAAGCTGGCCTGGACAAGAACTGGGTTACGCGCTCGCTCGACCGCATTGGGGCAAAGGCTATGCCACAGAAGGCGCGGGGGCGGCCCGAGATTTCGCTTTTAACGAACTAGGCTGGGACGAGTTAAT
The DNA here is from genome assembly GCA_964352705.1 of uncultured Rhodobacterales bacterium. Lineage (GTDB taxonomy): Bacteria > Pseudomonadota > Alphaproteobacteria > Rhodospirillales > Rhodospirillaceae > WLXB01. Next base: position 19,825 of record CAYGSZ010000016.1, read on the forward strand.
CTCCATCATCAGCCCTATCAACCTGCGGTCCCAAGGGGTTGCAGAACGCTTGGGGGAAACCTTCCGGGAAATCTGGCATTTAGACGATATGGTTTTACATATCTATGCCCTGACCCGCGCTGATTGGGAAAAACTGGACCGTGACTCCTGATAAACTGCGCTCTGGTTTTGACCCCCATTATCGGCTTCCTGGAACCATCAATTTTCGCGATCTGGCCGGATACACCACAGCAGATGGAGGCCAAGTACAAACTGGCCGCTTGTTTCGATCCGGCCATCTTGCCCATGCCGAAGCAGAGTCTCAGGTTCAAATCGCTGCGCTCAATATTGAACTGGTGTGTGATTTCCGCATAGATGCAGAACGGGAAGAGCACCCCAATCACTATGCGGATGGTCACAGCCCATTCCTCAAGCCGCTGCCGATCTGGCCTGTTGCAACACCCGGCATCGACAACACGGTTGCCAGCTTGCTGCGCGGTGAGGTCGACATTGAAACGGCGCTGATCGATCAAACCGCTGGCTATAGAGAGTTTGTGCGTGAGCAGTCCGCGCAGTTTGCTGGGATGTTCAACGCCATACTAGAACGAGAGCATTCCGGTATTTTGTTGCATTGCTCTGCCGGTAAAGACCGAACGGGAATTGCGTCAGCCTTGCTTCTGACCGCACTTGATGTGTCTTTTGACAACGTGCGGCATGACTATCTGATGTCAAAGGACGGGCATGGTGCCATCGCTCAAACTCAGTTTTATGTGGACAAATACTGGGACGCACATAAAGACGCTTTTGAACAAGAGCCAGCCTGTTCGCAGGCAGACGTTCATCAGTTGTTTTCTGTTCAGCCGATCAAAATAGACGCGGCCTTTGATGAAATGAAAAAAATGAGCGGCTCAGCAAAGGGCTATTTAAGCGACGTTCTGGGCCTCACGCACGACGCGCGAGATACGCTTAAACGGCGTTATATTAAAGCGCCCTAAGCCTTCTTCTTGAGCGCTGCGATATAAAAGCCATCAAGGCCGCCGCGATCAGACCAATAATAGGGCATAGTGCGCAACGCCCCAGCCTTATCAAGCCATGTAGGGTCGATGCCAAGCTTTGCAGCAGCTATTGGCACGCGGGACAAACCCGTATTTTCCAAAACCGCCTCAACAACGCCAGGCCCTTCTTCCGGCTCGAGAGAACAAACCGCGTAAACCAAGACACCACCGGACTCTAAGAATGAGGCAGCACGTGCGAGCAGTGTTCTTTGAATTTGTGGATAGGCGACGACATCTTTGCGTTTTTTCAGATAGCCGAGATCCGGATGACGCCGCAACGTTCCTGTTGCGGAACAAGGGGCGTCGAGCAGGATTGCTGGGAACAGCTTTGGTGGGTTCCACTGCAAAACATCAGCTTTAACCACATTTGCCTTTAAACCCATGCGATTAAGATTTTCTGTGACACGAGCGAGTCGCGGTTCTGAAGAATCCACCGAGGTCACCGCACATCCTGCAGCGGCGAGTTGGAGCGTTTTTCCGCCGGGGGCCGAACATAAATCAGCAACAGAAAGCTGGTCAGTCGAGCCCATCATTTTAAGCAGCACGCGCGCGGGTAAGGCTGCGGCGGCATCTTGAACCCACCAGGCCCCCTCTTCAAAGCCGGGAAGCTCTTGCACCATCCCGGATGTGACACGCCGCAATGACCCCGTGGGAAGACAGTCAGCCTCAAGTTGCTCTGACCAGTCTTTTGCAGACGCGGGGTCCTTGAGTGTGAGATCAAGAGGAGCCTCTGACAAATGCGCCTCACCCAAGCGATGGGCCGTAGTTTCACTGTACGCCTTGGTCCAACCATCCCAGAGCCAGCCAGGTGTGTTTAAGCGGGGCCAGTTTTGTTCCGCAATGATCGCCGCACCATTGGCCGCCACTTTCCGCAGGACCGCGTTGACCAATCCGGTGAGACGCGGTTGCCGCACTCGCTTGACCATATTAACCGATGTATCAACGGCTGCATGAGATGCTGTTTCCAGAAACAGCATCTGGGCCACGCCCAATCGTAAGATGTCTTCGACCTGCGGTGGGGGCGGGCGCGTTGTAAAGTTTTTCAGAACATCATCTATTTGACCAAGACGCCGCAACGTCGTGGCGACCAAGTGACGCACAAAGGCGCGATCACGTGGCTCTAATTGACCGGCGACTTTCTGAAACCGTTTATCAACAGACTTGCCTTCACGAACGGCACCACTGAGCAAAACAAGTGCCGCCGCGCGTGAGGCAAGAGCGTCAGGCTGAGCTTGAGAATCCGCGAACCTCTGACTCATATTTTCTGGCTCATATTTTAAGATCAATCATCCGGCAGATTTAACTCTGTTGGCGCCGTTGCGAAAAGGTCCAGCCACGTATCTGACGCAGGACCTTCAGCATTGGTTGCTGTAAAAACACGCGTATTTGCATCGGCACGGCCCGCTGCTGCGATGGTGACCGCCGCCAAATCTTCGCGACCGATTGACATGCCAGCAACATATTCACTGCGCGGAATAAGTTTAATGGTTTTCGTACCGCCCGGACTGTCATCAATCCCCGCAGGCCCAACCACAACGTACTCCAGACCGGAGTCCACCAGCACCTGTTCAGCTTTGCCTTTCCAAATCAGGACATCGCCACCGATGGTGTTTAGAAAATGATCTTTGGTGCCCGAAGAGGATGACGTGATGATGACAAAGCGCGTTGCACCTGCTGCTTTAGCAGCCTTAGACAGATTGATCGTGCCTTCGTAATCAACTTTTTCAGAGCGGTTACTGCCAACCGGCCAAGCCGTCGCCACAGCAGAGATAACAATATCCACACCTTCAACCGCTTTGGTGAGCGTTTCAGGCTGCGTGACATCGGCCTCAACCCAATCGTACTGGCTGCCAAACTCTTCAGCGGCCGCTTCGATGTCGCGACTCATAGCGCGGACATCCAAACCCAAATCCCCAAGACGCTTGAGGATATGCTTGCCATTGTTTCCTGTCGCTCCCGCCAGAAGGATTTTCTTGTCTTGCAGGTTCGCCAATGCTTCCTCGCCAATTGAAGCGGGGGCTGCGACTGCAGCCAGTGGGGCAAACAGCAAAGCTATCACCAGTAAAAATGTTCTCATTGTAATCTCCATACAAATCATGCGGTGGGGTTGTAGACTGTTAAGCACGATCCAGAAAGCCCCGAACTATAGCGGCGGTTTCTTGCGTCTTCAGATCAAGGAATCCGTGGCTCCAGCCGGGCAGATCGTGAATGTAACTTTGTGAATGTTTAAGTAGGGTTTTGGCGCGCGGGGTGATCTCCCAGACATCGTCTTCCGGATTAAGAATAAGGATGGGCTGTTCGACTTTCTGAAGAGCTGCCGCGCTGTCATAGGCAAAGGCCGCGTTGTGCCCCCACCAGGATATAGCGGGGTTCAAAACTTTTGCCCAAAACACTTGGCCAATATCGTCCAACGACCGCCCGGTCATGCTCCATCGCACCGCCGATTGCCAGGAGGACTGAGCGTGCGAGCCGTCTTCGGTCAGCTGTTCTGGGCCATGGTGCGCTTTGATTTGGGCCAGTTCCTCGGACGTCCACAACGGGGCCGAGACCATAACCAGGCGATGAACGCGGTCAAGGTTTTGCAGCGTTGTTTCCAGAGCGATTTTAGAACCGGTGTGGTAGCCCATAAGATCGACGCTGGTGAGGCCGAGAGCGACCATAAGATCAGTGACCGCGCCTGCATAATCAGAAATGGTTGGCGGGACTAACGGAGGGTCAGAGTCGCCAAATCCAGGCGTGTCCATGGCGATCGCGACACGATCACGACCCATCTCTCCCAGGAACGTCTCATAAATGATGCTTGAGTAGGGACTCATGTGAAAGCAGACGAGCGGTCGTAACGTTAAGCTTGAGACCGAGTCATCCTCGGGCTGCGTAATACGATAGTGAATTTGACCGAACCGGCCATCTACATAGCCCTTGCGCACAGGAACAGCGGAGTGATCTTTGCTCATAGATCTTCACCATCCAGAAACTGACGGACAAGGGTGCAGGCTTCTGCCGTGTGAATATCTAGGAAGCCATGCCCCCAATCAGGTAATTCCTGAATGCGACCGTTCTGCAGGAGGCCTTGAGCGCGTCGAGAGTGCTCGACCAAATCATCATTCGGGTTCAGCACCAGAACCGGTTGCTGAACCTGTGCCAGTTTTTCCTTCATGGGGAAATCGAAGGCTGCGCTGTGGCCCCACCAGGCGATGTCCGGGCGGCGCAGCGCATCGGCAAACTGTTCTGCCACATGCTGCAGGGTCCACCCGGGTCCAGCCCAACGTAAATAGGCCCGCCACTTCTCGGCCACATGGCTGCCGTCTTCGGTGAGTTCAGGTTTCGCATAGTGGTTGCGAAAACCATCCAGTTCATCTTCACTGAAAATCGGTGCCGACGTGAGCACCAACTTGCGGATACGATCCGGGGCCTGGTGGGCCAACTCGACGCAGGTCTCAGAGCCAGTATGGTAGCCCATGACATCAACTTGAGCCAAACCCAACGCATCTATAACATCAAGCATGGCCGCCGCGTAGTCAGCGATTGCAGGTTGCTGCGCGGGCGGTTCTGACTCGCCAAACCCAGGTGTATCTGGCGCCACGGTCAGCCGGTCTAATCCCATTTGCCCAAGAAAGGTTTGATATATCCGGCTTGAGTTGGGGCTCATGTGCAAACACAAGAGCGGGAGCGGACCTCCATCCAGAGCCGGATCGGCACGCTTTTGTTCCGCCGGAACGGAACTGATGTTTTCCGCTGGACCGGCTGTGTTGTTTTCCGCCGGACCGGCGAGACGAAGATGAATCTGACCAAAACCGCCATCAACATACTGACGTCGTACGGGTACACTCTGTAAAGTCATAAACGGACGGTCGATGGCTTGCGCCTCCAGGTCAAGGACAAAGACAGAACCGCCACCATCGTTCGGTCAGGGATCATCGCGTGCGACAACGGTGACTGCACAGCCACGCCGCGTATGATGCGAAGTTAAACATGAGGGAGAGATCAGGTATGAGCCAAGACTGGGA
>CAYGSZ010000017.1:0-6568 GCA_964352705.1 uncultured Rhodobacterales bacterium
GCAGCCAGGAGAATCTGGTTGCCACCGGCGGCGCGGGTCAGTTCTATTGCTTCGCGGCGGATTAAGGCGTCGCGTTAAGTTTCATCTTCGCGATACGGTCTCAGCGGCCGGCTCATCCGCATCCGCATGTGATGGGCCCTTGCATACCGCCGGCCCTCATCGACGAAACCACGTTTGCATTTTACGCATGCGACGGCAGGTCCACCGCTGGCACTGGGACTTCCATGCGTTGTTGCTTTCCTGCCTGCTGCTGCGGTCGGGGCCGACATCGCGGTAGCTCATGCTTTGCGCACAACAGCAAAACACTGGCGGAACCCTAGTGCGAGCCGGTCGCTTTGCATCTTCCGACAAGGCTGGCAGCAGCACCGCTGGCAAGGTCTTCACGGTCAACCCTTACCGTCACAGCGTCGCATGCGCCGTGCGCATCGTCGCCGTATTACGCCGCGCATTGACCAGCATTCCCAAACAAAACGCTGTCGATAATAGACTGCACGTCGTCGTCCAACAAACGGTCGTCAAGTGTGAGCCCGGCGTCACTGAGAAATCTCATACCCGAGGCGCGGCGTGCGTCTCTGGCGATATCTTCGTTGGTGAGCGCTGGTACCACTGTAAGGGCCGCGTTGGCGATTTTTTTGGTGGTCGTTGCACTGACCTTGGTGGGGTCAATCAATGTTCCGTCTTCACTTACAAGTCTGATCATCTCGATGTCTCCTTAAGTTGGGTATGGTATGGCGTTGAATTCTCCATTTAACCTATGCAAGGCGCCGATCCTGCGCCACAACGCGTCCGTATAAGTGACAGATTCAAAAGTATTAGGTCGGTGCGGTTGAATTCGCGCTTCTCAGTCCTCGCAAAGCCGAACAGACCGCGCTTTATATCTGCACGTGCAAAGTGACTTGCCATCACGCCATAATCATCCCATAGAAGAGTCAATCTCACGTTTATTGGTCCCGACCCAAATCTCACGTTTATTGGCCCCGACCCAAGGAGCAGCCTCCCATGTCTCGTTTGCCTTTTCTTGCCTCCCTTCTCGCGCTTGTTGGTCTTTTCGCCGCCCTCTCGCCGACAAATACCCTGGCCGCCAATACCGGCATTCTCATCATCGGCGGCACCGGGCAACTGGGCTCCTATCACGTCAACCAACTGTCCGCCGCAGGCGAGCGGGTGATTGTGCTGGCGCGGCCCTCCTCGACCTATGAGCGCCTTGAAGGCAGCACCTACGAAGTGGTGATCGCCGATCTGATGGACGCCGACGCCGTGAAGGCCGCCGTGCTGGAGGCCAAGCCCGCCGTGATTATCGATGCCTCTAACCTGTCCGGCATTCGCTTGGATGATGGCGACAGCTTCTATTGGCGCTACATGCGCACTCTGGTTGAAGCCGCACAGGCGGCTGACGTCACCCAAATCATCCGCCACAGCGGGCGCGGCGCACGGTCAATTCTCACCCAACCCCCGGCCATGTTCGCCGAAGAACCCCGCGTTATCAATTACATGCGCGATCTTGCCCGGGCCGAAATTGCTTTGGAAACAGCTGCCGCCAACTCAGATTTGGAATACACCATCGTCCTTAACGCCAGCGTGACACCCGAGCCTGCCGCCCCCACCGGCACCGGCGCACTGTCGGATGATCTCTCCATCGACACCACCATGACGCGCTCTGATCTGGCGCGCATCACCCAGCCCTGCATCCTCAACCCAGCCTGCTACGGCAAAACGTTTAATGCCGTTGGCGATACGCCACAGGACTAGGGTGTTTAGGTACTCCGTCCGGCAAACTGCACGAAGGCCGAGAGCTTGGCCAGCATGGGCGCACGCCGCGCCTCGCTGAAATGTTCGCGCACCGCATTCAGCAGCCGGGGCGCAAACATAAACAGCACGATCATCAATAACGTCAGGCCAATCACTGTCGCCCGTCCGGGTGTCATATCGCCCTGGCTGAGGGTGATCAGCCCGGCGATGACATCCAGCAGCGCCATGCCGAGGCAAATCCACACATAGGTCAGGGAGAGTTTTATCCCGGCGCGGTTCCACACGAACTCGGCGTATGCAACAAGATTATCGCCTTGATGGTGGAATGACCCGCGCATCCCGCCGAAACTTTCGGCCTCGCTTACGCCCTCTCGCACGCCTTCAGGCTGAACGCTGGGAACATCGTCTTTGGAACCAGCCGTGCTGGGAACGGAACCACCAGCTGCGCTGGGAACAAAAAACGTCCGGCCATCTTTGGTGCAACCGGCTCCAAAAAGGTCGTTAAACGCCGCCGCATTCACATCGGCAGAGGGCAGACCCACCGGCATCCCGCGCTCCAATCGCCCATCCGCATGCACCGTGTATCCACGTGGACCAATAAAGGTCGCGTTCAGCCAAGATTGAAGTCCAAAAAACCTACGAAACACGAGGATTTCCAACGCTTATCAGTTGCCAGTATCTATCAGCATTTAGATAAGCATGTAGTGTCGTAATAAAATTACTCAACTATATAATAATGTTGTGCATGGGCTCGTTTCGAGCGGCCTTAACCCATTGATTTCATTGAAAACAGGGTGGCGTGCATGGGCTCGTTCCAAGGTGAGAGCGCCAGACCAAAAATCTCGTTCCACGGTCGAGCCCAAAATTTAGAGATTTAATCCTGAACGACGTAGAAAAACTCGTCGTCTTCCCAGGCAATATTGCGGGCTTCTGGGGCATCATATGTGGGGATTTTTAGGGCTTGAGACGGGACAGGCCGGTTCTCATTTGCCACCACAGACCGCATCACAATCGGCGGGCCATCTGCTTTTTTGGCTTTCTCTGCCTTGGCCATTTCGGCCACCAGATCATCGAGAACTTTACCGGGTGTCTTTGGGTCTAACTGAAACATATCTGGTCACCTCATCTCACATCATTCGATCTAACGTCGAATGTTGAGAGAAGCGTCGCCTAATTCCCTGAATCAAACGTTAAAGCCGCAGAACTATAACGTTTCGAGCCAGAACAGTCGCGGCGCAGAGGCTATTGCGTGACCTGATCGCGGACATCTTCCCAGCCTTTGCGGAAGCCCAGGGTGGCCTCTGTTGCGCCGGGCGTTTTGACCTGAAAGCCCATCGGCCAGTGATCCAGATCGGTCCAAAGATCAAAGTCGAGTTTAAACACACCCCCGCCGGGTATCGGCAGTTCTTCAACAAAGGTAAAGTGCCGCAACGTCACGGTTTGCGCCTTTTTATCAGGCAAAGCAGCCCGCGTGACCTCCTGCTCTCCCTGATAAACCAAGTTTGCTTTGCCGCCTGATAACGTGCGCACTTTGTCCAGGTCTTGCCCGGCCCACTGGAAGGTTTGCGTCCCGCCCTTCGCCATATCGTAATGCCGGGTCATGACAAACATCGCCACTGCACTGGGGCTCATGTTGATAAAGCAGTCCGGGTCGCACACGGCTGTCGGCGACAAATGAACGCCGTCGCCCTCGTCCAGGCTGTGCACTTGTATTTCCACCACTGGCCCGACTCGCTCCATGTAGCTCGCAACGGGTACACCGTCGTAGAGACCAAGTCCGCTGGCACTGAGCGACTGCCAGTCTGCATCCAGGTCAAACCTGGCCCGCATCCGGACCCCGCCATTCTCAGCCGAAATCGTGTTCAGCAGCGTGATCCCGCCGTCGGGACGTTGCACATACTCAAAGGCTTCTTCACGAGCAAAAGCGGCATTCCCTGTCACCACAAAAACGCCACTGTCCAGGACCTTCGCGCCAGCCACACCGGCATAGGTTGTTGGGTGATCTGCCAAGACCGGCGTCATGATTGTGAAACTGAAAAGAACTGCGGTGATTGTGCTGCGCAACATCTGTATCTCCCTCTGTCGCATCGTAGTATACTCAGATCATCGGTTTTGCCTACGATCCTTGACCTGCAACCCCGGAAAAGGGCATTTTCCAGCCTCTATCACAGGTCCCAACACGGGCCCGAACAACCTGAGTACGCCGCATGTTCCTGCTCATCGATAATTACGACAGCTTTACCTACAATCTCTGGCACTACCTGGGAGAACTTGGCGCTAATGTCGAGGTCGAGCGTAACGACCAGCTAACGGTCGCAGAAGCCCTCGCGCGGAAACCGCAAGGCATCATTCTGTCTCCTGGCCCCTGCGATCCGGATCGCGCGGGGATTTGCCTTGGTCTCGTCGAGGCCGCCAAAAATGGGGGTCTGCCTCTGTTTGGGGTCTGTCTGGGACATCAAAGCATCGGGCAGTCTTTTGGCGGAAATGTTGTTCGTGCGGCAGAACCCATGCACGGCAAGGTCAGCGCGGTGCGTCACACCAATCACAAGATGTTTGAAGATATCCCCTCACCGTTCACAGCCACCCGCTACCATTCGCTGATCGTGGAACGTGACTCTGTGCCAAGTGATCTCGAAATCACGGCTGAAACCGACGACGGCGTGATCATGGCATTTGCCCATAAAGCCCTGCCCATCACCAGCGTGCAGTTTCACCCCGAGAGCATCGCCTCCCAGTTTGGCCATCGCGTATTACGAAATTTCCTGCGGTCTGCCGGTTTAAACGCGCCAGACATTCCCGACCGCTCTGTCGCAGCCTAAAGCATCGTCCGCATGTCAGACCTGAAACCCTATATCGCCATTGCCGTCGCAGGCAAATCTCTGACAGAGCAGCAAGCCGAAGAGGCTTTTGAGCTGATCATGTCCGGCAACGCCTCGGCAGTTCAGATATCCAGTCTGCTCACAGCCATGGCGGTGCGTGGAGAAACCGTGGCGGAAATTACCGGCGCAGCGCGCATCATGCGGGCTAAGGCCCTGCCTGTAAAAGCGCCAAACGGCACCATTGATACCTGCGGCACTGGTGGCAGTGGTTCGGGTAAGTTCAATGTCTCGACCGCAGTCGCCATTGTGGTCGCAGCCTGCGGCATACCTGTCGCCAAACACGGCAACCGTAAAGCCTCGTCTAAGTCGGGTACCGCAGATGTGCTGGAAGCCCTAGGCGTCAACCTGGACGCAACACCCGACATTATTGAGAAAGCGCTCGCACAAACGAAAATCGGGTTTCTCTTCGCTCAGAAGCACCACAGCGCCATGAAGCATGTGGGTCCTGTTCGGGCGGATCTTGGCATTCGCACGCTGTTCAACCTACTTGGTCCGCTCTCAAATCCGGCGGGCGCAAAACGGCAATTGCTCGGCGTGTTCTCAGACGCCTGGGTCGTTCCCATGGCCGAGACGCTAAAAGCACTGGGATCAGAACGCGCTTGGGTGGTGCATGGCTCTGACGGCTTAGATGAACTGACCATTACCGGGCCCTCTCACGTCGCCGAACTCAAAGCAGGAGAAGTTTCATCCTTCGAAGTCACACCGGAAGACGCAGGCCTCACGCGTCACGATCCAGACTCTCTTAAAGGCGGCGAACCAGCGGATAATGCAAAAGCGCTCTTAAAGTTGCTTGATGGTGCGCCAGGTGCCTATCGCGATATTGTGCTCCTGAATGCAGCTGCCGCACTGGTGATTGCCGAGAAAGCCCCTGATTTAAAATCTGGCGTAACCATAGCAGCAGCAGCCATTGATAACGGCTCAGCGAAAACGACACTGGAAAAGTTGGCTGCCATTACGCGCGGTGAATCCTGATGGGAAACGTCTTAGATGCCATCTGTGAAGCTCGCGTAAAACATTATACTAATGTAAAATCAGAACGGCCTTTGAGTGAAGTCGAAGCAGGGGCGCGCAACGCATCCCCAGTGCGCGGCTTTGGGCTCTCCTTGGCACGGGCAGCAGAAACCGGTTACGGCCTGATTGCTGAGATTAAAAAGGCTTCGCCCTCGGCGGGTCTCATCCGGCCTGATTTTGATCCACCCGCTTTGGCGCAAGCCTATGAAAACGGTGGTGCCGCCTGCCTTTCAATTCTGACCGAGCAAGACAACTTTCAAGGTTCGGATGACTATCTCAAAAGTGCGCGCGCAGCCTGCAGCCTGCCCGTTTTGCGAAAAGACTTCATGCTAGATCCCTACCAAGTGGTTGAAGCCCGCGCCATCGGAGCAGATTGCATTCTGCTGATCCTGGCGTGCTTGTCAGACAGCCAAGCTCAGGAGCTTGAAGCCTGTGCGTTGGATCATGAGATGGATGTGCTCATTGAAGTTCACGATGAAGCAGAGTTAGACCGTGCGTTTGCCCTGCGCTCGCCGCTTATTGGCGTTAACAATCGCAACCTCAAAACTTTAGAGGTGGACATTGGTACAACGGAACGCTTGGCCACGCGCCTCCCCGCAGACCGCGTTTTGGTCGCAGAGAGCGGCTTAAAAACACCAGGTGATCTGGCGCGCCTTGCAAAGTCTGGAGCGCGGAGATTTCTTGTTGGTGAATCGCTGATGCGTCAGTCTGATGTTGCGACAGCCACATCCACTCTTCTCGCAAATCCAGCACCGGTAGCCGCATCACATGACTGATAAATTCACTCATTTCGACGACGACGGAAATGCCGTCATGGTGGACGTCACCAACAAAGCAGAAACAACGCGCGAGGCCACGGCTAAAGGCTCTGTCCTCATGCAGCCGGAAACGATCAGCGCCATTGTTGGACATGGCATCAAGAAAGGCGA
>CAYGSZ010000017.1:6668-24113 GCA_964352705.1 uncultured Rhodobacterales bacterium
ACCGACATTCGCCTGGTCAAAAAGACCGGCGGAAAATCAGGAACGTTTGAGTCCAACTGATGATTTCCGTCGAACAAGCACAAAAGATTATTCGCGATGCTATGCACCCGCTTGGCACTGAAACGATTTCTTTGTCCCTGGCTCTCGGGCGTGTTCTGGCCGAAACACCAACAGCGCGTATTGCCCATCCCGCCCATACCGTTTCCGCCATGGATGGGTATGCCGTGCGCGCAGAAGATGTAAAATCAGTCCCCAGTGACCTAACAGTCATTGGAGAGTCAGCCGCAGGACACCCCTTTCAGGGTGTCATCAATGCGGGTCAAACAGTGCGTATTTTTACAGGCGCTCACGTCCCGAAAGGCGCTGATACCGTCGTCCTGCAAGAAGATGTGGGTCGTGACGGTGACACTATCAGCATTCGGGAAATCGAACCCGGCAGACACATTCGCCCAAAAGCCCAAGACTTTGCCGAGGGCGACACAATATTAAATCCGCCCTTGCGACTATCGCCACGCCATATCGGATTGCTCTCCGCTGCAGATAAACCATGGCTCCAAGTATACCGCAAACCTCGCGTTGCTATTTTATCGACTGGGGATGAGATTGTTCTGCCCGGCGAGCCCCGTGGCCCCAACCAGATAGTCAGCGCCAACGGTCCTGCCCTCGCCGCCTTTGTTTCAGCCAAAGGCGGCATACCCGTTCATCTCGGCGTTGTTGAAGATGATAAGGACGCCCTAACCGCGATAGCCAACGCTGCAAAAGATTGCGACTTGGTGGTCACTTCTGGAGGTGTCTCCGTCGGTGACAGAGATCTCGTTAGAACAGCGTTCGGTGACGCCGGATTGGATGTGGAGTTTCACAAGATCGCCATGCGCCCTGGCAAGCCCTTGATGTTCGGCAAGCTTGGCGATACCCCCATGCTCGGCCTGCCGGGCAACCCTGTGTCAGCTTTGGTCTGTGCGTTATTGTTCATGGGTCCTGCCATTGATCGTTTGCTCGGCCTGCCGGGAACCTCACCACAACCCCATATCGCAAAACTGACGACGGACCTTTCCGGGAACGGCAGCCGTCAGGATTATATGCGCGCTGTCACATCGCACAGTGGCGACGGCACCCTCACCGTGACACCGATATTCGCTCAGGATTCCAGCATGATCGGGGCGCTCGCAAACGCGGATGCCTTGATTATTCGACAAGTCAATGCACCAGCCGCCAAAACTGAAGAGGCCGTCCCGGTAATACTCCTGGACGGCCTCCTTTAATTTTTTATTGCGAAGACTTACCAACCGGCGCTCTGTCCAACTTTGCCGGTCACTTCAAATTGACGCTCAGTTGTTAAGGCAACCTGCCCATAACTTTCCATGAATTTTGCACTGCTGACACCAGCCGCCTGGAGGCTGGCCATCATTTCCTGTGAGATTTCTGGAGGAGCAGACTGCTCTTCCATGACCGGCTGAGCAACCGGAGTAACACCAGCTGCTTGTTCTAGGTTATCACGATTACTGATCGCCGATTGAATCATGCCGACCCCAATCTGGCTACCGACAATCGCACCACCGGTGCCGCTCATATTGGAAAGAACATTCACATTGTTGCCCATCATGGCGAAGTCATTCATGATTCCAAAAGAGGCTGGTGAGACATTTGCCGCCGCCGGCATCGCACCTTGTGAGGCCTGCATTGCTCCTAAGTTACCCATAGCACGTGCGCGATGCGCTGCACCTTGACGGATGATCGCCTGAGAGCCCGCTGTCCGGCTTGTGACGGTTCCACCAAAAGAACCAATGCTGCCGATACCAGCTGACCCGGCTGCCCCTTGGGCCAAGGACGCGGCTTGCGCCATGTCACCAAGGTTGAGCCCCATGCCTGTGGTCTCGTTGGTCAAAGCTTCATTGTAATTCTGCAGATTGTTATCCATCACTTGCTGAGCATCAGCCAGCACGGCGTTGATTTCAATCATGCCCTTTTGAATTTCGCGATGCTGGTCTTTTGCCGCCTTCTTTTTGATTTCTCCGGCTTCAAAGTCCGCAACAAGTTTGGTGTAAGCGTCTTCATAGCATGTTTGCGCCGCATCCAAGGTGTCTGCGCCCGTTTGAATCTTATTGGCATCCTCACCAAGTTGCTCGCCATAGGCCAAAATCCGGTCCGCCGGATCAGGATAATCTGTCTGCATTTTTTCAGTCAGCGCTGAGGCAGAGGCTACGTAGCCGGAATACTGCTCAATGGTCGCTGCCGTTTGGGCCACCTTACCTAGGCCACCAAAACCTCCAAAACCGCCGATTTTACCCAGCGCCCCTGCTGCTGATCCAAGCTGACCCGCAGACTCACCGACATCGGCTTTGGGCTCAGGAATCATTGCCCGCGCCTCTTCAACCGGCGCATAGCATTCCTTGTAGTACTTCGCTTTCATCGCGGCATCTGCTGAGCCTGAGACAGCAGAGATGGTAACAGTGAGCGCAAATATTGAAACGGAAATGAATAGTTTATTTGATAATGAAGGCCGCATAACTTCCCCACGAAATAGAGTTAAATCCCAATTTTCGATACATCTAAAACGCGTATACATCAACCTTAAATGCCCTCATAAAAAGGTAAGCGTCCGCAAAGAGAAAGTAGAATTTAGCAGGCCAGAATTCTTATCGCGACGCAACAACTTGACCGCCAATTAGAACTAAAGTAGAACATTATGTGTTTCCCCTTTGTTCTAAATATCGAGGCTGGCATGCTCACGAAAAAACAACACCAACTGCTGATGTTTATTCATGACAGAATGCAAAGTGACGGTGTCGCACCGTCCTTCGATGAAATGAAGAACGCATTGAACCTGAAGTCCAAATCAGGGATTCACCGCCTTATTACCGCCTTGGAAGAACGAGGTTTCTTGCGACGGCTTCCCCATCGCGCCCGCGCTCTAGAAATCATGAAACTGCCTGAGAACACTCCAGCCTCTGGAACTTCATCAAAGTCTTCCAATGTCGTTTCTGGTCACTTTGGTAAACCAGATCCCATCCCTGCTAACGATACGGATGATTACGTTCAGATTCCCTTGTATGGAAAAATCGCGGCCGGTATGCCCATTGAAGCTTTAAGTGATCCATCGGCACACATTGGCATCCCCCCTTCTATGCTCGGCGGGAGTGGCGACCATTACGCCCTGACGATTGAGGGCGATTCAATGATTGACGCTGGAATTCTGGATGGCGACACAGTGATCATCCAGCACAGTGATCGGGCTGAAAACGGAACAATTGTGGTTGCCCTGGTTGATGGCGAAGAAGCAACCTTGAAGCGACTACGGCGTAAAGGTGAGTCTATTGCCTTAGAGCCAGCCAACGCCGCCTATGAAACTCGTATTTTCGGTCCTGATCGGGTTAAGGTTCAAGGCAAACTGGTTGGACTGCTAAGGCAATATTAGCTCTGAAAGCAGCACGGTACGGCAACTACCGCCAACTGGCTCTGTTCCACACTCGTCGGCCGGTTTTATCAGACACACGATCCATCTTGACCTTGCCGTCGTTTAGCCAGATTGCATGAGCGCCATGTCTCCAGACATCGAAGCGATCAATACTCAGGTCCTGTTTACAAATCTGCCAGGTTGGAACGCGTGCAACTAACACATCAGACTGACCGCAGTCTTCAAAGACAGCCGCTTCTGTGTTTGCAATAGAAACAACACTGCCACCGATGCTGTATCGACAACCGATGGCATCACAACTCAACGTGTCTATCTCCTGTTGCTCATCAGTCGACTGCCCCCACATCTCAGTCCATACACCACGGGTAAAACCGTTCGCCCGACCTGTTGGTAGGCTCAATCTCCCGTCTCCTCCTTTAAAAGCAATCAGTTCGGCATCTTCATCAATCACAATGTCCGGTGCTAGAGACTGCCAAGGTTGAAACAACCCGATCAGTAAGGGAATCATCCCCAACCATCTGAGACGCCCCTGCCATAAAGCAAGCACGAGAGCACCAAAGGACACAATGATAAGTGCCCAGACCTCTGCTTGTGGGGTAACAAAGGTCGCGCCAGGTAAAGACGATACAAAGCGGGCTATGGAGTCAACAAGATCAATGCCAAAGCCCATAGGGATAAGGGCGATAGCCTCTGCGCCGAAGGGCATGAGCAGAAGCGCAATCAACCCAAATGGCATGATGAGCAATCCCATAACGGGGCCCGCCAATAGGTTTGCCAACAAGGAGTAGCTAGGGATTTCGTGAAAATGAAAGGCTGTAAATGGCGCTGTCGCGCTGGTCGCGATCAAGTCAGTGATCAATACGGCTAAAGCATAGAGAACCAGAGCTTTAAACGGCTGAAAGTTTCCGTATCGGTCCCAGAGTCGGCTTCGTAGGTGAACCTTCTCGTAAACGGCAATCAACGCGACGACTGCAGCAAAAGAAAGCTGAAAACTGGCACCGATTAAAGCTTCAGGCTGAAGCAGCAAAACAAACATCGCCGCCCAGGCTAAAGTTCTTAATGATAAGGCCGTGCGATCTATGAGGATGGCACCGAGAACGACGCTCACCATAATAAAAGCCCGCTGTGCCGGGATATTGGACCCCGACAACACCAGGTAAAATAGCGCCGCTCCAAACGCCACAATAGCGGATAACTTTTTGATATCAAAACGTTCCGCTATGGGCATCACGAGAGCCAATCCATAACGGAAAAACAGAAAAGCCAGACCAGTGAGAATGCTCATATGAAGTCCCGAAATGGCCAGCATATGGGCCAATCCAGCCTGCCGATAAGCCTCCTGTAGATCTTCAGGTACTGCGTTTCGCTCGCCAGTGATGAGCGCCCGGGCCACAGCGCCAGATTCATCCGGCAAACTTTCCGAGAGCTTGGCCCCGACGTCAGCCCGCAACGTCAAAAGACGATCTCGCCAAACAGACGTCGTTGAGCCAAAGTCAGACACGGGTTGCCATTGGCCAACAGCAAATCCGACGCCACCAAGTTGACGAAAATAGCTGTACCGCTGAAAATCGAATGCACCAGGGGCAACCGGACGCCCGGGAGGACGCAGGATTGAGCGGACCTCTATCACCTGACCAACACCTGGCGCCCCATGGCTACCAGGGATGCGAACACGAACAGTTGCAGGTGTTTCATCCTCAGAAAGTCCCGAGATGTTGAGCCGATCCAGTGTAACGCGATGCGCCGACCCAGAAGGTTCCACCTGAATAACAGTGCCAGCGACCAGCGCCGGCCCAACGTCTTCGATTAAGCTAGGCGCATGAATAAGGTGCGTCCGTAGTTGTGCCGCACAAAACCCCACACTCGCAAGCGCGAGAACAATAGTTAGAAATCGCACCCAACTGATGGCTTTGAACACCGACCGCACCGCCACAACGGTGACAAGACACAGAAGCCCAACCCAAGGCTTTGGATCCGTTGGAAGCGCGAAGAATGCACCGATGCCGATGGCCAGTCCAGCAGGCCACCAGAGCACTGTATGGGAGCTTTGCTTTTCAAGTTCCGCGCTTAAAAAACGGCGGAAACCAAAATCATATGACTTGCCAACATAGGCGTCCGGAAAACGCTCGTCTGCAGCATCGTCGTCAATCAGATCTCTTGGTGTCGCTTCGCTCACGATCTTGCGCTCCGCTGCGCCTTAAGGATCAGGCGGTACAATCGTTTCCCTGATGAGTGCAGTATGCTACACGAACGGCATAAAAACAGCAGTATGCTGAGTTTTTCACCTTGTAACTTGATTGCGAAATTATGTCTGTTGTTACCCGCTTTGCTCCCTCTCCGACTGGGTTCCTTCATATTGGTGGCGCACGCACGGCGTTGTTCAATAAGCTCTTTGCCAAACACCACGGCGGGCAATACCTCCTGAGAATTGAGGACACAGATATCAAGCGCTCTACTCAGGAGGCGATAGACGCAATTTACGACGCCCTGACTTGGCTCGGCCTTGATTGGGATGGAGAGCCTGTATCTCAATCCTCACGCCGGGAACGGCATGCAGAAGTTGCACAGCAGTTATTGGATCGTGGACATGCCTATCGATGTTATGCGTCACCGGAAGAACTCACTAACATGCGTGCGGCGCAAAAAGCCGCCGGTTTGCCAACACGTTATGATGGCCGTTGGCGCGACAGAGACCCGGCAGACGCCCCTGAAGGCGTTGACCCCGTCATCAGACTGAAAGCGCCTCAAGACGGCGAAACAGTTCTCGACGATTTGGTGCAAGGCAAGGTGACGGTCGCCAATGCGCAGCTCGACGACATGATTTTGCTGCGCTCCGATGGGTCCCCCACATACATGCTATCGGTCGTTGTCGATGATCACGATATGGGAATCACCCACGTTATTCGGGGAGATGACCACCTCACCAATGCCTTTCGTCAAATCCAGTTGTTTCGCGCCATGGACTGGGATGTGCCCGTTTACGGCCATATACCACTGATTCATGGTCCAGATGGGGCAAAGCTTTCTAAACGCCATGGTGCACTTGGGGCCGAAGCCTATCGAGACATGGGGTTCTTGCCCGAAGCCCTGCGAAACTATTTACTCCGTCTTGGCTGGGGGCATGGCGATGACGAAATCATCTCAGATGATCAAGCCGTAGAATGGTTCGACGGCACGGGCCTCGGTAAAGCGCCAGCTCGTTTTGATACAGCTAAGCTGACAGCTTTAAATGCTCACTACCTTAAAGCCGCCGAAGATGACCGGCTGATATCTCTTATCAAAACTGAGCTAGAAGGTGTCATCGGCAGGTCACTAAATGACACGGATCACTCACGTCTTAAAAGTGGCATGACGAGCTTGAAAGAGCGCGCTAAAACTCTGCTCGAATTGACAGATAACGCCAAACTTTATGTCACACCGCGCCCACTGGCAGTTGACGAGAAGGCCCTCAAAATTCTGGATGATGAAGCTAGAAATACACTTGCTGCAGCGCGAGATGATCTCGCTGAGTTCCAACCCTGGACTTCAGAAGCCCTTGAGGACTGGGCGAGAGACTACGCTGAAAAATTGGGACTAAAGCTGGGTAAATTGGCCCAACCTCTCCGCGCCGCCGTAACGGGCAGCACAGTTTCCCCCCCAATATTTGAAGTTATGGCAATTTTTGGCCAAGAAGAAACTCTGAAGCGAATTGAAGATTGTGTGAAAAGTAATTGATAAATAAGGGTTTTACGCATTCGCGCATTGGTCAGTATAATCGTTTAACACCGCTGGCAATTGATCAGAACGCGCCATCGTATTATAAGCACCGCAACAATTCCTAAAGAAAATAAGGGTTTGGCGCTTTTGGGAGGCGTTCATCCCAATCATGGAAAGGACTGCATCGTGACGAAGACAGTTAATCTCACAGTAGACAACCAAAACTACGAATTTCCAGTCCTCAGTGGCTCGACTGGGCCTGATGTCGTCGATATTAGAAAGTTCTATGCCAATACCGGCATGTTCACCTACGACCCCGGCTTCACATCGACCGGTAGCTGTGAATCAGCCATTACGTACATTGATGGTGATGAGGGCATGTTGCTGCATCGCGGTTATGCCATAGATGACCTTGCCAATAACTGTAACTTTGAAGAAGTTGCTTATCTCCTTCTCAAAGGTGAACTGCCGAATAAGACTGAAAAAGATCAATTTGAGCACGACATCACCTATCACACGATGATGCATGAGCAGATTCGTAACTTCTATTCAGGTTTCCGCCGTGATGCCCATCCGATGGCTATTATGTGTGGTGTTGTCGGCGCATTTTCTGCATTTTATCACGACAGCTTGGACATCACGAACCCAGAACACCGACGTATTTCTTCTTATCGCCTTATCGCAAAGATGCCGACTATTGCTGCATGGGCTTATAAATATTCGCTCGGCCAACCCTTCATCTATCCTCGCAATGACTTGGGATACGCCGAGAACTTCCTCTACATGATGTTTGCGACGCCTTGCGAAGATTACGAAGTGAACCCGATTCTCGCTAAGGCCATGGATCGCATTCTTATTCTTCATGCGGATCACGAACAAAACGCGTCAACATCGACCGTTCGACTGGCTGGATCATCAGGTGCAAACCCATTTGCCTGTATCGCAGCCGGCATTGCTTCCCTCTGGGGCCCTGCGCACGGTGGTGCGAATGAAGCCGTATTAAACATGCTCAACGAGATCGGCGATGTCAGCCGTATCGATGAGTATGTGAAGAAGGCTAAAGATAAAAATGATCCCTTCCGCCTTATGGGCTTTGGTCATCGTGTCTATAAAAACTACGATCCGCGCGCCACGATTTTGGCGAAAGCCTGTAAAGAGGTCCTCGCGGAACTTGGCATTAAAAACAATCCGCTTTTGGATATCGCTGTTGCTCTGGAAAAAATTGCCTTGGAAGATGAGTATTTCATTGAGAAGAAGCTCTATCCAAACGTCGATTTTTATTCCGGTATCATCTTCCAGGCCATGGGCATTCCAGTCAGCATGTTCACAGCTTTATTTGCTCTGGCAAGAACAACCGGCTGGATCGCGCAATGGAACGAAATGATTGAAGATCCTCAGCAAAAAATTGGCCGACCGCGCCAGTTGTACACTGGCGAAGGTCACCGTCCTTATGTCGACCTTGGAAAACGTTAAGCTCTCTGCTTAGATTCTATGCTATTAGAAAAAGGCGTTGCTATGCTGGCAGCGCCTTTTTTATGACTTAGAAAATAGTGGCTTTCAAAAGCATGACAGCTGACTCCATCTATCAACGTATTATCGAAAACAGCAATGTTATTGGCTGGGAAGCAAACCCGACCACCTTCGAGTTCATCTACACATCTCCCTATGCAGAAGCTGTGCTGGGGTACCCGGTAGAAAAGTGGAAAGAGCCAGGATTCTGGTCATCATTGATACATCCGGAAGACGTGGATCGTGCAATCTCATTTTGCCAAGACTGTACAGCGAAACTGATTTCACACGAATTTGAATACAGAATGTTCGCCGCTGACGGTCGTACGGTTTGGATCCGTGACATTGCTGCTGTCGAAAGTGACAACGGAAAACCCGTACGTTTATACGGTGTCATGATCGACATCACGGCGGAAAAACAGACAATGTCTGCCTTGGCACAAGCGAGAGACGACGCGCGGCAAGCCGACCGTGCAAAAACCCGGTTTCTGGCGAACATCAGTCACGAACTTAGAACACCCATGAATGCAATCGTCGGGTTCACCGACTTTCTGCTTCAGCGCGAAAATTTCGTGAAAAAGCCAATCGACCTTGATGAATACTTAGGCCTAATTAAAAGTTCTGCGTCGCATCTTGGAATCTTGATTGATGATTTACTCGAACTGTCTCGCTACGAGATCGGTGTCACCTCGCTTAAATTTGAGCCGGTTGATCTTAATGAAATCCTCTCAGAGTGTGTTTCCATGCTGAGCGGACTGGCAAACTCAAAAGAGATAAAACTGGAAAGCAACCTCCCAGACGACGCAATAGTTGTTGAGGCTGATCGCAAGGGGCTTAAGCAGGTCGTTATTAACCTGGTCAATAACGCGCTTAAATTCACTTTACCCGGCGGGACAGTAAGCGTTTGCGCCAACACAGACACAGCAGAGACTCAGGGAGCAATCATAGTCGTCGACGACAATGGCATTGGGATGAAACAAGAAAACGGCGATGCGCAAAACCACATCGATGGGTTATCAGATGCCACCGTGCGGCAATACAGAGATGAGAACAGCGGCATTGGACTTGGACTGTCGATTATCAATGCAGTTGTAAGGCTTCATGAAGGCCAAATTAGTTTCACGAATAAGCCAGAAGGTGGTACGCGCGCGCAGGTAATTCTGCCTTTAAGACAGACCATAACCGCAAAGACTGAATAGATAGATTTGCGTTCCTGGCCTTGGTTACCTAACTCATCAGATTAATGACTGACAATGCTGCAGCCTGGCTCGCGTTGCCATTTGGAGGTGTAAGCTGACTTAGCGCCTCATCAAAAGCTGCGATCTGATCAAGCCTCCCCGATTTACCCTTCAATAGATTTTTCAGCTCGTCAGCAAGCCGCTTCGCATTGCAGTCTTGTTGGAGACATTCTGGGACAACCTTTTTATCCAATAGAATATTTACCAAGTTAACGTACTTTGTCAGTGTCAAGCGTCGAAAGACGAACGCAGAAAGCGAGTTTACTTTGTAGGCAATGACATGGGGGACCTGCGCTCGGGCAAGTTCCAACGTTACCGTTCCGGACGCCGCTAAAGCAATATCCGAGGCCTCCATCGCTGCAAACTTATCAAACGCCCCTTCGAGCACCTGAACTCCACCTGGCACTGTTGATGCCCACTCTCTAACGTCAACGCTTACTCCCGTGACGGTGGGAACAATAATAACCAAGTCGGAAATGTGCTGATGAAGGTGCGCTATCGTTTCAGAAAAAATCGGTGTGAGGCTCTTAACTTCTGATCTGCGGCTACCTGGAAGAACCGCGAGTACGGTGGCACTTTTACTTATGTTGAGTCTTTCCCGAAGCCGCGCTCCCGCCTCAACATCCTTATTCCGGTCAACAACAGGATGGCCAACCCACGTAGCCGACAAACCCGCAGCTTCAAACAAAGGCGGCTCAAATGGAAAAAGGGTAAGCAAATGATCAATCCATTTCGACAATTGCTTTGCACGACCAGACCGCCAAGCCCAGACCTGCGGTGCGACATACCTCACGCGCTTAAGAGGACTCCCCTGCTTAGTCAGGGCCTTATGAATACGGCCCGTGAATCCCCATGAATCAATCGTCACTAATATGTCTGGCTGAACGCGCTCTATGTCTAACAGCACCTCACGAACACGCCGAAAGACCAAGCTCGCCTTTGGTAAAACTTCAAAAATGCCGAGCAGGGCAAGATCAGATGCATCGAATAGTGATATTAACCCTCGCTCATGCATGGCCTGCCCGCCAACGCCGGCGAAGGTGACTTCACCTTTCAACTCCTGGCTAATGGCCTCTATCAACCCAGCCCCCAAGGCGTCACCCGAGGGTTCCAAGGCTAAAAGGTAGACAATTGGCCTGTCCTTTCCAGACGACATTTTTAATTTTTGCCTTGTTGTGTGACCGGGGTACAGTCGATGGCAATAAGAAACATTCCAGCAGCATTAGCCGCAGCCACCGTTTTATCTCGATCAATAATGAGGGTGCCCAGGGCCTCAACCGCGATTCCTATAAACCCAGCGTTAGCGCAGTGCTCAATTGTTTCCGGCCCAATAACCGGTAAGTCGGCACGACGATCCTGAGAAGGTTTGAGTGTCTTAACCAGGATCAGGCCGTCAGCACCTTTTTTCGCATACCCAGATCTTTGAATAAGCGCATTGGTTCCCTCCTCCTGTTCCCTATCAATAACAGTCCTGGATTGAACCACAACCGCCTGACCGATATCGGCTGCCCCGAGTTTTTTTGCGGCCTCGACGCCAATAGAGACACTTGCAGAGTCAGAGGTGCTAGGTTGATGCTTGCTTAATACGCCCGGTTGTACAAACAAGCTTGAGAGCACGTCACCGACGCTGACAACCTTAAAACCCTCCAGTTCTATTTCCTTAATAACCGAGCGCAGAAGACGATCATCGCCAACGGACACCTTATCCGTAAAAGCACGAGTCCCTGTTCTAATGAGAAACTTTAGCGTTCTGAAATCAGGCTTAAGCCTGAGTAAGGACGGACGATGAACTTTACCAGCCATCACGACTGACCGCACACCAGACGCCCTGAACTTCTTGAAACATTGGCCTGCACGGCCAATACGTATAATCAAATCTGGCTCAACAGCAAACGAGCCAACATCCGCCTCGTCCTCTAATGCGACAAAAGTAAATGGGCGTTTCTGCTCTTGGCATTCTTTGATCAATAGGTTTGGAAGGTCGCCACCGCCTGCGATTATACCGAGTTTATCTTTCGATATGTCATTCATGAGCCTCAGCTTGCGAAATTAAGTTAGGTTGCTTGCGACTGGATCAACTTCCATTGCCATTCGCAAACAACGGTTGGCAAATTGCGCGTGAAGAATCAGCTTGAATAAAGTCGAGAATATCACGAACACCCGGGTGTTCTGCAAAAAGATCGGCGACTTCGCTTATACGTTCCGCCATGTTCCCTCCTTGAGAGAATAAAAGACCATAAGCCGTACGCAGTGATCGAATGTCTTCGCGTGAGAAACCACGTCGCCTTAAGCCAATAATGTTGAGGCCCGATAATCTGGCCCGGTTACCTTTTACTGAACCATAAGGAATGACATCACTTTCGACTGCTGAGCACCCCCCAATCATCGAGTGCTTACCAATACGAACATACTGATGGATGCCAGATAGACCACCGATAATGGCGAACTCATCCACCACCACATGCCCGCCTAACGCGACGCTATTGGTTAAAATAACATCGTTAGCGACCATGCAGTCGTGGGCGACATGGCTGCCCACCATGAATAAGCAGTTGTCGCCAATAGTCGTCATCATCCGTCCATGTTCTGTACCGGGATGCATGGTGACATGTTCTCGGATGGTATTATTCTTACCGATAACCAGGGTCGAAGGTTCGCCTTTAAAACGAGAATGTTGCGGCGGTGTCCCAAGACTAGCAAAAGGTTGAACGATCGTGTTTGCACCAATTGTCGTATGACCATCGACCACAACGTGAGAGGTCAGCTTAACGCCTTCATCCAAAACGACGTTAGGGCCTATGACACAATAAGGACCAACCGTTACTGTTTCGGCAATCTGGGCTGAAGAGTCGACAACCGCCGACGTATGCACATCTGTCACAGGTTATTTATCCATAATCATTGCAGCGTATGTTGCCTCTGCAACGACTGTATCGCCGACCTTCGCAACACCGTTAAACTTCCATACGTTTGCACGTTGCCGCACTTTAGTGCACATCAGCCTTAATTGATCACCTGGCTCAACCGGGCGTCGAAAGCGGGCGTTCTCGATACTCATGAAATATACCAGCTTACCTTCAGCTGCAGAACCAAGGCTATCGACCACCAGAACGGCAGCAGTTTGCGCCATGGCTTCAATGATCAGTACGCCTGGCATGACCGGGCGACTAGGGAAATGTCCCTGAAAAAAGGGTTCATTTATTGTAACGTTCTTTACGCCGACAGCGCTTTCACCGGTCACAACATCTTCAACCCGGTCAACCAGTAAAAACGGGTAGCGATGTGGAATCATTTCGATGATTCGATGAATATCTATGGTCGTATTAGACGCCTGAACTGACTCACCATCCATAAGACTTGCTCCTGTTCTCGATATGGCATTTTTTTAGTTGCCATTTTCTATGGAGATTTCTTTCTCTTACTTAGTCGACCAATAGCCGCAACATCTCTCCAAAACTCACGAATTGGCTTCGCAGGATACCCCATTACCACCTGCTCTTGTTCAATATCTCGCATAACCCCAGATTTGGCCGCAACCTGTGCCTTAGAACCCACTTTTACATGGTCAGCGAGGCCGACTTGTCCCGCCAACACAACGTCATCTCCAATTTGGCAGCTTCCCGATATGCCAACTTGAGAGACGACGATGCATCGAGCACCTAAAACAACGTTGTGCGCAATCTGAACTTGGTTATCAATCCGACATCCAGGACCGATTACTGTGTCCCCGAGGGCACCACGGTCAATAGTGGTATTTGCGCCAATTTCAACATCCGCTTTGATGAGGACACGCCCAAGCTGTGGAACCTTACGATGCCGCCCTGCTTTGGTATCAAAAATAAATCCAAACCCATCCTGACCAATGCGAACGCCAGGATGAATAATAACATCGTCGCTTATGAGGCAGCACATGAGGGAAACATTTGCACCGATATCGCAATTCTCACCGAGAACAACACCAGCTCCAATCGTCGTTCCAGGTCCGATGCGGGTACGCGCCCCAATTTCAACATTAGGGCCCACAACACACCCAGCTTCTAAAATGACATCTACACCCAATTGAGCAGAGTCATCAATCAGCGCCTGAGAATCTGAAAGTTTGCAGCTGGTACTGAGTAACTGTTTTTGACGGTAAAACGCATCCGCTGCAGTTGCGAACGCAGACTGGGGATCACTGACCAGCAATATAACTGCATTCGGAGGCGCGCACTCCGCCAGAGTTTCTGTCGTCAGGCAGACGCCGCAAGCGCTCGATGCTGCGGCATCAATGTAGTCCGGCCCTGACAGGTATGATAAGTGCTCTGGACCAGCCTCGCTAAGATCAGAAATATCCTGAACGAGGCGGTCGAGGTCACCGTCTTTGAAGGATGTCGCGCCGACCCAGGCTGCTATCTCTCTAGCCCGGAACGGACCGGTAAGTTGAAAGAACCGAGAGTCAGGCATACTTTTATGTGCTTATTAAGAAGGAGCCGCATTGTTGCCTTCTGTTGGTACGGCCTCTGGATCTTGCAAGGAAACAGCAGGAAGGCGTTCATTCAAAATCTCAAGCACCGGGCGCGTGATATCCATAGATGGATCTGACAGCAGAATAAGGCTCTGCGGCATAACCATATTAATGCCTCGCTCCTGGGCAACCTGACTTGAGATGCGAATCATTTCTTGATTGATCTGCATCATCGCTTGTTGGAAAACAGCATTGAGATTTTGCTGACTAACCCGGGCTTCCTGTTGCGCAACAGCAAACTTCTGCTGAAACTCCTCAACTTGTTGCTGGAATACTTCCGGTGCCAATACGTTACGCTGCTGTGTTAAACGCTGTTCTTCTCCGCGTAACTCTGTCTCAAGCGCTCTCACCTCGGTCTGATAACGAGTGACGTACTTGTCGCGTTCCAAGCGAACACCTTTAGCAGCAAGAGAGTCCCGCTCAATCAATTCTGTATTGAGAACACCAATAATGGGGCGTGTATGGCTGCTTTCCTGGGCGGTTGCTGGGGCAACGGCTGTTACAAATGCAGCAACAGTTAGAATTAAAGCACCAAAAAGGTGCTGAGACGTTTTTAAGTGAGTCATTTTTTAAAACCTTTGGCCGAAATTCACACGGAAACTTTCAGTAATATCAAAATCTGCCTGACGTAAGACATGCGCCCAATCAATATTGATTGGTCCGACAGGCGACTCCCATTCAATTCCTAGGCCCACAGAGCCACGAACGCGCTGCGAACTCAGAATATCAAAACTCCTGTCCTTCAAATCGCTCGGCGCTCCAATCGCACCCCAATCACTAAATATCTTTGGAGTAATACCAATCTCTTCAGGTAAGCCAAGAGGTATCTTCAGTTCAGCGCGCGCGGTTGCAATCCAGTCGCCACCTAAGGCATCTCCCGTCGCAGCCGCTCTTGGACTCGCTCCAAAATCGTCGAAGCCGCGGAGATTATTACCACCAAGCTGGTATCTTTGAAAGATTTTGATGTCTTCACCAATACCAAGAATATAGCCGACATTACCTGTCGCACTAAAGGTCCAGTCTTCAAAGGGCTCCCAATAGTAACCAACAGCGACGCTCGACCGGACATATTTTTCTGTACCGCCCAAGCCTGCTAAGTCATTAGAAAGACTTATAAAATAGCCATCCGAAGGGTCAATAACGTTGTTTCTCTTATCAATCGCAAATGTTTGGCTGACTTGTGATGTCGTCGTGGTGCCCTCTTGTTCGCGTGTAAATTCAGAGGCGAACTGGCTGATGCCCTCCAATTTGGTCCACGACAAGAGGTATGTCAGCCTTTGGAACATGTATTCGTTATAGTTGAATCCGAGCCTGAGTGATCCGCCAATTGACTGACTGATAAAGCCTGCTTCATCAATAAAATCTGTTTCTGTCGCAAACAGATCTGCGCCAGCCGCAAGGCGACGATTTAAGAAGTATGGCTCGGTAAAGCCCAGATCAATCTGAGTTTGCTGCTGGGCTAAGCTGAAGTTAAGCCTAAGATCTTGGCCTTTGCCAAGCAAGTTGCGTTCGCGAACACCAACGTCAAACAACGCACCTGAAGCGCTGGAGAAGCCGATCCCAAATTGCAATTCACCGGTAGATTGCTCCTCAACCGTAGCCGTCACAACGGTACGATCTGGATACACTTCAGATGGAACATTATCGACCTCGACTTCCCTAAAATAACCTAGGTTTTGGAGGCGTTCACGAGACCGGCGCAATCGTGCCGTATTGAAAGCATCGCCTTCAACCAACCTAAACTCGCGTCGAATAACCTTATCGAGTGTTCTGACGTTGCCAGTGATGTCGATGCGCTCAACAAAAACACGTGGTCCTTCTTGAACATCGAAGATGATATCGATAGTCCGGTTTGCAACGTCACGCGAGACACGCGGGCGAATATCCACAAAAGCATAACCA
Organism: uncultured Rhodobacterales bacterium; assembly: GCA_964352705.1. Classification (GTDB taxonomy): domain Bacteria; phylum Pseudomonadota; class Alphaproteobacteria; order Rhodospirillales; family Rhodospirillaceae; genus WLXB01. The sequence continues at coordinate 22,933 of CAYGSZ010000017.1, forward strand.
AGAGCCCCGACGAGGTCCGTAAAGACGTCAACAGTGCCCTCAATATCTTCGGCGTTATACCAGTCCCCTTGTGATGGCACGATTGCAGTCCGCAACACATCCGGATCAAGATTAGGAATAGCAACATCAACTGTCATTTCGCCAAACCGATAGCGAGGCCCTTCATCAACCGTCATTGTGATAAAGAAGCTCTTTCTGTTTGGAGACAATTCAGCCACTGCTGAGATGACCTCAAAGTCAGCATATCCTTCAGACAAGTAGTAACGGCGCAACAATTCCTGATCGAACGCCATCCGATCAGGGTCGTAAGTGTCATTGGACGTCAGGAAGCGCCACCAGCGTTCTTCACGGGTCAGCACAACGTCGCGCAAATCGCCATCAGAAAACTTTTCGTTACCAATAAAGGTAATCTTGCGAACGTAAGTTGGATCGCCCTCATTCACCTCAAATACGAGATCAACACGGTTTTGCGGGAGTTCAATAACTTTTGGCTCAACCGTAACCGCAAATCTGCCACTGCGGCGGTAAAGGTCTAGAATGCGCTCTACGTCTTGTTGAACCTTTGTCCGTGTATAAACAACACGCGGTCGCAATTGTACTTCAGGCTGAAGCTTATCGTTATCAAGCCTTTTGTTACCCTCAAAAGTGATTCTGTTTATAATCGGATTCTCAACAACCCGAATAATCAGAATATCGCCCTGTCGCCCGATGCTAACATCAGCAAACAGCCCGGTAGCAAAGAGGTTCTTAAGTGAACGGTCAATCGTCACCGGGTCAAACGGATCCCCTTCCCGCACAGATATATAGGTTCGAATTGTAGCTGGCTCAATCCGCTGATTACCTTGAACAGCAACCTGAGAAATCGTACCGCCCAATTGCTGAGCATAGGTCATTGAAGTGGCCAGCATCATAAATACTGTGCACAAAACACCTATCAACCAAGATTGACGAACGTTAGTCACCCTTTACACGGCTCCACTTTAATACTTTTCCGGGTCCATTGCAGGAGACTCACGACGTCTGTCGCTATAATTGTAGGATATCGTTCCACGTTACGAACACCATAAGCGACAGCACCAATACCAAGCCAAAACGCAACCCCCACTCCTGCGCTTGATCAGAAAGGGGGCGTCCACGTAAGGCTTCGATGGCGTAAAACAACAGGTGACCGCCGTCAAGCA
>CAYGSZ010000018.1:0-18273 GCA_964352705.1 uncultured Rhodobacterales bacterium
GCCAGCAGGTGGCACCGGTTTTTTCGATCTTCTCGCCGAGCAGCTTGGCGTAGACCGTCGGGTGACGCGGCATGAACGGCGCGCCAAAGCAGGCCGAGAAGGCGGCTTGGGGTTCTTTGACGCCTTTTTCAGTGCCAGCCACGCGGGCGGTATAGCCGGACAGGAAGTGATACATCGCCTGTTCAGCGGTGAGCTTGGAAATGGGGGGCAACACACCAAAGGCATCGGCGGTCAGCATGATGACGTTTTTCGGCAGCGGTCCGAAGCCGGTTTCAGACGTGTTGGGAATGAAATCGACCGGATAAGAGGCGCGGGTGTTTTCCGTCAATGAGCCATCGTTGAGGTCCAACGCGCGGGTGTCGGGGTCCATCACAACGTTTTCGAGAATGGTGCCGAAACGCTGGGTGGTGGCGTAAATTTCCGGCTCTGCTTCCTCGGACAAATTGATCACCTTGGCGTAGCAGCCGCCTTCGAAGTTAAACACGCTGGTGTCGCTCCAGCCGTGTTCGTCATCGCCGATCAGGACGCGGGATTGATCCGCAGACAAGGTTGTTTTTCCGGTGCCGGACAGTCCAAAGAAAATCGCCGTATTGCCTTCGGGTCCGATGTTGGCGGAGCAGTGCATGGGCAGCACACCGCGCTCGGGCAGAATGTAGTTGAGGATCGAGAAAATGGATTTCTTGATTTCACCGGCGTAGATGGTGCCACCGATGATGACCAGTTTTTTAGAGAAGTTTACGACCACAAACACTTCAGAATTGGTGCCGTGAACAGCAGGATCAGCGTGGCAAGACGGCGCCTGCAAAACGGTGAACTCAGGCTCAAAATTGCCGAGCGCGTCATCCTTCGGCTGAATGAACATGTTGCGGGCAAACAGATTGTGCCAGGCGTTTTCGTTAATGATGCGGACCCGCAAGCGATTGTCGGGGTCGGCCCCGGCGTAGCAGTCCTGAACAAAAAGATCCTTGGCCGACATGTGCGCAAGGATCTTTTGATGCAGAGCGTCAAAGTGCTCCGGGGTCATGGGAACGTTGACCTTGCCCCAATCAATTGTGGTTGCGCTGACGTCGTCTTTAACGATGAACTTGTCGTTGGGGGAGCGACCCGTGTGCTGGCCGGTGATGCAGACCAGGGCGCCATCTTTGGACAGTTTGCCTTCCTTGCGGCGCACGGCCGTTTCGATGAGTTGAGCGGAGCCGAAGTTCCAGTGCACCGTCCCCTTGGTGTTGATGCCGTTTTTGTCGATGCCAAAAGAACTGACCACGTGACCTGTATTATCCACCCTAGAACTCCCGAGAAGCGTAAATAAAAGAAAAGCCAGCATGGGAGGCGGGTAAAGTGCCCCAACTGGCCGTATTTGAGCCTTTCATAACCCCCCGGAACAGCCAAGGCAACAGGGTGGCGCGCCAACAAAAATGGTGCAGCGCAACAGAGCCGCCGGGCTTTTTTAAGCCAAGCAGCATTTTTCAATTATGGCAAAAATCGGGCAGCAAAACACAGTAATTCTGCCATAATGGTGCATGATATATGTTCTCATCGGAAGTGTGCGGATCGAACGAAAGACAGTCCACACGTCAACCGGGTCTAACGAGGACACATCTACAGGACTAACTTGAGAGGGGAGGCCGCAATGGCTTACCGAATCGCACTGGTCGATGATGACCGCAATATTCTGACGTCCGTCTCCATTGTGCTGGAGCAGGAAGGATTCGAGGTTGCCATTTACAGGGACGGCGCCGAGGCTTTGCGCGGCATAATCGATAACCCCGTAGATCTGGCCGTGCTCGACATCAAGATGCCGCGCATGGACGGCATTGAGTTGCTGCAACGGTTGCAGGACAAAGCGCCGACACCGGTGATTTTTCTGACCTCCAAAGATGACGAGGTCGACGAGTTGCACGGTCTGCGCATGGGCGCCGACGATTACATCAAAAAACCCTTCTCGCAGCGGCTGCTGATTGAGCGCATTAAAGCCGTGATGCGACGCATCGAAGCCCAAAAGGAAAACGGCGACGGCGACTCAGAAACCGCCATCAAACGGGGTGAAATGACCCTGGATGCGGCGCAACACCTGTGCAAGTGGAAAGAAAGTCCGGTGAATCTGACCGTCACCGAGTTTCTGATCATTCAGGCGCTGGCAACGCGGCCGGGTCATGTCAAGAGCCGGGATCAGTTGATTGATGCAGCTTACGGCGAAAATATATACGTGGATGACCGGACCATCGACAGCCACATCAAACGCTTGCGGAAAAAATTCCGGCATGTGGATGGTGAGTTCGCAAATATCGAGACCCTGTACGGCGTAGGGTATAAGTATCGGGAAGCCGCCGCTTAACCCTGCCGCGACGGCGCCAATCAAGGATGATCGCGTGCGCGCCGAACAAGACCTTCGCATTGCCCCATCGACCGAACGTCACAAGAGACGCGAGAGCACCCGCCGGGTCAGCAGTCGCGGCTTGCGGCTGACGTTGCTCACCCGGCGTGTGCTGGCGGTCAACCTGGTTGCGCCGGTGCTGCTGGGCCTTGGTCTCCTGTTCCTCGACGAGTACGAGCAATCTCTGATCGCGACGGAGTTGGATGCCCTGCGCACTGAGGGCGAATTGATCGCCGCTTCGATTGGCGAAGGCGCGGTGGTGATCGAAACCGAAAGCGAAGCGTTTGGGGCGTTCATGCCCGCAGGCGCAACCCGTCGTATTGATCGGGTTAATGCTCAACAATTGGTGCGTCGCCTGGCAGGCCTTGCCAACGTGCGCGCCCGGCTTTATGGCACCGGCGGTGCGATGATCGCTGACAGCCGCTTGTTGCGCGGACCGGGCGGTGAAGTCCGTGTGGTCGATTTGCCGGAAATCGAAGAAGACACCCTCACCCGCTGGCTGCTGCGGCAGTCCTTTGATTGGGCTGAGGCCGTCATTGGGTCCCGCGAAGACCTCGACCCCTATGTGGAACAGGTCAACGGCACAGCCTACGATTTTTTGGAAGTGGTTGGCGCCTTGGAGCGGGGTGAAGCCGCCAATGCCGTGCGATTGGACTCCAATGGCCGCAAGGTCTTAACCGTTGCCGTGCCGGTTCAGTTTTACAAACAAATTGTTGGCGCAGTGTTTGTCTCGGAAGATGACGCCCGTGTTGAAGCGCGCTTGTTTGAAGTTCGGAAGTCGATTCTGACCATTTTTGCCTGGACCTTTGGAGTCACAGTACTGCTGTCGCTTTACTTGGCCGGGACCATTGCCCGACCGGTGAAACGTCTGGCCGAAGCGGCGGCTCTGGTGCGCGATGGCCGCAACCGCCAGCACACCATTCCCGACCTCAGCACACGGCGCGACGAGATTGGGGCGCTGTCCAGTGCGTTGCGCGAGATGACCGAAGCCCTGTGGCAGCGCATGGATGCCACCGAACAATTTGCAGCAGACGTGGCCCATGAAATTAAAAATCCGCTGACATCATTGCGCAGCGCCGTGGAAACCGTGGCCCGTGTCAAAGACCCGGATCAGCAGAAGCAACTGATGAGCATCATTCAAGATGATGTCACCCGCCTTGATCGATTGATTTCGGATATCTCGGATGCCTCGCGCTTGGATGCGGAACTGTCACGGGCTGAGAGCGAACCGGTGAAGATCGCGATCTTGCTTGAAACCTTGGCCAGCATTCACAACGCCACAGACAAGCCAGGTGCCCCCCACATTGACCTGGATATACCGTCCAATGATTCGTTGACCGTCTCAGGGCTTGAAGGCCGATTGGCACAAGTGTTTCGTAATCTGATTGGCAATGCGATTTCCTTCAGCCCGCCCGGGGGCAAGCTGTTCCTAGAGGCGCGCAGGGATAGAGGGTATGTGACGGTAAAAGTGCGTGACCAAGGCCCGGGGATTCCAACCGGCAAAGAAGAGGCAATTTTCAGCCGGTTCTATTCGGAACGCCCCGAGGAAGAGAAGTTCGGCATCCATTCTGGCTTGGGTTTGTCGATCTCGAAACAGATCGTCGAAGCGCATAAGGGCAACATCAGCGCGACCAACACGGATGAAGGCGGTGCCGTGTTTACAGTGCGTCTGCCATCTTTATAAATCAGGGCTTATAAACCGGGCCTCATAAACCAGGACCGGCCAGCACATAGGCCAACAGAAACGGCAGCGTGATAAACGACAGTACCGTTGAGACCACAACAATGCCCGCCACCTCGGTCGGGCGGTTGTCGTAACGCAGCGCAAACAGATAATTAAACACCGCCGTCGGCATAGCCGATTGAATGATCACCGCGGCGCGCGCGATACCATCAAGACCGAGCAAGGCTGAGATTCCCACACCGGCGGCAAACCCTAAAGTCAACCGCGCAACGGAATACACCGTGCTGCGCATCAGATCATTCGGCCTGAGACGCGACAGTGAAATTCCCAAAGACATCAGCATCAGCGGAATGACCATGCCGGCGATGGTATCAACCGTACCACTGACCCAGCGCGGCAAGGCGGCCTCTATGATCAGTAGAGTAAAGGCGACAGCCGCCGCCCAAAGAACAGGGTTTCCAATGACGTCTTTGATGGCCATGCGACCTGCGGCGACTCCCACGCCCAAGGTAAACTGGGTCAACGCCATAATCGAAAAGAACGCCACCGACAGCGCCAGACCTTCATCACCAAACGCAAACAGGCACAGCGGAATGCCGATATTGCCAGAGTTCGGAAAGGTCAGCGCGGGCAGATAAACCCTGAGGGACTTGCCTGCCAACCGGAGACCAATTGTGGCAACCACGGTGACAGAGCCGACGACCAGCAGAGCGGCGAGGCCCATTTCCTGAATCACCTCCGGGTCTGGACGGTTGGCCAGAAGGGTCGAGACGATGAGGCAGGGCGCGCCAATATTGGTCACCAGATAGGCCACCATATTGGTGTCAAATGGCAGACCCTTGCGGTCCCAGGTAAAACCGATCAGGGCCAGAATGCCGACGGGGGCCATCACAGAGAGGATTTCGAGAAGCATTGCTGAGCGCGAGTCCGTGCCGGTTAAGTTTTAAAGCCCTAAATCAGAGATCGTGATGGAGTGCGGGTATATCAGATGCGCGGTCAGTGAACAGAGCTATGACACTTTGGTGTTTGTATGGCGCTGCCGCTTGACCGGGGGCAGGACAAAGGATCAGGTTCAGGTCATGACTGTGACTATGATGACTATTATCCATGCCTCTTGTGTGTCGATCGACGGCCTTGGCATCCTGCTGCGTGGCCCCTCTGGGGCGGGCAAATCAGACTTGGCGTTGCGCCTGATTGACGACGGTGCAACGCTGATTTCAGACGACTATTGCGAGGTCAGTGTTAAAAATGACGCTCTGGTTGCCACAGCGCCACAGGCCATCGCCGGTAAAATTGAGGTCCGGGGGGTTGGGATCATCACTCTGCCTTTCACGCCCTCGGTACAGATTGGACTGGTGGTAGACCTGACGCCGGTTGAAGCGATCCCGCGCCTGCCGGAGTCCCTCTCGTGTACGATAGAGGGCGTGACCCTGACGGGAATTCAAATCGATGCGCTGTTACCCTCAGCCGTAGCAAGAGTCAAACTAGCTGCGCATAAAATCAACGAGTCTGGCGCAATTGTGGAAAATACAGATGAGTGAAACGCCACCTAAATTGAGTGATCAGCAGTTCCGTCGGCTGAGCCGCGAGCCGGGCCAAGAGGGCGTCCGTCTTTTTATCGTGACCGGCATGTCGGGTGCAGGCAAAAGCTCGGCGCTCAATGCTATGGAAGATCTCGGGTTTGAAACCGTCGATAATCTGCCCGTGTATCTGCTGGAAGCCGCATTGCGCGGTGGTGGGCCCGATCGACCGCTGGTGATTGGCATAGACGTGCGCACCCGTGACTTTGATGCCGAAAACCTGGTTAAAGAGCTGCAGCACCTTTCCCAAGGTGGCAGCGTTATCCCAACCCTGATTTATCTCGACAGTGATGATGACGTCCTGATGCGGCGATTCACGGAAACGCGACGACCTCACCCCTTAGCCGGAGACCTACCCGTCGCCGGTGCCATTACTCTGGAGCGTGATTTGCTACGCCCTGTTCAGGCAGCAGCAGATTTGGTGCTCAATACGTCAAGCCTGACGCCAGCCGATTTGAAACGACTGTTGGAGAAAACGTTCAGCGGAGAAGCCGACCGTGCCATGCACATTGATTTGGTATCGTTCGGTTATCGCAATGGACTGCCACGCGAGGCCGACCTGGTGTTTGATGTGCGCTTCCTGCGCAACCCGCATTATGTCGCGGACCTCAAACCCCTGTCCGGACTGGATCAACCCGTGGGTGATTATGTGGCCGCTGATCCAGACTTTGAGTCGTTTATGGCGCATCTCAAAGGGTTACTGACCCCGCTGCTGCCGCGTTACCGGGAAGAAGGCAAAAGTTACCTGACCATTGCCATTGGCTGCACCGGAGGGCGTCACCGCTCCGTTTACACTGTTGAACAGTTGGCAAAGTGGCTTATATCACGGGGGATTGCGTTTGACTTCCGCCACCGCGACCTTAATGATCACTAAGGTAATACGGATTTGGTTTTGTAGGCCTTCGAATAAATATTTAACTGAACTCACACACGTGGCACTCCTGTCTTGATTATAAAAGTCGGCAGGACACCCCGCATCATAAACGGACGCTTGATTGATGATTGGCATGGTTCTCGTAACGCATGGTCGCTTGGCACTGGAACTGTTTGCCGCGCTTGAACATGTGGTTGGCCCGCAAGCTCAGACCGCGAGTATTTGCATTGGGCCTGACGATGATATGGAACAGCGCCGTGCAGAAATTGTTGCCGCTGTTGAAAAAGTAGACACCGGCAAAGGTGTGGTTGTGCTGACCGACATGTTTGGCGGCACGCCTTCTAACCTGGCGATATCAATTATGGAAAACGCCAATGTCGAAGTGATCGCCGGTGTTAATCTGCCCTTGTTGATCAAGCTGGCCTCGGTGCGTTCAACCGAGCCCATGGCAACGGCGGTGCTGCAGGCCCAAGACGCTGGACGTAAATACATCAATGTGGCTTCCGCTCTGCTGGCCCAAAGCGAATAGAGTTATAATCTGCCATGTCGGACACCATTCAACGCACGGCGAAAATCGTAAACACTAAAGGTTTGCACGCGCGGGCGGCGGCAAAGTTCTGCAAAACCGCCGAGCAATTTGACGCGACGGTCACCGTGTCACGCGGCGAACTGGAAGTCTCAAGTTGTTCCATCATGGGCCTGTTGATGCTCGCCGCTGCGCCGGGAACCGAGATCAGTTTATCCGCCACAGGAGCCGATGCATCAGCGGCAATGGACAGCTTATGTCAGCTTGTCGAGGACGGCTTCCATGAAGACTGATCCGCCAATGCGCAAAGACAGCCGCAAAAAAAATGCTGGCAAACAAGGTGCCGGTAAACAAGACTCTGGCACACAACGTCAGTTTCCAGGCGTGGCCGTGGGGCGCGGCATCGCCATTGGCACCGTGTACCTGCATGACTCACGCTACAACGTGTATGTCCGAGAAGTCCGCATTCCAGAGAATCGCATCAAGGGTGAGCAAGCCAGACTGGCCGGTGCCGCGCGAAAGTCGAGCCGGGAAATCGACGTGTTGCAGAAAAAGGCGTCACAGTTGCCGGGTGCCGCACGCGAAGAGCTCGGCTACCTGTTGGAGGCCTATCAACAGATGCTCAAGGGGTCACGCTTGATCCGCGGCGTACAGAAACGCATTGAACAAGACAGAATCAACGCGGAAGCCGCCGTTCTCAAAGAAATCAATCTCATGGAAGACGCTTTCGCGGCTATGGAAGACAGCTACCTGTCGACCCGCATTGACGACATCCGTGAGGTTGGAAACCGACTGGTGCGCTGTCTTGGTAAAAAAGAGTCTGTTGCCTTTGGGTCCCTGCCCCGCAACGCCGTGATCGTCAGCGACGAGTTGTCCCCGGCTGATACCGCCTTGTTAGACCCGAGCCAGGTTGCCGGCCTGGCCACCGTGCTGGGCGGTGTCGAAAGTCATACGGCGATCATGGCGCGGTCCCTGGGGCTGCCTGCCGTTGTTGCCGCCACGGAACTGACAAACTGGGCGCGTAATGGCGATACCGTGATCGTTGATGGGAGTGCCGGATATGTCATTCTCAACCCCGCGGCCGCGACGTTGGACGAATACCGCAAACGCCGTGCGACCTATCTGCGCAGTCGCAAGCTGCTGGACAAATTGCGCACAGTCCCAGCCGTCACCGAGGATGGCGTGGCGATTAACCTCCAGGCCAATATTGAACTGCCGACCGAGATCGACAGCGTCATCAAATCCGGCGCGACCGGCATTGGCCTGCTGCGCAGTGAATTCCTGTTCATGAACCGAACTGATCTGCCCAAAGAAGACGAGCAGTTTTCGGTTTTGCGCAATGTGGTTGATCGTATGGATGGACGCCCGGTGACCATTCGCACCCTGGATATCGGGGCGGACAAACTCAGCGATGCGTTAGGCTTTGAGCGCGGCCCTAATCCATCGCTTGGATTGCGCGCTATCCGCTTCTCGCTGCGACACCGCAAGCCTTTTATGGAACAGCTGACCGCCATTCTGCGCGCCGGGGCCTATGGTCCGGTACGAATTCTACTGCCCATGGTGTGCACTGTAGAAGAAGTACGCGAGGTGCGGCGTATTTTGACCAGGTTAGCCGGTCGGCTAAAACGTAAGGGGGTCAAAATTGCAGACCCGATTCCCCCCCTGGGAATCATGATCGAAATTCCTGGGGCGGCTTTGGCTGCCGATGCCCTGGCCGCCGAGGCCGACTTTTTCGCCATCGGCACCAACGATTTAACGCAATACACGCTGGCCATTGATCGCAGCGACGAAACCGTGGCGCACCTCTATAACCCTCTACACCCCGCCGTACTGAGACTGATCCAGTTTTCCGCTGAGGCCGCCGCTGCTGCTGGTATTCCTGTGTCGATTTGTGGCGAAATGGCTGGCGACGAACGCTTAACCCCACTTCTACTGGGCTTAGGCATCACGGAACTGTCTATGGCTGCGGGCAGTATTCCGCGGGTGAAAAAGCGGGTGCGTGCGCTCAACCTCTCCGCCGTGTCCGGCCGCGCCCGGCGGCTGACCAATGACGCGGATTCCGAGCGTCTGAACGCCTTTATTCAAGAGATGGCAAACGTATAACCCCCGTTTTGAACGGGGGCAGCGGCTTGCTCACAACCGAGTCGACTGGTATATGCGGTGCAAATTTCAACTGGCCAACCTGATTACTCCCGCCATTTTGACTTCATCCCCTCACATTCTGAACGCCTTTAGGAGCCCCCATGAGTTTTACAGATTACAAAGTTGCTGACATTTCTCTGGCTGAGTGGGGCCGCCACGAAACCGAAATGGCCGAAACCGAAATGCCTGGCCTGATGGCCACTCGTGAAGAGTATGGCAGCAGCAAACCCCTCGCAGGCGCACGCATTGCAGGTTGCCTGCACATGACCATCCAAACCGCGGTGCTGATTGAAACATTGACCGCATTGGGTGCCGAAGTGCGCTGGAGCTCCTGCAATATCTTTTCAACCCAAGATCACGCGGCCGCGGCCATCGCAGCAGCAGAAATTCCTGTGTTTGCCTGGAAAGGTATGACCGACGAAGAATTCTGGTGGGCGATTGAGCAGACCATTGAAGGCCCTGATGGCTGGCGTCCGAACATGATTTTGGATGACGGCGGCGACTTGACCCAGATCATGCACGAGAAATACCCGGAGCTGCTTAATGACGTGCGCGGCATTTCCGAAGAAACCACCACCGGCGTGCATCGCCTTTATGAAATGGCCAAAGCCGGAACCTTGAAAGTGCCGTGCATTAACGTCAACGACAGTGTCACCAAATCCAAGTTTGATAATGTTTACGGGTGCCGCGAAAGCCTGGTCGATGGCGTGCGGCGTGCCACCGATGTGATGATGGCCGGCAAGGTCGCCGTGGTGAATGGCTATGGTGATGTCGGCAAGGGCTCAGCAGATTCCATGCGCAATGCAGGCTGTCGTGTGATGGTGACAGAAGTTGATCCCATCTGTGCGCTGCAAGCCGCCATGGAAGGGTTCGAAGTCACCACAATGGAAGACGCCGCCTCGGTCGGCGATATCTTCGTGACGACCACCGGCAACGTGGATGTGATTACCATTGATCACATGCGGGAAATGAAACACCGCGCCATCGTCTGCAACATCGGCCATTTTGATACAGAAATTGAGGTCGATGCCCTGAAGAACTACAAATGGCACAACGTGAAGCCACAGGTCGACGAAATTGAGTTCCCAGACGGCAAGCGCATTATTTTATTGGCCGAAGGACGTTTGGTGAACTTGGGCTGCGCAACCGGTCACCCCAGCTTTGTGATGAGCGCGTCCTTCACCAACCAGGTGCTGGCCCAAATTGAGTTGTGGAAAAACGCAGGCAATTACGAAAAGCAGGTTTACGTGTTGCCCAAGCATCTGGACGAAAAAGTGGCCGCCCTTCACCTGGAAAAGATTGGCGCAAAACTGACCAAGCTGACACCGAAGCAAGCCGCCTACATCGGCGTGGATGCACAAGGCCCGTTCAAACCGGAAGCTTATCGTTACTAGGTCAATTTTTGGAGTGCGGCGCTAAAGCTTTGGCCGCACTCTAATATTGAAGGCGATTGAAATTCGTTCACCTGTGCCACGGTATGGGTGAACGAAGTGCTTTAACCAACTCGGAAACATAATCATATCGCCGGTTTTGGGCCGCTTTGTTATATTTTGAGCGAATGGCAAACCGGGTGCGGCCATCATTTCGGCACCCGCTCTTGGATCAACAAATTCTATAACACCAGATTTTGAATATTTTTCGTGTACCGGGTCGCCCGCCTCGACGTAATAGACCCCTGACCATACACAGCCAGGGTGCGTGTGCACGGAGTTATAGTCGCCATCGCGGTTAACATTGACCCATGCATTCAGAATGGCTCTGCCGTTATAGAGTGTTCCTCCAGTCATCGCCTTTGTCAGCTCTTGAAAACCGTACATCATTCTTTGCTGCAAGTGTGCCACAGCTTGACCTCCCCAAAGGAGGAAATCTTCTTGTGAGTGCCACCCCCCTTCATTACTTCGGCTTAAGCTTTTATCCGATTGTTCATGCTTATAAATAAGCACTTTGAGCGCGCTGTTCATCTCGGTGACTTTGGGCCAAGCTTTATGCCAGATCGGCGTTGACCACCACATCAGCGTATCGTCAGCTATCTTGTAATCTGTCGCCTGCATACCCTGTTCAGGCGAGGTATTTTTATCGCTCATATGTGCGACTCACATCAAATCTAAGAGAACGATATTGAAGGCAATCGAGATCCGTTCGCTCGCACCTCGATAGGCCGTAACGCTATGTTGAAGCCAAGACGGGAATAACAACATTTGACCGTTCTGAGGTCTCATCTGCCGCCCTTTACCAAAGAGTGCGAAAGGATCAGGGCACATATCAGCTCCCCGACGCGGATCTATAAAACTTATAAAACCTGAGCGCTCTGAGTCGGCGGTCTCGGTATCAACGTCGACATAATAGACACCGGACCACGCACAATGCGGGTGGGTATGAACTTCGTTGAAATCACCCGGACCGTTAACATTGGCCCAACCGGAAATCTGAATCTTGCCAGTATAGTCCTGCCCTCGTCCGGTTTTTTGTGTGGCTTTTTGAAACGCATCAACCACCCATTCCTGGAAGGTCTGAACAGCCTCTGAAGGCCACTTCATAAGGTCGTCAGTCGATTGCCAGCCACCGGAATTGCTTCTGTCGAGAGCAGATTGCAGGGCCTTGCGTTCAAGAATGAGGGCCTTGAGCTCAACATTTATTGCCTCTGCATCAGACCAAGAGAACATGAATACAGGGGTTGCCCAACACAGTTCTACATCGTTCTTGAGTTTGAGGTTCATGTTGAAGACTTAATGTTTGATCCAGGTTTTCTAGACTCGATCTATACCATATTACAGAGCCGGACACTGTTAATGCGAGCCCAGCATATGGGAGCACCGGTCAGAGGGGGGCAGCCGGTAAGCTGCGCACTACTGATTTGGCCGCAGCCGAACATTATAGGCAATTGAAATACGCTCTTGTTCACCCCAATAGGGGTGGACAAGATGCTTCAACCAGCTGGGGAACATGATCATCTGCCCGGAAGAAGGATGGACCAGTTTCTGCTGAGAAAATGGCATCCCAGGCATGGCGATCATCTCAGCGCCCGCTCGGGGATCAAAGAATTCGATCGCGCCTGACTTAGGATGCTTCTCTGTCGGGGGGTCACCCACCTCAACGTAATACACGCCAGACCAAACGCAGGCGGGATGTGTATGGATATTATTATAGTCGCCCCTGCGATTGAGATTAGCCCACGCGTTAAGTTCCAGGTTTCCTTTGTAAGGTTGGCCACCAGACATGGCTGTGGTCAAATCTTGAAAGCCTTCAATAATCCACCGCTGCAACTGTGCGATCTCTGGACCACCCCAACTCAGCAAATCTTCATCAGAGTGCCAGCCGCCCTCGTTACTTTTTTTAACCGTGAGAGAGGCTTCGGCGCGCGCTAGCACCATTTCTTTTAGCCCAGAATTAATCTCAGCAGCATTAGGCAAAAGCCGTTTCAAAATTGGCGTTGTCCACCACACACATGTACCGTCAGACAATTTAAAATCCGTCGCCTGCATACCGTTTTCTCGCAAAGTCTTATTCTCGATCATATTATTGGTGACCATGTCTGTCGCTTACATCAAATCCAAGAGCGCAATGTTGAAGGCAATAGAAATACGCTCGCCCTTTCCGTGGTACGGCGACAGGCCGTGCGGCAGCCATGAGGGAAACAAGAGCATCTGGCCGGTCGATGGTTGCAGCTCGCGCTGTTGTCCAAATAAGTCAAAAGCGTCTGGGCACATGCCAGCACCACACCTCGGATCTTGAAAGTGAATATGGCCAGAGCGGTTTGAGGTGTCTTCTGGTTGCTGAGCATCAACATAATAAACGCCCGACCACGCACTGTTCGGATGTCTGTGCACGGCTTTGAAATCGCCAGAGTGATTTACATTTGCCCAACAGGAGATCCGGATACTGCCGCTGTAATCCTGTCCTCTGCTGGTGCTCTGTGTGGCTTTCTTAAAAGCCTCAACGATCCAAGCTTGGAGGGTTTGAACTGCCGGTGAAGGCCATTTCAGAACATCGTCAGAAGAGCGCCAGCCTTCATGGCCGTTCGTGTGACGTGAGGGCTGGCTTGCTTTGCGCTCAAGAATTAAGGCCTTGAGCTCGGTATTAATTGCGGTTGCATTTGGCCAGGTGAACGCAAATACGGGGGTTCCCCAAATAAAATCTATGTCGTTGTGTTGTTTGAGTTTCATGCTGAAGACTGAATGTTTAATCTAGGTTTTGTAGAAGCGATCTATACCATATAACACTATGAGACAATTTGATCTGCAACAAGACAGCAAGCCTCATCGCATGCACGGGAGAGCCGCTCTGAGTTGGCTACAGAAATTACGCGGCAAAAATTCAGGCCCAGAAAACAAAGTCCTGTCGCCCGAGACAACACCGGAGGCTGGACAGTCAGCTTTTGAACAAGGCCTGAGGTTTGCACGCCAGAACATGTGGGCAGAAGCAGAAGCAGCCTTTCAACGAGCCGTGACCTATAAACCTAGCGCTTCGGACGCGCACCTTAATCTGAGCGTATCGCGTGCTCAACTCGGTAATTTTGCTGGCGCATTTGACTCGGCTCAGGTTGCCGTGGCACTTAATTCACACCGGCAGACATTGCTCAACTTGGGCAGCGCAGCGGTGCGAATGAATAACTTTCAAATTGCCGCCGACACATATAGGCAAATCTTAGACATAGACCCTAAAGATATTTCAAGCCGGCATAGCTTAGGGATTGCTTTGCTCTCCTTGGGAGAATGGCGCGAGGCTGCAAAAGAACTCAAAAAAACGCGCCAAAGGGGCACCCCTCGGATCAATATTGATCTGCCGTTGGCCATCGCGTACCGAGAATTAGGGCTTTATGGAAAGGCTCAATCTCTTATCACACCGTTATTGAACAGAGAGAAAGACAATGTATCCCTTTTTCTAGAGGCGGCAAAACTAGCGGCGGCAAAAGATGAGCTTGAAAACTCGATTTCAGCCCTAGACAAAGCAGTCGCGCTTCGTCCGAGTGACGTTTCCGCACGTGTCACAATTGCAAAGCTACTGATCCACCAAGACCGCAAAGAAAGCGCTCGAAATATATTCTTAGATATTATTCAGGACGACCCGGAAAACACTTTTGCTTTGGCCGCACTTGGAAACCTGTCTCTTGAAAAGGCTGATTATGCCAACGCGATTAGCTACCTAGAAAAGGCACTTGAAACAGAGCCAGATTACATCCCCGCCCTCAACGATTTTGGGCTTATTCATCTTGAACTCCAAAACTACGAGGCAGCCGTCGAGGTGTTCAATACAGTTTTAGCGTTAGAACCAAATGACCCGAGAGCAATATACAACTTGTCGGTAATCTATATGGCCCAGGGACGGCTTGGGGAAGGCTGGGATTTAAGCGACAACAAGAATTCTAAGGGGCGACACGCTGCACTCTCTTTGCTGTCTACCGAGAAAAACTGGGACTGCCAGACAACCGCAAAAAAAATCCTGCGCATTCGTCCGGAACAGGGCATTGGAGATGAGGTTAGATTCTCAACATGTTACGGAGACGCGATTCGAGACGCCAAACAGTGTATTATCGAATGTGATCCGCGGTTAGAAAAAGCATTCAAAAGAACCTATCCCTCAGCAGAAATCATACCCGTTACTTTAGAGGACCGGGTTAATCAAAAGTTTCCAGTCTACGATTATGATCTGGAGTGTTTTGCGGGATCGTTACCGAGAAAATACAGGCGGTCCTTGAGTGACTTTCCAGATACGACCCCAAGACTGAAGGTCGACTCTGATTTGACTCAGAAGTGGGGCAACCGCCTCGCCGCCATCAATGATCAGTTCAAAATTGGTCTCTGCTGGAGATCTGAGATCATTGATAACTATCGTATGCGTGTCAAACATTACACCCACATTGAGGATTGGAAGCCCGTTCTGACTTTGCCAAACACCAGCTTTGTGAATCTTTATCATGGTGACGCAAGCTACGAACTTGCAAAAGCAAAAGCGCTCTATGGGGTAGATATAAAATGTTGGGACGACCTTAACCTTCGCGAAGACGTTGATGACGTGCTCGCTCTCTTGACATCTCTTGACTTGGTGATCACCACTCAGACTGCGATATGGAACATGGCTGGCGCGGTGGGACAAGAAACCATCGTCCTGTTAAACCATGCCAATCTGCTAGGCGCTAAACGCGTGCCATGGTTTGACACCGTGGAGGCTATTACAGACTCTAGAACGCGCCCCTGGGAAGAGGTAGTAGGTGACATAACAAATCGGGTTCAAAAAAGACTCCAATTGCACCAAACTAAGTTATGACACTCTCACCCCTTTGGTTGGCGATTGCAGGCGCGACCCTCTTAATCATCGTGCCCGCCCTGGCTGTGCTCTACTGGCAGCACCGGGGGTGGCACCGCGCAGAACAAGACCGTGCCGCCTCTCGCCGTCACGGCGCCTCTATGGCGGCTGCCCTTGAGGCGTCACCCGACGGATATTTTGGCTGGTTTGGTCAAGACAATGACACAGGCCAATGCTCGCGTCGTCTGGCCGTGTTACTGGACTTGTATCGGGGGGTAGACTCAAGTTTTGAGGACGTCTTAAGCGGCTTTGAAAAAGAGGCAGCAGATCTTCTGATTCTGTCTGTTAAAACCCTGCGTCGCGACGGACGTGGTTTTACGATTGACTTAAATCACGTTGCCACCGGCCGACGCATTGAAGCACGGGGCGTGCGCGCCTTAGCTCAAGGCGAAAACAGTGAGTCCGGTTTGCCCTCTGGCGAGGCCGCTCCTGTATCCGTTGATATGGTCTGGATGAGCGACGTGACAGAAGGCGTGGCTGCCGTTGATACCCTAACGCAAGAAAATACGTATTTGGTCGAGACCAACCAACGCTTGAAGAGCACCCTGGATGGATTGACCTCGCCCGTTTGGTTGCGCGACGACGATTTGTCTCTGGTCTATTGCAACGCGGCTTATATTAAAGCTGTGGACGCACGAAACATTTCGGATGTGACCAGCCGGGGCCGGGAAATTGCACCCCGCGCTGCGGTGCGTGAAGTGCGCGCCCTGGCCGCCGCAGCACGCGCCTCCGGGGTTACACGGTCGGCACCCTTTCATATGGTTATTGATGGCAGTCGCAGACTGATGGAAGTCACCGAGAACCCGGTATCTTTGAGCCAACTGGCGCGCTTTGATGAACAAGAGGCAGAAAAACCCAGCACCTCTGACACCACACCAACTGGCGCCACACCAACGCTCTTTGGCGATGGCAGCGGTTTGATGACGGCGGGGGTGGCCTATGATGTCACCCGTCAGGAAGAATTGGAAACACGCCTGGGTCGTGAAACAGCCGCCCATGCAGAAGTTTTGGAACGCCTGGGCACGGCCATCGCCGTTTTCGGCGCTGATCAAAGATTGGCCTTTCACAACACAGCCTTTACCCGGCTCTGGGGTCTCGACTCGCGCTGGCTGCGCGACGGACCGTCTTATGGCGCCGTGTTGGAAGCGTTGCGGGATCAACGGCGCTTGCCCGAAGTGGCTGATTTTCCGGCCTTTAAACAAAAAGAGTTAGATCGGTTTCATTCCCTGATCGACCCGTTGGAAGACGTGATGCACTTGCCCGACGGCATGACGTTGCGCCGGGTGGTTGCCCCTCATCCCATGGGCGGTTTGCTGACCACCTATGAAGACGTGACCGATACGCTGGCCATGGAGCGATCCTACAATACGCTGATCGCCGTGCAGCGGGAGACCATCGACAATTTAAATGAGGCAATTGCCGTGTTTACGACAGACGGTCAACTGCAACTGGCCAATCCGGCTTTTCTGTCCTTGTGGAATTTACCGAAGCACATTGTTGAAGACCAAGCGTCGGTGGCAGAGGTCATGGAGATGATGGCGAGCACCTTTGCTGATGCGGCAAACTTAACGGGCTATCAGAGCCTGGTGCTGGGGGCTCTGTCGCCGGACTCTGAGCGCCTGACGCGCCAGGCCAAGTTTGAGTGCCGTGACGGCGTTGTGGTCGAGGTGGTGGCCGCGCCCTTGCCAGATGGCGGGGTGCTGTTTTCCTATGATGATATTTCTGATCCATCCCGGGTGGAGCATGCCTTGCGCACGCGGGCGCGAACCTTAACTGACAATGAAAAACTGCGGAGCGCCTTCATTGCTGATGCCATGGATGAGTTGCGTACACCGTTAAAAATGCTGGCGGCCAGATCAGAAACCAACCCGTCGGAAGAAAGCCAAAAAAGAAACTCAGCACATGACACCGCTGCGAGCCTGTTGCGCCTGATCGACGACATCAGTGTTCTGTCCTCGCTCGATACAGATAAAGACACGCTGACGTTAGACAGCTTCGATTTGATTGAGGCGTTGAATTCTGTTGTCAGCCTGACCCGCGAGAGCTTTAAGGCTAAAAGTTTCACGGTTGAAACAGATCTATCAGACTCCATTGAGTGGATGGTCGGCGATTCCAAACGCATCCGTCAGATGCTGTATCATTTAATCTGTGGGGCTGTTGATGGAACCGGCCCCGGCAGCACCGTCACTCTCACAGTGCAGAAAGCCCAGAAGTCGTCCAAGAATGCAAAACGCTCCGGCCTGATGATCATAGCTACAGGACCCCGCTTCAACAGTCACGACGACGCCTTCCACTGGACCGGATTTACGCTGATCAAACATGTCTCTGATTTGCATGGTGGAACCTGCGAGGCAGAGACTCTGAAAGATGGGACACGCCAAGTCATATGCCGATTACCGGATAACGCCTAAAGCCTTAAAAAAGGCGGATGCGTTGCAGCATCTGACGGCGATAGGTACAACTAAGGTTTATGAACCCAGAACTGATTGTTGTTTGTGACATCTCTCTCTCTTATCTCTGAAGATGAAACGCTTGCGCTCGGCGCGGCCCTGGCAAAACGCGCGGTCCGTGGGGATGTCATCACATTATCTGGAACATTGGGGGCTGGTAAAACGGTGCTGGCGCGGGGTTTTATTTGGGAAAGACTGACACAAACCACGGGGGAAAACCTAAATCAATCCAAAGACATCGCCAGCCCGACGTTTACCCTGGTGCATGTCTACGACACGGTCACTCCGGAAATCTGGCATTTTGATTGGTATCGCCTTGAGCATCCTGATGAGGTCCAGG
>CAYGSZ010000018.1:18373-21453 GCA_964352705.1 uncultured Rhodobacterales bacterium
CCGGAAATCTGGCATTTTGATTGGTATCGCCTTGAGCATCCTGATGAGGTCCAGGAACTTGGTCTGGACGATGCGTTTGCCACGGGCCTCAGTTTGATCGAATGGCCCGACAAAGCAGCGACTTGGTTACCGCGCGACCGCCTGGACATTACACTGACTGTCGGCCCAAAAACCGAGCAACGCGTGGCCACACTAGAAGCTGGCCCAAGCTGGGCAGGCCGATTGGAAAACCTTCAAGAGGCATTGGACGCGTCATGACGTTGGATCGCACCCAAGCTGTCGATGATTTTCTCGCCGCCAATGGTTGGGCAAACGCAACGCGCAAACCCCTAGCAGGCGATGCCTCTTTCCGCCGCTACGAGCGCATCCGCAAGGACGGCGAAGCTGATACCGTGTTGATGGATGCACCACCGCCGCAGGAAAATGTGCGCCCGTTCGTCGCTGTTGGTCGGCATTTGGTCGCTCTGGGTTTGTCTGCGCCGCGCATTTTGGCTGAAGATACACAGCAAGGGTTTCTTCTGCTGGAAGATCTGGGAGACGACACCTATACAAGACTACTGGCTAAAGGCCACGACGAAACCGAACTGTACGAACTGGCCATAGACGCCCTGATTCATTTGCACAGGTTTACCGTTTCCGACGTTACACCGGCTGGTGTGATTGCTTATGGGGAAGCAAGATTGTTGGAAGAAGTAGACCGCCTGAACACCTGGTATCTTCCGCTGATCAACGCACCGGAGCTTTCGACTGAAGTTCGGGAATCTTACATGGATATTTGGACGGCGCTTTTAACGCAGGCGTGGCGCGCGCCAGAGTCTTTGGTGTTGTTCGACTACCATGTCGACAACCTGCTGTTACTGCCAAACCGACCCGGCGTACAAGCCTGCGGACTACTCGATTTCCAGGATGCGGTTATTGGGCCCGTGACGTACGATTTGATGTCACTGCTGGAAGACGCCCGCCGCGACATTGACCCTGGTTTGGTTGCTGACATGAAAGCGCGGTATTGCGCGGCCTTCCCAGAGATGACCCATGACAATTTTGAAACTTCATGGGCGGTGATGGCAGCGCAGCGTCACCTGCGGGTGATTGGCACCTTTGCCCGCCTCAAACTCAGAGATGGCAAACCGCTCTATCTAGAACACATGCCGCGCCTCTGGCGATATATGGAAACGTGCCTGCAACATCCCGTACTTGCGCCGCTGAAAGAGTGGCTCGACACTCATGTGCCGCCGCGCTTACGCAGGGTTCCCAAATGAGCGTGCGCCTCAACACGGCGATGATTTTGGCGGCCGGCCTGGGCACGCGCATGCGGCCTTTAACAAATGATCTGCCCAAACCGATGGTCAAGGTCGGCAACAAGGCGCTGATTGATTGGGTGCTGGATGATCTGGCTGAGGGTGGCGTGGTAAGCGCTGTGGTCAATGTTCACTACAAAGCGGACGTGTTGCGCGATCATCTTACTCACCGATCTGCTCCGGCAATCAGTATATCTGACGAGACTGAAGCGTTGCTTGAAACCGGCGGGGGCGTTGCTGCAGCGTTGCCGCTTATGACCGATGATGTTTTTCTCGTGACCAACAGTGATGCTCTGTGGGGCAAGGGGCTTGCGCCAGCGCTGGGGGCACTCAAAAGCGCGTGGTCAAAAATGACGGTGGGTGCTGAAGTTGACGCCCTTCTATTGCTGGCCAAGATGGATCGGGCTTTTGGATTTGACGGGGCGGGCGATTTTTTTGTGGGTGCCGATGGTGTGCCCTCGCGCCGTGGCAACAAGTCGTCTGCGCCAACGGTCTATGCCGGCACACAACTTGTGCATCGCCGGGTTTTTGAAAATGGACCAAAGGGGGCTTTTTCTTTCAACGTCCTGTGGAATAAAGCCCTTGAAGCGAACCGACTGCGGGCCATCGTTCACGACGATGACTGGTATCATGTGGGCACGCCCGAAGCCGTAGCCCCGACCGCGCAGGCGCTCGCTAAAACTGGTACCGCACCGTGAGCACTCTGAAACCAAGCTGGTTATCAAAAGCCACGCAAAGTGGTCGGCACGTCTGGAGCATTCAGGCCACGTCGGGTTTTGTTGACAGCCTTGCCGATGGTCTGCTCGCAGAAACCGGTGGCGACCCCTTAGCCCTTGCAGACATCACGGTGCTGGTCCCCACACGCCGGGCGGGTCGATCCTTGCGTGAAGCTTTTTTGCGCCGTGCTGATGGCAAACCGCTGCTTTTGCCCCGCCTGATGCCGTTGCAAGACATTGATGAAGACGAAGCTTTGCTGTCAGGTTTTGGCGGGGGCGAGTCTGGACCACTGGATATAGCGCCGCCTATCGCGCCGCTGTCCCGGCAAATTCTGCTGACACGGTTGATCCTGGCCCAGGCTAAGGCTGATGGTCAGCCGCAGACACCAGACCAGGCCGCACGCCTAGCCGAGGAACTGGGACGCCTGTTAGATCAGGTCCAGACGGAACGTCTCAGCTTTGAGAAACTCTCAACCCTGGTGCCGGATTCGCTGGCGGAACACTGGCAGGTCACGCTGACCTTTCTGCAACTGGTGACCCAACATTGGCCTGACATTCTGGCTGAGCGTGGCACGGTAGACCCGGCAGAGCATCGCAATCAGGTGTTTGCTGCACAGGCTGCGGCGTGGGCGTCGTCTCCGCCGCGCGGCTTGATTATCGCTGCTGGATCAACGGGAACCGTGCCAGCCACGCGTGATCTTTTGTCGGTGATTGCCGCACTGCCGCAGGGTTGTGTTGTACTGCCCGGTTTGGACCAGCACCTTGAGGACGACGCGTGGAACGCGGTGGAGGAAACACATCCTCAATACACGCTCAAATCATTACTGGCGCACTTCAAAGTCGCGCGCGACGCTGTTGCCATCTGGCCGGATGAAACCAGAGACGCCAACGAAGATCAGCGCGAGCGCTTGATCAGTGAAATCATGCGCCCCCCGGAAACCAGCGAGCACTGGCGCACGTTGACGGGTCTGACCGCTGACGCGGCAGAAGGCTTGCAACGTATTGAAGCGCCAACGCCGCGTGAAGAGGCGGCGGCCATTGCGCTGATCCTGCGCTGGGTGGCGGA
>CAYGSZ010000019.1:0-20254 GCA_964352705.1 uncultured Rhodobacterales bacterium
CCATCAGGCACACGCAATGCAATCTTGGAGGCCTTCAAGCCTGGAACTGTTCCGGTTCAGCGCACTGCTGTGGTTGGTTCTGAGCCGTTTTCCAACTTTGGGAATTCATCATCAGACCAGCCAAGCGCTGGCGGACTTTATTAGGATATAGAATGACGGCAACCAAGAGGGACTTTAAGGCTATCTACAATATGTTTTCAGCCGCGATAGCGACTAAACTGGATTGTGGTCGTATATGTTCACCATTAAATGATGGCGTTCCGGTCTGTTGCTCTACTGAAAATGCCATTCCAATCGTAGAGAATGAAGAGTGGAAGTTGCTTCAATCAAGAACTGATCTTTGGAAACCTTTTAAACCTTTTGACAAGGTTTCTAAGAAGATAGTCAAAGAACTTCCTGATACTGCTTGTGCGGTTGAATGCAAAGGCGCTGCGTTTTGCGAGCGTGACAATAGATCACTGGCCTGTAGATCCTTTCCGTTCTTTCCATATTTTACCAAAGATGGCGAGTTAATTGGGCTGGCGTATTACTGGAGCTTCGAGGACCGCTGCTGGGTCATATCGAACGTACAAGTTGCTGATAAGAAATTTGTTACGGAGATGGTTGCTGCTTACGAGTATCTCTTCGAGAAAGATGAAGAACAGTATGAAGCTTACTATGAAGAATCGGCTAAAATGAGGCGCGTCTTCTCTAAGCGAAATCAACCAATACAGATTGTCGGGCGTAACATGGAGTACTTTCTAGTTTTACCGAAATCAGGGGGGCGTGTTGTTCCTACAGAGAAATCTGCCTTTCAACCGACGAAACCGTTCACATCTGATAAAGCTTACAAAAAAGCGATTAAGGAAGCTGGCGGAGACCCCAAAGGGTGCCACTTACCAAAATAATTGTGGCAAGCATAATCAGATAACTTTTGCAGTTTCAATTCGAGAGGAATTTCTATGACATTTCTTTTGGATGTCCATTTCTAGAATAGAAGAAACCGAATGCGTGCAGATATAGAAAATGTTGTGTCCGAGATTAAGCAGTCGATGATCCTGCTGAGGAGGCATCTTTGACTGGGATAATGCATTACTACGATTAGAAGAGCTTAATGCTAAAGCTGAAGACCCCGAGCTTTGGTCTGATCAAGCTTTGGCTCAAAAGGTGATGCGGGAGCGCACGCAACTTGATACTTCAATAAAGCAATATCAAGAGCTTGAATCTGGGATCGATGATGCCGTAACTCTAATAGAGCTTGGGGAAGCGGAAGATGACAATGCAGCGGTAAAAGACGGCGAAAATTCTCTTGAGAATTTAAGACTGCTGGCTCGCAAACTCGAACTAGAAAGTCTGCTCTCAGGCGAGGCAGATAGTAATGATAGCTACATCGAGATTCATGCGGGTGCAGGAGGGACTGAGGCCCAAGACTGGGCTGAGATGATCTCTAGAATGTACGTTCGCTGGTCAGAGGCCCATGGGTATAAAGTTGAACTCGTTGAGGAAAGCCCTGGAGAAGAAGCCGGCTTAAAATCGGCAACGTATAAAGTTAGTGGCGTAAATGCGTATGGTTGGCTTAAGACCGAAAGCGGTGTTCACCGATTGGTGAGAATCTCACCTTACGATTCTTCAGCACGGCGGCACACAAGTTTTGCATCTGTTTGGGTTTTTCCGGTTGTTGACGACTCAATCGAGATAGAAATTGATGAGAAAGACTGCCGAATTGATACCTATCGTTCATCTGGAGCCGGAGGACAGCATGTTAACAAGACAGACAGCGCCGTTCGTATAACGCACATTCCAACCAGCATAGCCGTTCAGTGCCAGAGCGAGAGATCACAACATCAAAACCGTGCGAAGTGCTGGGATATGCTCAGAGCTCGCTTATATGAGCGCGAACTAAAAGAAAGAGAAGATAAGGCTCAGCTAAAAGAGGACTCTAAGTCTGATATCGGATGGGGACACCAGATAAGATCTTACGTATTGCAGCCATACCAGATGGTTAAAGACCTAAGAACAAATGTTGAAACCTCTGATACGCAAGGTGTCCTGGATGGTGACTTAGACCAGTTTATGGCAGCTTCGTTAGCAGCTAAAGTGCAACCTCAGTTTGATGGTTCTTGAATGCTGTATTCATATTTTAGCAAATACTATAATTCTTCGCAGGCTTTCAGAACTTCTTCCACATGTCCGGGCACCTTTACTTTACGCCATTCAGCGCGAAGCACTCCTTTTTCGTCAATGAGAAAGGTTGATCTTTCAATGCCCATGTATTTACGGCCATACATGTTCTTTTCTTTCCAAACACTATAGTCTTCGCATGTTGCACTTTCTTCATCAGAAGCGAGCGGAAAGTTTAAATCATATTTAGCAGAAAACTTTTCATGTTTGGCAATTGTATCCTTAGATATCCCGATAATTTCAGCACCAGATTTTTTAAACGCAGTGATGTTATCCCTGAACCCACACGATTCTTTTGTGCAACCTGGTGTGTCATCCTTAGGGTAAAAGTATAATATTACCTTCTTTCCAAGTAAGGATTTAAGGGTGACTTCTTTCTGGCCTGTTGCAGGTAGGTTAAAGTCTGGCGCTTTTTTACCAATTTCTGTGGTCATAATTATCACCTTAACTTTTATTCATTTTTATAAACGCGTAGTTTTTGAAAAAAGACGCCATCAAAAATAGCTAATACATCTTTTCTAGTGTTGTCGATAAACTTTTCAAGTGATTCCATCGAAGATTGATCAGTTTCTTTAAGGAGTCTGTTTTGCAAGCCGAGTGGCATATCCGCAGGTTTGGAGGTGGAACTAAGTGTTAGCCTTAAAAGCCATAATACTGTGCTCCATAACTTCAAAGCTTGGGCTAAAGTTTCTGCCGCTTCGTTAACAAGAAAGCCATGCTTCTCTAATACGGATATGGCTTGATGAGTACCGGTTAATTCTGAGTTCTCTATAGACATATAGTGCTGAAGCACGAGAAACTGGATAACGAACTCAGTGTCCATTAATCCACCTGGCATGTGTTTGATGTCCCAGGCTCCCTGGTAGACATACTTGTCTTGCATACGGTTGCGAATGTCTAAAATTTCTTTAGCACAAGTAATCGTGTCTTTATTCCCTCCAAGAGCAAGGTTTCTAATCGCGTTGAATTTTTTTCTGATATGCGATGAACCGTAAACTATTCTAGTTTTTGTGAGGGCTAAATGCTCCCAAGTCCAAGCGTCGTTTAATTGGTATTTTTTAAAAGACTCAATGCTACTTGCAAGAGGGCCTTGATCACCGGATGGTCGAAGACGGACGTCAATTTCGTAAAGTCGTCCTTCTGATGTTTGTACGGATAGTGACGAAAGAATACGCTGGGTCAATCTTGTGTAGTATGAGCTGGCTGGGAGAGGGCGTTCGCCTTTTTTTGAAATAGACTCATTTGGACATTCATAAAGAAAAACAAGATCTAAATCTGATGTGGGAGTTAACTCCATGCTGGCAAGCTTGCCGTATGCGATAATACATATCTCTCCATGCTCTATAATCCCGAACTTTGACTCAAATTCAGAGAGCACGTGTGGTGTAAGCGCGTTGATTGTTGCTTCCGCAATCTGACTAAGAACAACTGCGCCGTCCATTGGACTTAAGGTGCCACGTAAAACTTGGATACCAACACGAAACCTCATGTCGTTTGTCCAACGTCGGCATGTATCTAGTTTTTGCTCAAAGTCACTGACTGCGCTAAGGGAGTTTTCCATATCAAGCCCTAGCTCCATTAGGCTAGGGAGGACATCGTAAAACTCAGGATCTAGCACATATTCGAGACGATTGCTCGATGCCGTAAGGTAATCGGCCAAGCGAGGGGCATCCCCCATGATCTCAGCAACGAGGTCTAATACTTCTGGATTTGAGAAAAACACTGAAAATAGCTGTACGCCAGCGGGTAGCTTTTCTAAAAATTGATCGAACTTGATAAGAGCGCGATCAGGTTGGCTGGTTTTACTGAACGCAGATATAATATTAGGAACGAGCTCAGTTAGGATTTGACGAGCGCGTGTGCTCTTTGTTGCCCTATGCCTTCCATGGTGCCACGACCTAACTAATTGTGACACTGCCTCAGCGTTTTTATAGCCAAGCTTATCTAATGTTTCCAGCGTGCCTGGATCGTGATCCGTACCAGTAAAAACCAGATTACCATCAATTGTTAGGCTTGGAGTTTCTTCAAAAAGCTCGGCATAATGGCACTCAACATTTTCCATATGATGTTTGAGGTTTTTTACGAAATCAGGAAAGTCTTGGAAACCAGAGAAGGCGGCTAAGCTTTCAGCTTTTTCTTTTTCTTTCGGGAGGGTCTGTGTCTGCTCATCATTTAACATCTGCAAACGATGCTCTAAATTTCTGAGAAATACATAAGCTTTAGAAAGTTGTTGGGCAGGACCGATCTCTATTAAATTGCACTGGCGTAAAGCCTCTATACCTTCAAGGGTCCGAGAACAGCGAACTTCGTGAAGGCGACCACCCCAAATTAACTGTTGAATCTGCACATAGAATTCAATTTCTCTAATACCGCCGCGACCCAGCTTAATGTTGTGGCCTAGCACATCTATACGTTCTCCGCCTTTTATTGCGTATATTTGGCGTTTAATTGAGTGGATGTCCTGAATGGCATAAAAATCTAAAGATTTTCGCCAGATAAATGGCTCCAGTTTTCTTAGAAACTTCTCACCAGTTAATGTATCGCCAGCAATAACTCTTGCCTTAATATATGCAGAACGTTCCCAGTTTTGTCCTAAGCTTTCGTAGTATATCTCGGCTGCTTCTGTAGATACGGCAATTGAGGTCGAAGATGGGTCAGGTCTTAAGCGGAGGTCTGTTCTGAAGACGTAGCCATCTGCGGTGCGTTCATCCAGTATCTTGATTAGCGTTTTGGTTAGTTTGACGACAAACTCTTGTATTGATCTCTTGCCTCGATAAGGAACGCCATCCAGATCGTAAAATACAATCAAATCTATGTCGGACGAGTAGTTGAGTTCGCCTGCCCCCAGCTTGCCGAGAGCGAGCACGAATACTCCACTCTCCATTGAGGAAGTTACCGGTTTGGGGAGTTCGATGTTTCCATTGTCATGTTCCAAACGGAGTAAAAAATTAAGAGCACTGGAAACGCAGATATCGGCAAATTCAGATAGAGCTCTTGTTACGTCTTGGAGGCCCCAAAGCGTTGAAATGTCACATATACCAATATGCAACGCGGCTATGGCTTTCTGCGTTCTCAGGTAAGTCATCAGCGAACTGATGTTGCCAGCATAGGCGTGCAATTCATTCTGGAGGTCAGCCATAAACTGCAACCATGCTTGATCCGGACCCAGGTCAAGTATTCGATTTATGCACAATGGGTGGTTTATGGCGGCATTTGATAAGAAAGGGCTATGGCTGAATAGACTAATCAGGAGGTCAGAAAGCGTGATATCCGTACCGAATCCTATGATATGGTCTTCTCTGAATTGAATTTCTGGCTTTGCCTCTGTTGCCCATTTATTAAGAAGTCTTTCTCTCATGCTATTGTTGATGGGGACAGGCAAACCCAGGCTGTTTGTGTGCGCTAACAATGAACTCTTGCTCATTTGTCCCAACCTACTTTCAACTTACATTGTGATGGATGGATTATAATAATTTATCCATCACCTTAAATACTCGCGCTTAGAGTAATCAGATAGCAACCGTTTCTCGAACAACCATGGAACCTTGAATTGGTCCACGACGCAGTTCATTCGCTTCTAAAAGCGATTATAGCAATTTTCAGCTTACTTCTGTGCGGTGTAGCGTTCCTGGTGTGGCGCTTATCGGACGGTCCGGTTGGAATGGACTTTCTGGCACCCTATGTGGCTGAGGCTTTAAGTTCTGAGCAGCGTGGCATCATATTTGATGTTCGCGGAACGTATATCGAATGGGATGGATTCAACTCTCCACCGATGGTTACGGTGCTCGATGTAACGGTTCAGCAAAGTAACAGTGCAATACTCGCGTTGTTTCCCGAGATGAAGGTGGCTTTGAGTATAAAGTCTATTCTTGACGGCAGGCCTTACCCGAAAGAAGTAATTTTGGAGAAGCCGACTCTTAGGTTCTCTCGCCAAAACGATGGGCAGATTCTACTTGGTTTAGAGCCGTTGAATTTCAGTACTATAGTGCAAGGCGATGGTGGTAATGTAAACGCAGAAGATAACTCCAAAGCGCCTGTAGACTCAGCAAACCAGCTATTAAATGCTGTTGTAAATGCGCTCTCGAATCCAGAACTCTCGAACAGTCGTACTATGTACCTAAGTCGGGTGCAAATACGTGATGCGACTATAGAGTTCATAGATCAACCATCTGGAACCAAGTGGGTTGTGCCATCGGGAATGCTGGCGATCGAACGCGGTGATGATGGATTACAACTTGATATAGAATTACCTTATACGAATGAGGGTAGAGTATCGACGCTTAAGGGGGCCGGAGAGTTTTATAAGGCAAAGAACTCGTTGTCCCTGGTATTGGATTTTGATGAAATCAGACTCTCAGATTTTTCAAAACTGACGCCATTTCTAAGCGTGCTTAATGGGGCTGATCTTGATATTGATGGAACATTAGAATTAGACCTTGAGATCAACGAAGCCTTACCCGTTTTGATCGAGGCTAGTCTGGCCGTGACTAAGGGCCAGGGGCTGCTCTCCATTCCTTCGCTGGCAGAAAACTCTTACCCAATTAATGAGCTGAGCGTGCGAGTGCGAGCAGGCCGGGATTTAAGCTCTTTCTCCATAGAAGACCTTTCGTTGTCTTTAGCAAATGATGGGCCAGTTGCTAAAGGGGCATTGGAGGGAGTGTTGGTAGAGGGGGCTTCTAAGGTTTCTGCAAATCTGCAGATTGATGAAGTCACCTTGACAGATATTAAGCATTACTGGCCGCAAGATATTAAGCCGAACACGCTCAATTGGATTAAGACTAATCTTGATGGTGGAACGGTTAGCGCCGCTAATTTTGATATACAGGTTGCTGGAACTTCGCTGGAGACTCTTGCGCTTCAGGAATTACTTGGTACGGCTGATATCAATGACGTAGATGTCACTTATCTTCGACAAATGCCTGTTGTTCGCAAAGCCTCTGGAACGATGACACTCACGACATCCGAAGTTATCATCGATATTGCTTCAGGGCGTATCAACGATACTTTCACTGGGGAAAACCTTGAGGTTAATGATGGACGTGTGAGACTTCACGGTCTTGATAGTAACGCAGATGCTGCAGATATTGACATCAGAGTTAGTGGCCGAATCTCAGATGCGGTATCACTTATTAACAATCCCCCTCTAGAATACGCGAAACAACTAGGATTAGAGGCTCAGACCGTTTCAGGAAGTACAGAACTTCTATTAAGTATTGATTTTCCGTTGATAAAAGATATCACCCTCGGTGATGTTAAAGTGAATGCGACTGCATCATTACAAGACATAAATATAGATAAATCTGCATTCGGTATTGCCGTTGATTCCGGTCAATTTACTTTGGCCGTTGATAACCTAGGAATGGATATTGTCGGCACTGGGTTGTTAAGTGGAGTTCGGTCTGGCGTTACCTGGCGTGAGAACTTCAGCGGTGGAAACTTTCGGCGGCAGTATGCTCTAGACGCTATTATGGACAGCCAGCAGTTGTCTGTTACTGGGCTTGCGCAAGCTCTCATCGCACCTCAATTTATAAATGGCCCTATAAGGACTGAGGTCATTTATACCGTTAACTGGGACGACAGAGAAACGCTTGTTATTGAAGCTGATTTAGGATTGGCAGAATTGAATATCCCTTATCTTAATTGGAGTAAGGCTCCAGCCATACCAGCTCTGTTCAATGCTGAAGTTGACATTTCTGATGGGAAGTTGATTTCTATCCCACGCTTTCAAGTTAGTTCGGACGAATCAGATTTGCAGCTAAGTGGTCAATTGGATTTCCAAAACAATGGAGCAATTCAATCATTGCGGCTTGATCGCAGCAAGGTGGGCTTAAGCGATTTCGAACTGGTTGCGAACAGCTTAGATAATGAAGTGATTGATATTGAAGCCCGTGGAACGTTTTTAGATGGCCGTGCTTTTTGGCAGTCGTTTATCCAAAGCAATCGGACTAGAGGACTCGCAGGTTCAAATCCTACTGAAACAAAAAACCCGTTCCGATTTAGGGGGCAGATTGACAACGTATTGCTTTCAGAAAACGGCCCGATTTCTAATGTGACATCCGAAATCGAACAGTCAGTCACAGGGTTAAAGATCATCAAGTTGGAAGGTGTTTTGCAAAACAGCAGCAGTTTTGTGTTTGATTTTATGCCTTCTGGGCAAGAGAGAGTATTCAGCGCGCAAAGTGCAGATAGTGGCGCTCTGCTTGCTGCCTTCGGGTTAAGTCAAAATGTTGTTGATGGAGACCTTTCGCTAGAGGGAACTTTGCAATCTGATGGTTCTATTAATGGAATTTTAAGTATACAAGACTTCAAAATTAAAGATGCTCCTTTGCTTGCTAGGCTCCTCTCAGTTGCATCATTAACTGGTATTGTGGATGAGTTGCAGGGAGATGGTTTATCTTTCTCTAAGTTAAATGCTCCCTTCAATTACTCAGATCAGAAATTGGAAATTAACGATGGGGCGATGTACGGAACTTCGATTGGCCTGACAACTGCAGGACAATACGATGTTGCCAGTAAAACACTTTCCGCTAATGGAACTATAGTGCCAGTTTATGCCCTTAATAGTGCGCTTGGATCGATACCATTGATCGGATCAATTCTCACTGGTGGAGAAGAGGACGGAGGTGTATTCGCTGCTACCTATGCGATACGCGGACAAGCTGATGGCACAGAGATTACTGTTAATCCACTGGCCACTTTAACACCTGGATTCTTAAGAAGAATTTTTTCAGTGTTTGATCCACCCCCTGTCGCAAAAGGGCTAAATAGTGAGCAAACCGTTGGGGTGGAATAACTGTGAAATCAAATCACAGTGGTTAACTAGCTATAATAACGGCGTGGCGCTTTTTTCCGGCCGATAGTTTTATAGATCCGTCGGCTAGGTCTGCTTGGGTGAGTAACCTCGTGTCGTCATCAATGCGCTCCCCATTTATTTTTGCTCCGCCGCCTTGTATGAGCCGTTTGGCTTCTCCGTTGGAACTGCATAGACCAGATTTTTTCAAGGCGTCGATAAGTGTTACTCCAACAGATAACTGACTGTTTGAAAACGTTACAGTAGGAAGCTCTTTACCAGCACCGCCAGATTCGAATGTTTGTTGAGCAGTGTTCTGCGCCAATATGGCAGAGTCTATGCCATGAAGAATAAGCGTGGTTTCATAAGCAAGAATTTTCTTTGCTTCGTTTATATCTTCACCTTCAAGCTTCTCAAGTCGTTCTATCTCATCGAGTGGAAGCTCTGTGAAGAGTCTCAAAAACCGTCCGACATCAGGGTCTTCGGTATTTCGCCAATATTGATAGTATTCGTAAGCACTCAGTTTTTCTTCATTCAGCCAAACAGCTCCAGCAGCTGTTTTACCCATTTTTGCTCCTGATGAAGTCGTGATCAAAGGACAGGTCAGGCCAAAGAGTTCAGCGCCGAGAGTCCTGCGGCCCAGGTCAACGCCGTTTACGATGTTACCCCATTGGTCAGAACCACCTGTTTGCAATAGGCAACCATATTTTCGATGCAGCTCTGTAAAGTCATAGGACTGTAAAAGCATGTAATTGAACTCTAAAAAGGTAAGAGGTTGCTCTCTGTCAAGACGAAGGCGAACGCTGTCCATCGTCAGCATGCGATTGATTGTAAAATGTGGTCCTACGTCGCGTAAAAACGGGATGTACTCAAGCTTATCCAGCCACTCTGCATTGTTGACGAGAATGGCGTCTGTTGCGCCAGTCCCAAACGATATAAGGCGTTCAAATGTTTTCTTAATTGAAGCAATGTTACTATCGATTTCTTTATCGTTAAGTAACTGCCGGGTTTCATCTTTACCGGACGGGTCTCCGACTTTTGTCGTTCCTCCGCCAACCAATGCTATTGGTTTATGTCCTGTTTTCTGAATCCATCGTAGAATCATGATCGGCAAAAGATGACCAACGTGCAAACTATCTGCTGTTGCATCAAAGCCATTATAGGCTGTTATAACTTGGGTTGCGGCGAGCCCGTCAAGTCTGTCGATATCAGTGCATTGATGGACAAAACCCCGAGACTGCAAGACTCTAAGGAGTTCCGAACGGCTTGATGAATCGCACGTCATGGCCGAATATCCATTTAGCAATTACTATGAATAAAGCAGTAAAATATCACATAACTGCTATTTACCGTGGATATCACGGGCTTTCCAAGAGGGCAACGATGAACCTTAAATGTACGACTCGTCCTCTCGTTGCCATTGGGCTTATGAGCGGAACTTCTTTAGATGGAGTTGATGCGGCGCTAATTGAAACGGATGGAGAATCGGTCCTAGACATTGGGTCTGCACTGACAGTGGCTTATTCCGACAGTTTTCGAGGGAAGTTGAAAGAGGCAGTTGAGATTGCCGGTGCTACTAACAAGGAGTCAGGGGATCACGCTCTTGTAGCGGAATTGACCCGTATCCATATCGATGTCACTAGACAGCTATTAAGGTCTCAGCAGCCCTCAAGTAAATGGGCTCAACCTGACGTGATTGGTTTTCATGGTCATACTGTTCTCCACCGACCTGAACAAAAAATAACGCAACAAATCGGCGACCCAACAAAACTTGCTAATGCTATTGGAGTTCCCGTGGTGTGCGATTTTAGAAGTAACGATGTTGTAAATGGGGGCCAGGGAGCACCACTCGCTCCAGTCTATCATGCTGCTTTATTGCATGCTGAAGACAAACCAATTGCCATCGTTAATATTGGTGGAATCGCAAATGTGACGTGGCTGGGGAATGCTAATCATCAGTTTATTGCGTTTGATACAGGGCCTGGTAATGGCTTAATGGACGCTTGGGTAGAGAAATGCACTGGAGAACGCTTCGATAATAATGGCGATCTTGCTGCCAAAGGCAAAATTAACCAGGAAGTTTTAAGTCAACTTCTTAAAAATTCTTATTTCAAATTAGGACATCCAAAGAGTCTGGATCGGTCTGATTTTTCTATAGAACCGATATTTGGGTTAAGCCCGGCGGATGGAACAGCGACTCTCTGTGCATTTACTGCTCAGTCTATCGTTTCTTCTTTTAGCCTATGTCCTGAAATTCCAAAAAGGCTTTATGTGACAGGAGGTGGCCGCCGCAACGTGACCCTCATGACGGAACTATCCACTAGAAGTCTTTGCCCTGTAGAAGAAATCGACTCAATTGGCGTCAATGGAGATGATTTGGAAGCCCAGGCATTCGCCTTTATGGCTGTCAGGTCAGTTAAAGGTTTACCCCTGTCTTTTAAGGGAACGACAGGGGTGATTAAACCGCTTACGGGAGGAAACTTGATTGAACCCAAGTTAACGATCGGAAAACCTCGCTAACCTTATGTGTTTCCTTGTGCTTTTAGGGCGTCTCTCGCATCCAGATAGGCGTCAACTGACGTCGATAATTGATCCATATGATCTTTAAAAAAGTGGTTCGCACCCTTAATCAAGTTGTAATCGACGGTAATATTCTTTTGTAATGCTAGTTTATTGCAGAGTTTCTCCACTGACGGTTCAGGCACAACATCATCGTTTGTGCCCTGTACAATAAGTCCGGATGATGGGCAGGGAGCCAAGAAGGAAAAATCATACATGTTGGCAGGCGGAGCTATTGATATGAAGCCTTCAACTTCTGGACGTCTCATTAACAACTGCATCCCTATCCATGCCCCAAATGAAAAGCCAGCTACCCAGCATGAACTGGCGTTTGGCTTAATTGACTGCATCCAATCAAGAGCACCAGCAGCATCAGATAATTCACCAGTTCCGTTGTCAAACTCTCCTTGTGATCTACCAACACCTCGGAAGTTAAACCGAAGTACTGAATAACCACGTCGCACAAAAATATAATATAGATTGTAAACGATCTTGTTATTCATCGTCCCTCCATGTTGTGGGTGGGGATGAAGAATAATAGCTAAAGGTGATTTTGGGTCTTCAGCGTGATGATATCGTCCTTCAAGACGACCTTCTGGCCCATTGATAATGATTTCTGGCATTTTTAATCCGTTGATTTACTGACTTTTAAGTCAGTGAAAGAGAGGGCTATAAACCCTATTTACGTAAAACTGTTGCGATATGCAAAAGCGATTTCGTTTCACTCGTTACTATTAACTTATGACAGAACGCCTAACCGATTGGAATTAAAATATAAAAATCGATGATCCGAACTAAAGTCTGCGCCGTACAAACACCAATTATAACGACAAAATCGGATTTTTGACGTGAAACCAACAACAAAAGCTGAACTTGCACTTAATGGCATGGTCGAGTTGGCGCTTAGACGCCCCTCAAAACCCTTAGCCTTGGCCGTTTTGGCAGAAAAGCAGTCTATATCGCTTTCATATCTTGAACAGGTTTTTGCATCACTTCGAAAAAGTGGTTTAGTTGTAAGTGTGCGCGGTCCTGGTGGAGGATATCTTCTGTCTCGGTCTGCAGATAGCATTTCAACCGGAGAGATCATTTCAGCTTTGGATGAGAAGCGGTCTTTGGCCTCATCTGACGTAGTTCCTCTCGCAGGCCCTTCGGCCTCAATCAAGACATTCTGGGATGCAATGAACGATAAAGTCTTAAAAGTCTTTAATGAGGTCACTCTGCAAGACGTTGTAGACGGGCGTGTTGGTTATAATCAAATACCTGCTGAATCTGCACCACGAGCTGCTGAGTAGATGCTAGAACTGGGATTGTTATGGCAATCCCAAATCAAAGAATATATCTAGATTATAACGCGACTGCTCCAGTACTTCCTGAGGTAGTCGACTCAATAACCAATGCGCTTGCGGTTACCGGTAACCCTTCTTCCATTCACTACGATGGACGCTTATCCAAGGCGAAAATAGAAGACGCACGAGACCAAGTGGGTCAGATGATCGGCGTATCCCCCTCTAAGGTTACGTTTTGCTCTGGTGCCACAGAAGCAAACACAACGATTATGCTGGGACTTCAAAATGCTGGGGTTATTGAAGAAATTTTTTGCTCAGCTATAGAGCACCCTTCGGTTCTGGAGCTTGTGCCGCCCAGAAATCACATTCCGGTGCATCCTACAGGAGACCTTTCACTCGAAGCGCTCCAGGACATTCTTGCGCCTATTAAATCACCTTTTCTGTTTTGCTTGATGGTTGCAAACAATGAAACAGGCGTGATCCAGCCAACGCGTGAGGCGATTGATATCGTGCACCAAAACCACGGATTTATTTTATGTGACTCAGTTCAGGGTCCAGGAAAGCTGAACCAGAGCAGTCTACCAATAGAGGCAGATTTTTTAACTTTCTCAGCACACAAAATCGGTGGTCCTCAAGGCGTTGGTTGCTTTGTTAGTAATGTATCCCAGCAGTTGAAGCCGCTCATCATAGGGGGGGGGCAAGAGCGCTTTGCGCGCGCAGGGACCGAAAATGTTTCCGGTATTGCTGGGTTTGGAACGGCCGCGCAAATCGTATCCGAGCAGTCGGATGTCAAGGCGATTGAAGAATTGCGTAACAGGTTAGAAACCAAAATCCTTGAAATGCGGCCAGATGCAGTGATTTTTGGTAGAGATAGACTACGGTTACCAAATACCACATGCGTGGCTCTTGCTGGGATTAGTAACGAGCGGCAGATTATAAAACTTGATCTGAGTGGGTATTCAGTAAGCGCTGGCTCTGCGTGCTCATCTGGAAAAGTTGCCACGAGTCACGTATTAAGAGCCATGGCAGTTAATGAAAATCTCGCTGGATCTGCGATCCGTATTAGTATTGGTCGAAATACAGTCTGGTCTGAGTTAGAAGGGTTCTTGAGCGTTTGGGCAGAGCTTTGAGCGTATAGAACTGTGGTTTCACAGTATCTACTCGTGGGGTTTTTTTGAGTGATTGAAGTTACTTTTATTTTGTCATCGGGAGATAAAGCCTCTTTTCAATGTGAGGAAGGCCAAACCTTGTTAGAAGTTGCCCGCGTTAATGACCTACCTATTGAAGGTGCGTGTGAAGGGGTGATGGCTTGTTCCACCTGCCATGTCATTGTGACAGAGGAATGGTTTGATGCTCTTCAAGAGCCATCGGAAGAAGAGCAAGACATGCTGGATTTGACACATGGATTAACAAGAACCTCGCGACTTGGCTGCCAAGTAAGATTAACTCCAAACCTTAATGGCTTGCTGGTTTCACTCCCTAATGAAATTCACAATATGCTAGGGTAGTAGGTCTTTATAAATGACTGTGGTGTTGCAGTTTTTAAAGTGCTGGGATATACGCCGCCTCTTATGAATAACGCTCTTGAAAAGTCTCTTAACTCCAAGATTAGAGTTGCTGTCGCGATGTCTGGCGGAGTTGATAGCTCTGTCGCTGCAGCCCTCTTGGTTGAGCAGGGTTATGATGTTATCGGGCTAACCATGCAGCTCTATGACCATGGGGAAGCTACTTCTAAATCTAAAACATGCTGTGCGGGCCAAGATATTCATGATGCAAAGCGGGTTGCTCAAAAGCTAGGAATCCCACATTACGTATTAGATTATGAAAAGCGCTTTGAAGCCGAAGTTATTGTCCCGTTCGCAGAGGCTTATCAGAGAGGGGAAACGCCCATTCCCTGTGTGCTTTGTAACCAGACAGTTAAGTTTAGAGACCTCATTGCAGCGGCAAAGGATATTGGCGCTCAGGCTTTAGCAACGGGTCATTATATTCGAAGGCTTGACCAACAGCCTGCCATAACTATGAGCCGGGCAGTGGATAGAAGCAAAGATCAGTCTTACTTTTTATTCGCGACCACAAGGGATCAACTGGAGTATCTAAGGTTTCCGATCGGAGAACTGACGAAAGCGGAGACGCGACGTCTGGCGGAAAAGTATGATCTCAGTATTGCTGCAAAACCGGATAGCCAAGATATTTGTTTCGTGCCGACCGGAAGTTACACGGATATTGTTGAGAAATTCGTTCCGAGTGAGCCCTCAACAGGTAGATTTAAGCATATCGATGGCCGTGATTTAGGGCCGCATGACGGTATTGGTCACTACACAGTTGGGCAACGCAGAGGGTTGAGGATTGGCGGCGAAGACACGCCGATTTACGTCATTTCTATCAATCCTAAAAATAACACCGTTGTTGTGGGGCCAAGAGAGGCCCTTGCCAAAACCGAGGTGTCGCTGCGAGATTTGAACTGGTTGGCCTTAGAGGATGGACATTTACAAGCCTCAAGGGAGGTTTTAGCGCGAGTCAGGAATACACATGAACCCGTTCCAGCAACCTTAGAACTCAATATCTCAAAGAAATTAGCGACGGTTAAGTTTAAGGAACCGCTCTATGGCGTTTCTCCTGGTCAGGCTTGCGTTCTCTATGATGGAGACCAAATTCTGGGGGGCGGATGGATCAAAGCAGATCAAAAGTACGACTTTCTTCCACTCAATAAGCGGTTAGAAGCCGAGGCTCTGCCCGCCTAGGCGCATGCAATAAACGACTGTTTTTGCAGCAGTGTTTGACAATAGTGTAGGTCAACGCTAATAAATCGCCGCCTCAAAGAATGTGGCGGAGTAGCTCAGTTGGTTAGAGCAGTGGAATCATAATCCACGTGTCGGGGGTTCGAATCCCTCCTCCGCTACCACTTCTCCCAAGTTTCAAGCCTGCTTATTTTGGACCATCTTGGTCGATTTGGGCCCACTTTTTAAAGGGGGCGCTGGCCTCCAGTTTTCCTGCATTTATCATCGAACGCCACAGGTCGCACCCTTCGATAAAGTTGGGAATAGAGCCTGTGAACATGGAGTAGCTGAGCGCCTCCGCAATGTAGACTTCAGGCGTTTCCAACTCATAAGCTTGCTCAAAGTGCCATCTCAAAGCCTGCCAGCCTCTGCGACTGGTTTGGATTGCTAACATGGCAAGATGCAGTAACTTTTGATCTAGGTCTGTGGTCCCGCAGAGTGCCT
Source organism: uncultured Rhodobacterales bacterium (assembly GCA_964352705.1). Taxonomy (GTDB): domain Bacteria; phylum Pseudomonadota; class Alphaproteobacteria; order Rhodospirillales; family Rhodospirillaceae; genus WLXB01. The sequence goes on from CAYGSZ010000019.1 coordinate 16,017, forward strand.
TAAGGCCAGAGAAATACTCCGCCTTGGCCGTGGTGTCTGGATCATATTGTTTCCAGTATTTTTCCGAGAACTCAAAGGTTTCTGAGCCATAGGAGTAGGCGGCCAACCGCACAGACAGGCGGATAAGATCAACGGTGCCGCCAGCATCCAGGAACTTTTTAACGTGCTGCGTTGCGAGATGTTCTTCCTTTACGGCCAGGATTCCCAACCAGATGAACTCCTTATCTCGTTGGTTGAGATACCTTTCCCCCAGGGTGAGGGCCGTATAGCAGGCATCATAACCGGCCAGAAGTTCCGGCGCGGTCAGGGCGAGCAAACCGTGGTGAGACATGAGATATCCGCGCTTTTCTTTGACCTGTTCTAGTCTGGCCAGCGCGGCGTCTGCATCTAACGCGTGATCTTGCTTTTGCATCCGATCTCCCAGACCTGTCAGTGGCGAGGTCGCTACTGTAGGCGCTGACAGCCGAGGATACGATAGGCCCCGCTTATTTTTGAGCGGTCATAGAACTCGTTTGCCAGGGGATACAGAGTGCCGACGGCGATGGAGTGGGCGGTCACCGCGACCAACTGCGCCACGATAAACCCCCCGGAGGAGCGGCCCAGAACCACGTCGATCTTGGGACCGTCGAGGGCCGCCGCAGGACTGACATAGAGCATGTCGCCGGCGTCGTAGCGCGGCATGAGAGTGTCGTCGGGCATAAGGATGGCGAAGGCGAGAGGGTCGCTCCATAGAAATGGTGGACGTTGGGTGCGCATGGGGGCGGCATCAAAGTTGCCTTCGTTGACAGTCACGTCCTGGCTTGAGACGAGCACCACCGGCAGATTGGGCGTCGGGCCAGGCTCGGCCGTGAAGTGAGACATGCCGGATTGCGGCCCAGCGGCGGCACGGGCTTTGGTGATGATGGGCGAGACGTCAGGTGCAAGTTCAACTATTCCGTGTTCGTAGACGGAGAGCGCTGGGATCAGATCGGCGAGGGCGCGGCGATCCCACTCGGCCGGGGAGCGGCTTTTCAGGGTGAGGAAGGTTTCGGTCAGGAGGGTGAGCATGGTGCGCTGACTGAGCGTGTGCCGCACCGGCTTGTGCATAAATCGATTGACAGTGGAGGGTGTTAAGCCCGCAGCCAAAGCCAGGCCGCTGGCCGTTTGACCGGTCAGGGCCATCATCGCGCGCACGAGCTTACGTGTTTCCCGTTGGTGCGCATTAAGAGCTTCATCGGGGAGAGGAGAGTCTGCGGCTGTGCCATCCATACTTTTTTGTCCCTGCTAGGCGCAAAGTGATATTGTAAAATACTAAAAAATGCAATACAATATGCGCATATATGTGAATAATTTACTCCGTTACCTGTGTGCACCGATTTTGGCCACGACGCTGCTGCTGTTCCATTTTATTTATTAGACGTAACGCTTGAAGACTGCTGGGGTTGCAAACCAAGCGTGTTTTTTGTGCGTGCCCAAGCGCAATAAAGTCTCATCACACCGTGTCATCATTATGGAGAATGCGAATGGCGGGATTGATTCCGACCCGAAAACGAGGCCGTCCCAAACGTACGGAGAAAAGTATTGCCCCAACCCCACAGACCCTGGCTAAACTACAACGCGATCAAGTGGCAGACCTTCTCAAGCAAGGCGAGCTAAACCCGGATCAGGAGCGCGCAGCCCGCAAAATACATAGCTTTTCAATGGCGTTGAAGCGCGGCATGTTTCCCCAGTCACGCCTTGATCCGTCTATGTCGACGTCTGCGAATACGCCAACCAGGCGGAGGCCTGAGGCGTCATTAGAGCGATTGACGGACGCGGAATCAGAGCAGTGGAGCCACGTGTATAGACCCTGGGCCGGGACGATGACCCGTAAACTTGTGGGGCGGCGGCCCCGCCTAACGAGCTTGGGATTGGTTGAGCGGATTGTGAATGAGAATAAAAGCCCGGAAAACCTGAGTGCTGAGTTTGGTTTGTCGCGATCTGTGCTGTTGAAGGAACTGAAAACGGCACTTAATGAATATATTGCTCATAAAAGAGAAAAAAAGAGCTTGTAATATGCATTAATATTTGACATAATTCACATTGTCGGCGTTACCGTAAGGACGCTTTTGTTTCTCGCCGATGGTGTGGATCTAGATCGATTGGTCCGCATCTTCTTGGATATATCGGTTCTCTTCTCATTTACCTTGGGGCCTGTTCTTTTGAGCAGGCCCTTTTTTTGCCCTCAGCTTTTGAGAGGGGAGGTATGGGGCTGTGCGTGGGGGCAACGCAGCACCTGACCTAAGCTGACCTTAAAGACTTCAACCTCGCGCTAAAAACGGGTTACCCCATGGAACTTTTGACGCAAATCGCGAAGGCCTCGCCGGGCATCGCGCTGGCCGGTCTGGCGATTTTGCTATTCTACAAGTTTGCCATGCGGGCACTGGACTCTATTGATGCCAACACGAAGGCGCTGACCGCGTTGGAAGTGTATTTGCGAGGTACTCCGCGATGAAATGGCCGCACCCCTGGAAACTCGTGAAAGACCTTGAACGTAAGTTGCAAGAGAACCAGGAGCTGGCCAAGCGCGTGGCCCGGTGTCGCGTGGCGGACAATGAACTGAAGCCAGAGACGCGGGAGCCCGCGCGCCAATTTAAGACGATATGACGGTGCTGCTTTTTATACGGGCTGTGTAGCCATTGCAGCGGCTCTGTGTGTGTTCAGCAGCGCCGTCTGCCTTCGGATTTTAGGGTTGATAAGAGAGAGACAGCGATGACCAAATTGTCTGATCATTTTACGTTGGCCGAAGCGTGCAAAAGCCAGATTGCGGTGCGCAAGGGGATAAGCAACAGGCCGCCTGCGTTGATGATTCCGCACCTGGTGCGGGTGGCGACCCAGATTCTGGAGCCGGTGCGCAAGCAGTTTCGGGTGCCGTTTTCGCCGTCGTCCTGGTACCGCAGCCCGGTGTTGAATGCAGCGGTAGGGTCTAAGCCCACATCGCATCACCTTTCAGGGCGGGCTGTGGATTTTGAAGTGCCGGGCGTGGCTAATGCAGACTTGGCGCGCTGGTGCGCGGCCCACCTGACGTTTGACCAATTGATTCTAGAATTTTACCGCGAGGGCGAGCCGACCTCGGGCTGGGTGCATTGCGCCATTGTTGACGAAGGGGCCGCAGATGATGTGGCGGGCCAAGCGCAGGGCCATGGGAAGGGTAGTGGCCGGGGGCAAGTGCTGACCCTCACACAAGACGGCGTGCGGCCTGGGTTGCCAACTTAATTCGAAAACTCTTTGAGCTTTAATTTCATAAAGGAGCACTGCCATGGCGTTTCCCCTGGCGGCGGCTTTGCCCATTGTGGGTAAGGTCATTGATCGTATTTTGCCCGACAAAGCCGCGAAAGACGCAGCAAAGTTGGCCATGCTCGAACTTGAGCAACAAGGCGCATTTAAAGAAGACGAACTGCGTATGAGCGCCATTGTGATGGAAGCGCAAAGCAAAGACCCCTGGACCAGCCGCGCGCGCCCGAGCTTTTTTTACGTGATGTACATTTACATTATTGCCGCCATTCCCATGGGCGTTGTGAGTGCCGTTGACCCAACGGTGGCGGGAAACATCACCGCAGGGGTGCAGGCTTTTTTGGCCGCCATTCCCGACATTCTTTACCAAGTTTTTATTGCGGGCTTCCTGGGCTACACGGGCGCACGCACGTTTGAAAAAATAAAAGGAACTGCAAAATGATGAAGCAACTGCGCCAAACTATTTTGGCCTTAAAATCCGACATGATGTTTGTGATGGACCACCGCCCGCTGATGGCGGCGGGGGTGTGCGCGGCCGTGGGCGCGGTGGTGGGGTTGGTGATTGGAGCCGCTGTGGGCTGAAGCCTAGGAGCGAGTGTTTGTGACTACATTTATCAGTGCACAGATGAACTCGGCTCCATGTTTTGTATGTCTCTAATGGCATTGACGATTTTGCGATATGTGATTTGGCCGTCTATATCACCGGTGGCCAACAACGCGTCGGCTCGCAATGAGGCGTGCAGTTCTGCATCCTTGCCATGTTCTTGAATAATGAGCGTGGCGGTTCGGTAAATGTCTATGTCGGCTGTCATGCGGCCTTTTGTAACAGAAAATGATTATGACCACACATCGTGACCCCCGTGGGCGGTTTATGCCGGGGCATAGTTACAGCCAGGGCAAAAGCCGGGGCGCGCGCAACAAGCTTCAAGCTGATTTGTTGCAAGCACTTGCGGACGATTTTGCCAAACACGGAACCGATACCATTG
>CAYGSZ010000019.1:20264-20632 GCA_964352705.1 uncultured Rhodobacterales bacterium
ACTTCAAGAAATGACACACTAAGACCTCCATGACCGAATGCGAGACATCGACCAACTCTACCAGGAGTCTTTTGGAAGACAGGCTCGTGTTGCAGGAAGAGATGCTGCGCCGGGTGAAAACGGCGCGTCTGAAACACTACCAGCCTTACCCCCGCCAGAAGACGTTTCATAACGCCGGGGAGGAACACCGCGAACGGTTGTTTATGGCGGGGAACCAGATGGGCAAAACCCTGGCGGGTGGCATGGAGGCCGCGATGCATGCGAGTGGTCTGTATCCTGAGTGGTGGGACGGGCACCGTTTTGCCAAAGCCACAGCCGGGTGGGCGGCGGGGGTGTCGGGCGAGGCCACACGCGACACGGTGCAACGG
>CAYGSZ010000020.1:0-20535 GCA_964352705.1 uncultured Rhodobacterales bacterium
ATGCAGGGGCTCATTTATTCCGCCATGGGGAACCGGTCATGCACCGTTATAGAACGCACAATTGTGGCGCTTTGCGCTTAGAAGACGCTGGTCAAGACGCCCGCATATCCGGCTGGGTCCACCGTAAGCGCGATCACGGAAACCTGGTATTTATTGACCTCAGAGATCAATTCGGGCTGACCCAGTGCGTCGTTGATACGTCGAGCTCTGTGTTTGCCGTCATTGATTGCGCGCGTTCAGAGACAGTGCTGTGTATTACCGGTAAGGTCGTTGAACGCACAGAAGAGACAGTCAACGAGCGTTTACCGACGGGCAAGGTTGAGCTCCAGGTTGAGGCCGTTGAAGTGCTGTCCCAGACCGATGCTTTGCCCATACAGGTTTACGGCGACAACGATTACCCCGAGGAGTTAAGGCTCAAATACCGCTATCTGGATCTGCGTCGGGAAGAGATGCGCGATAACATTATCTTGCGGTCTAAAGTCATTTCCAGCATCCGACGTCGTATGACGGAGTCCGGCTTCATAGAATTCCAAACGCCAATTCTGACGGCGTCCTCGCCTGAGGGCGCTCGTGATTTCTTAGTGCCATCGCGTCTTCATCCAGGGCGTTTCTACGCGCTGCCTCAGGCACCACAGATTTTTAAGCAGCTGGTGATGGTCTCCGGGTTTGATCGCTACTTTCAGATTGCACCGTGTTTTCGTGATGAAGATGGCCGTGCAGATCGCTCCCCCGGTGAGTTTTATCAGCTTGATCTTGAAATGGCTTTTGTCACGCAAGACGATGTGTTTGCGGCAATTGAGCCTGTCATTGGCGGCATCTTCCACGAGTTTGCCAATGGCCGTGCCGTGACCTCTGGCGCATGGCCGCGTATTCCCTATGCAGATGCTATGCTCAAGTACGGTAGTGACAAGCCCGACCTTCGCAATCCCCTTTTGATTACCGATGTCACAGAACACTTTGCTGGATCGACTTTTGGTCTGTTTGCAAAAAATATTGAGAAAGGCGGTATTGTAAGGGCTATCCCTGCACCCGGTTCTGCTGGCCAGCCTCGCAGCTATTTTGACAAGTTAAATGATTGGGCAAGAAGCGAGGGGGCAGGCGGTCTTGGCTACATCGTTTACGAAGCCGACGGTGGAGCGAAGGGGCCAATTGCAAAGAACCTGGATGACGGTCGTGTAGCCGCGATCCGAGAGGCCGTTGGCGTTGGTCCGGGTGATAGTGTTTTCTTCGTCTGTGATAAGCCGTCCGTTGCTGAGAAGTTCGCTGGTTTGGTGCGCACCAAGGTTTGTGATGAACTGGACCTGTTGGCCAAAGATCGTTTCGATCTTTGCTGGATCGTCGATTATCCCATGTATGAGCGTGATGAGGCGACCGGTCAGATTGACTTTAGCCACAACCCGTTTTCAATGCCGCAAGGCGGTCTGGAAGGTTTGGAAAGCTCTGATCCGGTCGACGTTCTCGCGTACCAGTACGACATTGTTTGTAATGGTGTTGAACTTTGTTCTGGTGCGATCCGGAATCACCGGCCTGATATTATGGTCAAAGCCTTCTCCATTGCCGGGTATGAAGAAAGCGTGATTGAAGAACGCTTTGGCGGCATGTTCAATGCTTTCAAATACGGCGCACCTCCGCACGGTGGAGCTGCACCTGGTATTGACCGTATTGTGATGCTCTTGGCGGATACACCGAATATTCGGGAAGTTACTCTGTTCCCGATGAACAATCAGGCTGAAGATTTGATGATGCAAGCGCCGAACGTGGTGAGCGAGAAGCAGCTTAAAGAATTGCACATCAAAATTGATCTCCCGAAGGAGATTGAGAAAGGCAGTTCAGAGAAGAATTTAGGCTAAGTGCACAGCCTTGACGGTTTTGTTAGCGGCTGGTTTGTGAGGATGTTGTGTAACCAGCCGGGCGGCCATAGCTGACCAGCATCTCGTGAAACCGATCAAAGTACTGCACCATAAGTTCTACATCCCCAGGCGGATACTCTAAAAGGTCTGGGGCATCATCAATCTGATCCAGCATGGTTTGGATTTGTGAAATCTGTAGTTCTCTGAGTTGCGGGCTTACAGCATCGTTATGTTCATAGTGTTCCATGAAATATCCCAATGCGCTGTGCTGGTCGGAATATTTCAGGATGGAATTGCGCAGCATAAAAAAGTAGCTGATTAGGTACTCTCCTCTACCGCGCGGCCACTGCTGTCTCATGAACACATTTGCCTGAACACCTCTTCTAATAGCGCGTTCACCAGCTCGGCTCCCACCAACTGAGCGATATTCGACGAGAGCCTTATCGACTTCTTCAAGAGCGACCGGCCAATCCTTAATCATTTTCTCGATTTCTGTGATGGTAAAGCTGGTCTCGTTGATGACGGGATCAGACGTGTTCAGCAAGCCCGACCAGTTGGGACCAATAACCACCGCTGCTATAAGGGCTGCGATGGCAGCGGATAATATGAAAGCAAACAATCCTCTGCTCATGGCGAGGTATCCAAATCTGGTGTGATGGCCAAATTAGTCTAGTTGCAACATAAAAACGAAGTGTTAACAAAAAAGGACTGAAAACGCGGGCTTAATGAGGGCATCCCGTGGGCGTTGACCAGAGTCTGACCCGGGCCTGATGCTGGCTAAGAGCGGGATTTAATTCCCTTTTTCGCTTTGCGTTCCATCTTGATTTTGTACATGGCCTTATCTGCGCTGGCGAGCAGTTCACCGATTTCGGCGCGTGAGGTGTACATGTGGATGCCGCAGCTTGCTTTAATTGGGATCTGTATGTCGTTCCAAGAGGCGTATGCGTTATTGAGTTTTTTATCTAACTCTTCTGCGCGTCTGACACCATTTCGCTTATTAGAGCGGGGAAGCAGAATAGCAAATTCGTCGCCGCCAAGGCGTCCAACATAATCTGTGTCGCGAATTTGTGCCTGTAAAATCGTCGAGGCCGCTCTCAAAACTTCGTCACCAGCCGCGTGACCATAGGTGTCGTTAATCGGCTTGAATTCATCAAGATCGACGAAGATCATAACGCCACCAACACCATGGCGGCGTGCGATAGAAAGTTCATGCTCAAGCTGCTGCTCAAAGCCACGGCGATTTAGAAGCTGCGTGAGTTCATCTGTGGTGGCCAAAGCTTCAAGTTCGGCAATGCGTTTGTCTTGTGCTTTAAGCGTGTCAGAGATTTCTGCCACGAGGGACTGTGCAAGCTTGGATATGTTTTCTGCGGCGTCTGGTTTAATTGCGGCAGGTTTTACTGTTTCGGCAAAGCGCACAAACTTTGACAGTTTATCTTCTAAACTGAGGTGCCATGGCGCATTATCTACCAGTTCCAATTGCGCTTTTTGGCTTTCTGACATGTGTATTAGTATCCAAAAATACAGCGGGCCTGCCTCGCTGATAATCGTATGGTCTTCGCAGCGGTCGTCGCAGTCAACCGTTGGTGTGGCAGGGGTTTGCGAAAATTGAGTTTAGGGTGTTTGCTTATTCTTTAAGATGCGTACTGACGGTACTGTAGGAACCATCATTGCATCCGATAATAGTCGAAAATATACTTATAAATCAATATGTTATAATTTTTTTGTGGTGCACTCCGGTTTTTGTGAAAGTAAGGTATATAGATTTGCCACACCCAGAAGAATCTGCAAAACCATTTATCCCATTTCACGTTATTGGATTGAAAAGTTGTATACCCTCAAAACTATAATTGCGCGACTCACAACCGTAAGCGTTGTCTTAGGCTTTGGTGTCGTTGAGGTCTTCGGGGCTCAAATTACGCCTCACGCAGCCATCTACGAGGTGAGCCTTGGTCGGGCGAGCGGGCAAAATGCGCCTGCGGGGTTGTCTGGAACCATGGTCTACGTGGTCAAGGATGTCTGCGATGGTTTTGAGCAGGACTCGTCCCTTGAAGTAGAGATTTTGAATCGCAATGGACTGCAGTCAACTCTGCGCCAGTCCTTTACCTCTTTCGAAGCTAAAGATGGCGCGTCGTCTACGTTTGAAATGCAGATTACGTCGGACAACCGAATTCTAGATGCCTACGTCGGCGGCGTTGATATCAGGCAGAACGATGGCACAATGAACTACGTACGGCCCGAAGCGCGAGACAGTGAAGACAAAAACCAAGTTTTTGATCTCAAAGGAGACGCGCAATTATCTTTGACATTCATCTCTGAGATGCTCGAAAAAGCACAGGCTGGTGGCTCTTTTGTCAGCCGCATTGTTGCCGATGGACTGCTTGAAGATGGGCCCAACCGAATCTCTGCTGTGATTGGTCGACAAGGCTCGGAGATCGGGAATATTCATGATCCGGATGGACTCCTCTCAAGTCCGCCATGGTCGGCCCAACTTGCGTATTATCCTACAGCCAGTTCGGATGAATTGCCCTCCCAAGAACTTCGTGTAGAGGTCTATGAGGGAGGAATTCTTGGCTTTATCGACCAGAACATGGGAGATTACACGGTCCTTACCCGGCTCATTGATTTGCAAAGCGCTGGTGGGTGTGACGATTAGCCCGCTATCCCTTACTTCATTTCAGAGAGTGGGTGGCCAGAGCCAGGCGGCACCTCGCACACCGCTTGCGTCACCGTGCTGCGGTGGGACCAGTCGCGTTGCCACTGTGTCTGAGAACACAAACTCTGCCCAAGATGCAGGAACGCGCGCATACAACTGCTGAATTTTTGAGAGGCCACCGCCAACAACAATGACCTCCGGGTCGATAATGTTGATCACCGAGGCCAAGCTCTTGGCTAAACGGTGTATGTATCGGTCTAAAGCTTCGATTGCACGTGTGTTTCCGGTTTCTGCTGCCTGCGCAATCTGCTCTGCCGACCAACCGGTAAATGTGCTGCTGCCGCGGTCGGCATCCATGGCAAATCCTGGGCCAGATAAAAATGTCTCGATGCACCCGGCGCGGCCACAGTAGCAATCGGGCCCTGGTGTTTCGTCTAACGCTGGATCAGGCCATGGCAGTGGATTGTGACCCCACTCACCGGTGATGCCATTAGGGCCGCTGACCAGGTGTTTGTTGATCACCAGGCCCCCACCAACACCCGTTCCTAAGATGACACCAAAAACGTTCGTATACGCTGCGCCAGCGCCGTCTGTCGCTTCTGAGAGAGCAAAGCAGTCCGCGTCATTGGCAAGACGCACAGGACGGTGCAGAGCCGTTTGTAAATCGCGATCCAAAGGATGCCCGATAAGGCACGTGGAGTTTGCGTTTTTAATCACCCCTGTGACCTTTGACAAAGTTCCGGGGATTCCGACGCCGACGCTGAATTTTTCACCGCTGCGTTTTGCTAATGTGGATTCCGCTTCCGCGACCAGGCCTGTTATCGCGGCAACTGTGCCTTCATAATCTCCTGACGGTGTTGGGATGCGCTGGCTATGACGCACGGTTCCTTCGCGATCAAGTGCGATTAGCTCGATCTTGGTTCCGCCTAAATCAATGCCTAATCTTATAGTCATCGCTTTGCCTCATAAATCGCATTAGCACGAACGGCTTTTGTTTTAATCAATGGCTTCAGACGTCTGGCTCGGTTAGCATTGTACAAGAATTAATTGCTCAGGCAGCTAAATGAATACTGGCCCTTCTCCTTATGTTACCGCGTTTTTTGATGAAAAGACGTATACGGTCACGTATCTAGTTCGCGAGCCCGATGGTCCTAAGGCGATTATTATCGACCCCGTCCTCGACTTTGAGGCCAGCGCAGGACGCACCACCACTGAAAATGCGGACCGTATTCTGCAGGTCGTGTCTGAGGAGTCTCTGGACGTTGCATGGGTGCTTGAAACACATGCCCATGCGGATCACTTGTCCGCCGGGTCCTACCTCAAAACCAAGTTAGGCACGGGCGTAGCGATAGGGGCTAACATCACAAAGGTTCAAGGTGAATTCGGCAAGATTTATAATCTATCGGCCGACTTCGAAACCGATGGGTCTCAGTTTGATCGACTGCTTGAAGACGGTGAAACGCTGATGGCTGGAAGCCTTAAGGTTACAGCTTGGCGTACCCCAGGCCATACGCCGGCCTGCATGACATATGTGGTTGGTGATGCGGCCTTTGTTGGGGATACGCTTTTCATGCCGGATTACGGCACGGCACGGTGCGACTTCCCTGGCGGTGATGCCGCGATCATGTATCAGTCGATTCAGCGCATTTTGTCCTTGCCGCCAGAAACAAGACTATTCGTCTGTCACGACTATGGTCCCGATGGTCGGCCTTATGCCTGGGAAACCACGGTCGCAGAACAGAAAGCAAACAATAAGCACGTGAAAGATGGCACTACGGAGCAGCAGTTTGTGGCGATGAGGACAGAGCGTGACGCCACCCTTGCTATGCCAGAGCTTTTGTTGCCATCCGTTCAAATTAATATTCAAGCGGGTGAAATGCCAAAGCCTGAATCGAACGGTGTGTCCTATCTCAAACTGCCGCTCAACGTGATTTGAGTTTACGCCCGCTGACGCCTCCAGTTTAAGTCTTAACTCTAAGTCTTGTCACACATGACTGAATTCAGTGCGCTCAAAAGGCCGGTGATCCGTGTGCTTTCTACAGAGTAAAAGATAGTCTGAGCATCTCTGCGGGTGATCACCAGTTTATCACGCCGCAGACGGGCGAGGTGCTGCGAAAGGGCTGATTGCCCGAGGCCGACAAGAGTTTCCAGCTCTTTAACGGTGTGTTCTCGCTGACTTAAGCGACACAGAATCATCAGTCTATGGGGGTTGCCAATGGCGCGCAGCACCGTGCAGGTATCTTCCGCGTCTCGTTCCAGTGGACTAAAGTCTTCCGCCAAAGTTGGTGCCCCCATTTCTCGTTTAACAATAGCGCCCTTATCAACTTATGAAAACGGTCCTCCATCACTTGCGGCAGAAGGGCGTCAGGGTACACTAAGGCCTTGTTCTAAGGTGCTTATCAATGACAACAACACTCATAACGGACGACAGTTTTCTTGATCACGATACCGGTCCTGGGCATCCGGAGCGTGCTGACAGACTGCGCAGCGTTACGGCTGCATTAACGGGCGAAGCCTTCACGAAACTGTGGCGTCTGCCCGCCCAACCCGCCACAGATGCGCAGATGGCAGCGCCCCACACGGCAGAAATCGTTGATGCTATCCTGGCTGCCGTGCCGGACGAGGGCTATCGTTATTTAGATGGTGATACGGTGATGTCACCGGGGACAGGGACAGCCATTCGTATGGGGGCAGGGGCGCTGGTCACAGCCGTCGATGCCGTCATGACGGGTGAAACGCAAAATGCATTTTGCGCTGTTCGCCCGCCGGGTCATCATGCAGAGCGACAGCGGCCCATGGGCTTTTGTTTTGTCAATAATATCGCTGTTGCAGCGCTCTACGCTAGGGATGCATACGCCGTAACGAAGATCGCTGTCGTTGATTTTGATGTGCACCATGGTAATGGCACGCAAGACATTTTCTGGGATGACCCTGATTTGTTTTTTGCCTCTTCTCATCAGTATCCGCATTTCCCGGGCACAGGCGCTTTCGATGAGACGGGTGGGCATAACAATATCGTCAACGTTCCTTTGCCGCCAGGGACTGAGAGCGCGGCGTTTCGGGCCGCTTACGAAAAGCATATTTTGCCTGCACTGGACTCCTTCGCGCCTGATTTAGTGCTTATTTCTGCTGGCTTTGACGCCCATGCAGATGACCCTTTATCTCATATGGGGCTGATCGAAGATGATTTTGCCTGGGTAACCGAGCGAATCTTGTCCGTTGCCGCACATCATGCTGACGGACGGGTGGTCTCAACATTAGAGGGCGGTTATAACTTGTCTGCCCTTGGCTCCAGCGCAGCAGCGCACGTCACGGCACTGATGTCGGGCTGATGAATGCTTCACAAGAGAGATTTCGATTATGTCTGAAACTAAAATTCCCAAAGAGATTGCGGACCTTAATTTTGAAGACGCATTAACGCAGTTGGAGAAAATCGTACGTGACCTTGAGGCCGGGCAAGTCAAACTGGACGAGGCCGTTAAACACTATGAACGGGGCGCGCTTCTGAAGCGTCATTGTGAAAACAAGCTGTCCGATGCCCGTATGAAAATCGAACAGATCACCGGACTTGATGGCGCTATAAAATTGGAAAGCATGGAGTCCGAATGACTCCGTCTGGCGCTGCTGCAACCATTGAGCCTCCGCGCTCTTTTACAGAGCAGTTGTCCGCTATAGCTGAGGCGACAAACAATTGCCTGGATGCCATGTTGTCGCTGCCCGACGGGAAAGAGCGGCGCGTGGTGGAAGCGATGCGTTACAGCACCTTGGATGGTGGAAAGCGCCTGCGTCCTTTTTTAGCCGTCGTCAGTGCAGATTTATTTTCCGTGCCACGCGCACAAAGTTTGCGGGCAGGCGCCGCATTGGAGATGGTTCACTGCTATTCCCTCATTCACGATGATCTTCCGGCGATGGACGATGACGACCTGCGACGCGGCCAACCCACGTGCCATCGTGCGTTCGATGAAGCGACCGCTATCTTGGCTGGCGATGCATTATTGACGGAAGCCTTTGCTGTGCTGAGTGCCCCTGAGACACATCCTGACGGCACGGTCCGCGCAGCTACAGTGGCAGCCCTGGCCCACGCGGCTGGCGCGCGCGGCATGGTCGGCGGGCAAATGCTCGATTTGATTGCTGAAACCACAGAGCTCTCTGAAGCGGAGGTGCAAAGCCTTCAAGCCATGAAGACAGGCCGGTTGCTGGCAGTTGGCTGCGAGATTGGCGGGCTATTGGGACAGGCTGACACCCATCACTTGAAAGCTTTGGTAGAATTTGGCCAGCGCCTTGGCGCGGCTTTCCAGATTGCAGATGATCTGCTTGATTTAGAAGCCTCTGAGGCCGATATGGGAAAGGCGACGGGCAAGGATCGTGCCGCTGGTAAGGCCACTTTTGTTTCCCTGTATGGTGTTGAACGTGCTAGGGATTATGGGAAAACCTTGGTTGATCAAGCGGTTGCAGCTCTTAAGCCGTTTGGTGAATCAGCAGAATTTTTGCGGGCCGCTGCAGCATTTACCGTCGCGCGGCGGTCTTAGGTAAGGGGATATCAACGGGTGGAAACGGACTCACATATGGTTTCTCCGACTCCAGAAACGCCGCTTCTCGATCGAATTAGCGGTCCTAAAGATATGAAGAACTTGTCCATTGATGAGTTAACCCAACTGGCCAATGAACTGCGCTCGGATTTAATTGATTCCGTCTCTCGCACCGGCGGACATTTGGGGGCAGGTTTAGGTGTGGTCGAATTGACCGTTGCGCTCCACCATGTTTTTGACACACCCAAAGATCGCTTAATCTGGGACGTTGGTCACCAATGCTATCCTCATAAAATTCTCACAGGGCGGCGGAATCGCATGAAGTCCATCCGTCAGAAGGATGGCATCTCAGGGTTTACCTATCGTCCAGAGAGCGAATTTGACCCCTTCGGGGCCGGTCATAGTTCGACGTCGATTTCTGCGGGGCTCGGCATGGCTGTGGCCCGAGATTTATCCGGCGATGATAACCAGGTCATTGCTGTTATCGGTGACGGCGCGATGAGCGCGGGTATGGCCTATGAAGCGATGAACAACGCGGGCAGCATGGATCGCCGCTTGATCGTCATTCTCAATGATAACGACATGTCCATCGCGCCAGCCGTTGGGGCCATGAGTGCCTATCTCTCCCGTCTGCTGTCTTCTCAATCCTACCTGAGCATCCGGGAGGCCATGAAGCAGATCGCCTCCTATTTCCCAAAGCCGCTTAAGACTGCAGCGCGTAAAGCGGAAGAATATACGCGGGGTATGGTTGCTGGCGGCACGTTGTTTGAAGAACTTGGTTTTTACTACGTTGGTCCAATCGATGGGCATAAAATTGAACACCTTGTGCCGGTGTTGAAGAATATACGTGATTCCAACACGCCCGGTCCGTTCCTCATCCATGCCGTCACACAAAAAGGGAAGGGCTATGCCCCGGCGGAAGAGTCCGCCGACAAATACCATGGTGTTGCGAAGTTCGATGTTGTCTCTGGCAATCAGGCGAAATCGAAACCAAATGCGCCGAGCTATACATCCGTCTACGCCAAGGCTTTAATTGCTGCGGCTGAAAAAGACGAGCGTGTCGTCGCTATCACAGCAGCCATGCCAGGGGGGACAGGTCTCGATAAGTTTGGGGAACGATTCCCTGACCGCACTTTTGATGTTGGTATTGCCGAACAGCATGCCGTGACGTTTGCGGCCGGTATGGCGACCGAAGGCTATAAGCCTTTTGCGACAATTTATTCGACGTTCTTGCAACGGGCTTACGATCAGGTTGTTCACGATGTCGCCGTACAAAACCTGCCCGTTCGCTTTGCCATAGACCGGGCCGGGTATGTCGGGGCCGATGGCTGCACCCACCAGGGCTCATTCGATTTGGCGTACTTGAGCTGCCTGCCTAACTTTACGGTTATGGCTGCGGCTGATGAGGTCGAACTGATGCATATGGTCGCCACGGCGGCGGCCCATGACGATGGTCCGATTGCGATCAGATATCCAAGAGGTGAGGGTATCGGCATTGACCTGCCGGAAATTGGCGAAGTCCTGCCTATCGGTAAGGGGCGCGTGGTCAGAGAAGGAACGACGATTGCGCTGCTCAGCATTGGCACGCGCCTTGGGGCCTGCTTGACGGCAGCCGATGAACTCGCGGCACGTGGTTTATCGACCACGGTCGCAGATGCCCGTTTTGTGAAGCCTCTGGATGTGGACTTGGTTACCCGACTGGCCGACAGTCATGACATATTAATCACCGTTGAAGAAGGATCTCAGGGCGGCTTCGGAGCCCAGGTTCTAAGCGCCCTTGCAGAAACCGGACGATTGGATCGTGGCCTTAAAATCCGCACCCTGACCATGCCGGATGAATTTCTCGATCACGCCAAGCCAGAAGATCAAATTGCGGCGGCTGGCCTGGATGCGACAGGGATTGTCCAAGCGGTTCTCGCCGGGTTGGGTCAGGATGCGGCTGAGCATCCCGCGCGCGGCTAAACGCTAGTTGCATGGCCACTCCAAAATCTCGGGTCGATCAATTACTGGTCGATAGAGGCCTGGTCGAGAGCCGGTCCAAAGCGCAATCTTTGATTATGGCTGGGGCCGTGTATTCAGATCAAAAGAAGTTAGATAAACCTGGTCATCAGGTGTCTGTCGAGATTCCCTTGACGGTGCGCGCGAAAGACCATCCATGGGTATCACGAGGTGGTCTGAAGCTGGCGCACGGACTGGAGCACTTTGATTTTAAACCTTATGGATGCGTCGCTATCGACGTAGGCGCTTCAACAGGCGGGTTTACGGATGTGCTTCTGCACAATGGGACAGCGAAGGTTTATGCCGTCGATGTTGGTTATGGACAAATCGACAGCAAGTTACGATCAGATGAGCGTGTGATTGTCTTAGAGCGTCTCAATGCCCGCTATCTCACACAAGAAAATATTCCTGAGCCTGTAGACCTTGTGGTTTGTGATGCCAGCTTTATAGGGCTGCGTACGGTTCTGCCTGCGGCTATGAGCCTCACCAAACCCAAGGCCAGTTTGATCGCTTTGATCAAGCCACAGTTTGAAGTTGGAAAAGAACGAGTGGGTAAGAAGGGGGTTGTTCGCGATCCCGCACTACACGACGAAGTCTGTGTCACAATTTCTGATTGGGTGTCTCAGCAGCCAGGATGGTCTGTCATCGGCGTGACCGAAAGCCCCATCACGGGTCCAGAAGGTAATATAGAATTTCTTATCGGCGCGCAGCGCCACTTATAGAAGAAGCACAGCGCCAGTTATAACGCGGTTATCTATCGGATAATAACGGGTGTTGCGTACAGTACGCTTGCTTCGGGGCCGCGTGTATAAGGGCCTAACCACGTGTTTAAGGTCGCTGAGATTTTCAACAGGCCCTCAATCGCGCTTTTTAGACCGAAGGGGAGCGAACCATTCTCCAGCGCCTCAAAGAGGCTTTGCAGTGGATCTTTCGGTGCCGGATAAGGCACAAGGCGTACAAGGTCATCTGCGGTTAGCCCGATGGCCACTTTTGTATGATCAATGGCATCACTCAGGCCACCTAAACGATCAACCAGACCAATCCGTTGAGCATCAACGCCACTCCAAACGCGGCCCTTGGCAATCGCGCGCATTCCTTCAATAGGCATGTTGCGCCCTGCGGCAGCCTTGGTCGTGAAGTCGTCATAAATCACATCCAAGGTCCGGTTCATGCGTGCCAACTCATCCTCGTTAAAGTCACGGGCAATCGTGAAAAGGTCGCCGTTCTCGCCGTAGGTCAGCGTCGACCAATTAATGTCGAGCTTTTCCAGGGTTCCTTCAAACACCAGCTTGTTGACGATGACGCCAATCGATCCTGTAATCGTTCCGGGTTGGGCAAAGATGGTGTCAGCATTCATAGCAATGAAGTAACCGCCAGACGCAGCCGTATTGCCCATGGAGACGATAAAAGGTTTGCCCCGTTCTTTTGCAAGTATGACTTCACGCCATATTGTGTCTGACGCAACGTAAGACCCACCGGGGCTATCAATGCGAAGAAGGATTGCACTGATATCATCGTTCTCTGCCGCGTCGCGAATGGCTTTTGCCAGAGTCTCAGCGCCAACGCCGGATGTTCCGCCAAACGGGCTATCATCGGATTTGCCGCGGGCAATCGCACCAACGGCATGGATAATGGCAACGCTGCGCTCTGCAACGCGCTTGTCTCTTGGGTCGGCAAATCCAAGGTAGCTGCGGATTGAGACGCGTTCGCCGTTTTTATAATCGTCTTCAATCTTTTGTTCGAACTGATCCCGATAGGCGAGGCGGTCAACCAAATTACCCTCCAGGGCCTCTGCTGCAGTGAGGGGGCCATTCGCCATCAGTTGTTCAATTTGGTCTGAGGTGACGCCACGCGCTGTCGCAATTCCGGTCACCAATTGCTCGAAGATGGAGCCAAACAGTGCATCAAGGGCTTCTTTGTTTGGGGCCGACATCTCGGTGTTGGTCAAATTCTCCGCAGCAGATTTGTATTCGTAGCGTTGTAACGCATTGGCGCGGATACCCAGGTTATCCAGAAAACCTTTGAGGTAGGGTTGTTCAATAGCCAACCCCGTGAGGCCGACGCCGCCGGACGGTTGTAGCCAAATCTCATCAAAGGCGCTGGCCAGGTAATAGGCGACCGTTGCGTTACTCAGTTCCCCGAGTGAGTCGGAGTAAATCAAGGCCTGCTTGCCGCTGGCCCTAAACTTAGTCAGTGCATCTCTGATCTCTTGTGTCTGGGCGAGACCTAAACTTTGCCCGCTGATGGTCGCAACAACAGCTTTCACTCTGTCATCATCAGCCGCCCGCCGCAGGGCGATAACGGCGTCTTGCAAAGAGGTCTGATTGGAGACACCAAAGGCGCTGAAGTCGGCACCGCCACGGCCTTCTGAAAACCCGACGTCTAAATTGAGACTCAAGATAATGTTGTCAGGCGCTAGTTGCGCTTTTGGTGAAAACCCATCTGCATTGAGAAAGAGATAAATGAGCACGCCCGTCGACAGCAAGACAACGAAGCCAAGGCTGGCCAGTATTCCGACAAACAGCTTACCGAGTATGCGCATAGAATTTACGTCCGTTAGAGGGGCAAGGGTTTCTTACCCGTTTTGAGCTTTATGTCTCAGCCAATGATCGGCCAGCACCACCGCCATCATGGCTTCAGCGACGGGCACGCCCCGTATGCCAACACATGGATCGTGTCGTCCCTTGGTTTGAATATCGACGTCTTTGCCATGAATATCGACCGTCTTACGTGGCGACAAAATCGAACTGGTCGGTTTGATCGCCAGACGTGCCACAATGGGCTGACCAGAGGAGATACCCCCGAGGATGCCCCCGGCTTTATTACTCAGGAATTCCACATCACCGGTATCAGTCATACGCATTTCATCGGCGTTTTCTTCGCCAGACAGGGCTGCGGACTCGAAACCGGCACCGATCTCAACACCTTTAGCGGCATTAATACTCATCAGGGCGGCTGTTAAATCGGCATCAAGCTTGCCATATATGGGGGCGCCCAAGCCTGCAGGAATACCCTCAGCCACCACTTCGATAATAGCCCCGGTAGATGAGCCGCTTTTGCGTACGCCATCCAGATAACCTTCCCAGGCTTTGGCCGCTTCAGCATCCGGGCAGAAAAACGGATTATTATCGACTTCCGCCCAATCCCAGTTGCCGTGATTGATTTTGTGGGGTCCCATTTGCACGAGTGCGCCACGAATGGAAACCTGATCGCCAAGCGCCGTGCTTAGAATTTTACGAGCGACGCCACCTGCGGCAACGCGCATGGCCGTCTCGCGCGCGGAGGAACGGCCACCGCCGCGATAATCGCGAATGCCATATTTTTTCCAGTAGGTATAGTCGGCATGTCCAGGGCGAAACTTCTCGGCAATATCGCCGTAGTCCTTCGAGCGTGCATCCACATTTTCGATCAGCAGGCCGATGGGGGTTCCTGTGGTTACGCCCTCAAACACACCGGACAGAATTTTAACTTGATCCGGTTCTTTGCGTTGCGTTGTAAATCGCGACGTTCCGGGCTTTCGTTTTTCCAGCCAAACCTGAAGGTCGTCTTCCGACAGCGGCAGGCGCGGCGGGGTCCCGTCAATCACACAGCCAATGGCGGGGCCATGGCTTTCCCCGAAGGTCGTAAAGCGAAACAGTGTTCCAAAAGTATTTGCTGACATTTTGGGCGCTAATCAGTGAGATTCGCGCCGTCTAAAAGATCGGCTATTTCTTGGGCTGATTCTGGGGCCATCATGCCAACCACGTGATAACCACAGTCCACGTGATGCACTTCGCCAGTGACGCCGCTGGAGAGATCGCTGACCAGGTAAACACCAGCGCCACCAACATCATCCATCGTCACATTGCGGTGCATGGGTGCGTTTAACTCGTTCCACTTCAGGATATAGCGGAAGTCGCCAATGCCTGATGCCGCCAAGGTTTTCATCGGGCCTGCTGACAGGGCGTTAACACGTATTTTGTCACGCCCCAGGTCTGTTGCCAGGTAGCGTACGCTTGCTTCCAAAGCGGCTTTGGCCACGCCCATCACATTGTAATGTGGCACAACCCGTTCTGCCCCATAATAACTGAGTGTCAGCAAGGCCCCGCCATCGGGCATCAAGACTGCGGCCCGCCGGGAGACGTCTGTGAACGAGAAACAGGATATATCCATCGTGCGCAGGAAATTCTCACGGGTTGTATCAGCGTATCGGCCTTGCAATTGTGACTTGTCTGAAAACGCGACCGCATGCACAACAAAGTCGATTTTGTCCCAGGTATTACCCAGGTGTTCAAACAGAGCATCCATGGACGCTTGGTCCGTGACGTCACAGGGCGCGACGAGTTTTGCATTGACGCTTTCCGCCAATGGCCTAACGCGTTTTTCCAACGCATCACCTTGAAATGTAAATGCTAGTTCTGCGCCTTGTTCTGAAGCTTGCCGTGCGATCCCCCATGCAATGGATCGCTCGTTGGCCACTCCCATCACCAAGCCGCGCTTACCAGAGAGAATCCCGGCCTGCCCGCTCATATGACGTCCTATGTTCTGTAGTCAAAAACGTGTTAGATTTCGCCTACTTGCGCAGGTTTATCGCATCCTACACCACTGAACACCGAGGGCAAGACTGACGCTATGACGGAAGCTCGTATTTCTGCTGATCCAAGCCATATTCCTGATCATCTGCTTGAAGCTGTCCGCCGGGGGGTGCGTTTCTTGCGTTTTGTGGCCGCACGCATGAAGGAAGATCAGGTCAATAGAGTTGCCGCCTCACTCAGCTACACATCCACTTTGGCTTTGGTGCCAGCTTTGTCTTTGGCGCTGGCAATTCTAGCGGCCTTTCCAGCCTTTGAGGGCGTGCGTGACTCAATCCTAGATTTGGTGTTGAGTAACTTCATTCCCGACACCGGCCTGCGCATGAACGAGGCTTTGGAAACGTTTGTTGCTGCAGCTGCAGAGCTAACGACCATCGGCATCGCAGGGCTCATTGTCACGTCCGTGCTTCTTCTCCTTACAATCGAAAGTGCCTTTAACCGTATTTTTAGGGTGATACGACCCAGGCCGCTAATGGCTCGGCTGATTGTGTTCTGGACGGTGATCACCGTCAGCCCATTGCTCGTCGGTCTCAGTTTTTCTTTATCTGGGTATTTCCTGAACTTGCGCACAATGTTTGGCGGTGAAGAACCAGGAGCCATATCCGTCTTTCTCGGGGCGGCGATGCCGACGCTGTTGTCAGCCGTAGCGTTTACATTGATTTATACCATGCTGCCCAACCGCCGGGTTCGTTTGCCGGACGCCGTCATTGGCGGTGTTACAGCGGCTTTGATGTTTGCTCTGTTGCGGTATGGCTTCTCGTCATTTGTCGCGGGAATGCCAACCTACGAAGCCATCTATGGCGCGGTCGCTGCCGTGCCGGTCTTTCTGATCTGGTTGTTTCTGTCCTGGAACGTCATTCTTGCCGGAGCCGTTATTACTGCGGCCTTGCTGGATTGGCGCCGCGCCGAACATGCGCGTGCGACCGGCCCGGGCGGTCGTCTAGCCTTGGCTGTTGATATCTTGGCCGCGCTTTATGATATCGCCGGGTCAGGAACGGGTGTTGTTCAAAGTGCGCTGCGAGGCGATGTGGGAGTCAAAGAAGCGGCGTTAATACCGGTCTTAGAAGAATTGCGCGCGGGCGGCTTTGTTGTATTCGGGGATGATGAGGTCTGGCGTCTTGGCCGAGATCTCAACCGCACGGCGGTCTCGGATCTGGTGCATTTTCTGGGCTATGGAGTCCCAATAACGCCAAAACTTAAGGGTAAGTCTAAGGCTGTCTCGGGTTTGAGTGCCTTAATGGCCGAAGCCCAAAAAACGGAAAACGATATTCTCAGTCAATCCATCGCCTCTTTATTTGAAGCCCAGGAAGCGGATCAGCCTGAAGACTCTGCCGCGTCTCAAACCTAAAACGGCGGCCCCGGCGACCCCGGTGGGCCGCCGTTCTGATTGGTAATCGTATTGAACTGCTTATTGGCTGACGATCTGCCAACTGCCGTCTTCTTGACGACAGGCGGTGCCATAGCCTTTTTGCTTTTCGCCATCGACAGTCAGTTCAGTTTGAAACTCGCGGCAATATCGCCCTGAGTCAGCGTAACCGTCCCTAACCGGTGTCACATTGCCGTAGTTGCCGCTGTCCGCATTGTTCCACACAATGGTTTCTCCAATGGGTGCGCTGTAAGCATTCCGTTGCGCATCAGCGGCCTTCATCCGGTCAAGCTCGTCCATGTTACGGCCGATTTTATTACCTACCGCAGCACCAAGCATTGTGCCAGCAGCGGTGGCGATGATTTGACCATCGCCAGACCCAATGGAAGACCCGGCCCAGGCACCAGCGGCAGCACCGAGCAGAGTGCCTAACGTTTCGTTTTGGTTGCTGCCATCCGCGGCACAGCCGGAAAGGGCAAGTGAAGCAGCAATGATGGTTGCTGAGATGTAGGTCTTAGGCGTTGCTCTAGTCATGGAGATGTCCTGTTAATTTCTATAAGAGCCAATTTAGTCAATAACTGACTCTTATTCTATAAACGTATTTCAATCAGAAAAGGTGGCAAAATAAGGGCATACACGTTGCTTGGAGTTGACATCTACGTGATCACAGATCACACCGGGTCATCCATATTTGGCGCAAAAAATAGGTTAGAAAAGATGTCAAAAACAGAGCTTATCCCGCTGGTTGATGACCCAATAGCCTTATTTGAGGCCTGGTTTAAGGAGGCTCAAGGCACTGAATTGAATGACCCGGATGCGATGGCTTTGGCGACGTCCTCTCCGGATGGAGTGCCATCCCTGCGTATGGTGCTTTTAAAGGGGTTAGGGCCAGAGGGGTTTTCTTTTTATACTAATAAGGAAAGCCGCAAGGGGCAGCAAATTGCGATAAACGACCAGGCAGCGCTGTGTTTCCACTGGAAGTCACTGCGCCGACAGGTGCGTGTTGAAGGCACCCTCAAGGAAGTCAGTGCCGAGCAGGCGGACGCCTATTTTGCCAGCCGGTCCCGTGAGAGCCAGATTGGGGCCTGGGCGTCTGATCAGTCTCGTCCCCTGGAGGAGCGCGCGATCTTTATGGATCGCGTTGCGAGAGAGTCTCAACGCTTTGCAAATAAAGATGTTCCGAGGCCACCTCATTGGTCGGGATTTCAGCTCACGCCTGTTATGATTGAGTTCTGGCTTGATCAACCACATCGCATGCACGACCGACTTGTCTATAACAAAGAAGGACAGGGCTGGAGAACGGAACGTCAATACCCTTAACATCAGACTCCGAAACGCCTGACGAATTAGAACAGCTATGCCACACGACTCTTTCACCGCTGCAGCCCTATCAGCGCCGCCCTCCCGGTTGGTGCGTTTCGCGACCTATGCGGCCGTGGGTACTGCACTCATGCTCATCATCGTTAAGACCGCCGCGTTCTTGCTCACCAACTCTGTCGCGCTGCTTTCGAGTTTGATGGACTCCTTGCTTGATCTGATCGCCTCACTGGTCAATTTGTGGGCCGTCGGCCATGCGCTCACGCCCGCTGATAAAGAACACCGGTTCGGGCACGGTAAAGCGGAACCACTTTCCGGCTTGGCGCAGTCTGCTTTTGTGGCCGGGTCGGCCGTGTTGCTGTTGGTCGAGGCCGCGTCTCGCATAAACAAAGATAACCAGGTTGTCGCAGGCGACGTTGGGATCGCCGTCATGGTGTTCACGATCATCGTGACATTCTGCCTTGTGATGTTTCAGAAGTTCGTCGTTAAACAGACCGGCTCTGTGGCCATTACCGCTGACTCTCTTCACTACGCTGGTGACGTGTTACTTAACGTCAGCGTTATCATTGCCTTGGTTCTCACAACCTATGGCGATGTCGGATGGGCTGATGCCGTGTTTGCCATTGGCATCGCACTGTTCCTGCTTTGGAACGCCTCAAAGATTGCGCGAACCTCGATCGCTGTGTTGATGGATCATGAGTTGCCGGAAGACAAACGCCAAGCCATCAAAGCCGTCGCGCTCAAGCACCCAAAAGTGCGCGGTGTCCATGAATTGCGAACGCGCTCGTCTGGTCTGCAAACCTTTATCCAGATGCACATGGTTTTAGATCCTAAGTTATCATTGCTCGAAGCGCATCGCATTGCCGATGAAGTTGAAATGGCATTGTTGGCGGATTACCCGGGCGCCGATATCATTATTCATCAAGACCCTGACGGGGTTGAGGAGTATCATCCGCCCGTTGGATCTGCGCTGGTCTGACCGCTGAAAAGGTCAATCACAACTGTAGCCTGATAAGGTGCCTGCTGCTAACCTCTCGCATCTGAATTGAGTCCGATAAGGGGATAGGTCTCATGTCTGCTGTCAAAAGTATTCTTGCTGCCATCGCTGATCCAGACTCCGGGCGTGCGTGTCTGCACACCGCTTTGCGTCTTGGGCAACAGCTCAACTGCCATGTCGATGCTTTGCATGTGTTGGCGGATCCAACAGCCGCTCTGCCTCTGGTTGGCGAGGCCATGTCTGGGGCCATGGTCGATGAAATGATGGGCGTTGCAGAGCGCGAGGCGGGCCATCGGGCAAAAAAAACCCGTGCGATGTTTGATCAAATGACTCAGGGCATGCCGGTGTCAGATACAATCGGACCGATTGATCGCTTTGGCGTCAGTTGGATGCAAGAGGCCGGTGTTGAAGAGCAAGTTGTGGCCCTCAGAGGCTGCCGCGCTGACCTGATTGTGGTGGACCGACCGAAAATGGAAAACGAAACCTCCGCTCTGATGACCTTGAATGCCGCGTTGATGCAAAGCGGTCGTGCTGTGGTTGCGGCCCCACCCCTGCCGGACGAGGGTGAGCCTCCGTCTGGTCCGATCGAGCGTATTGCTGTGTTCTGGAATGGCAGCACCGAAGCCACACGCGCCGTGCAAGCGGCAGTGCCGCTGTTGGTCTCAGCCAAAGAGGTGACAGTGTTGCGGGTTGAAGAAGAAGAATGGTATGCGGGCACCGAGGACTTAGACGTCCATCTCACTCGGCACGGCGTTAAAACCGTGATCTCTAAGGTCTTGTCACGGGAAGTCAGAACGGGCCGGTCTCTCCTGTTTGCCGCCAAAGACTGTGGCGCAGACATGATGGTGATGGGCGCCTATACCCGCTCTAAGTTGCGGCAACTGATGCTTGGCAGTGTGACCGGCTACGTGATGGAAGAAGCGATTTTGCCTGTCTTGATGAGTCACTAATCAAACAGGCTTTGCTGCGCGGGCGGCTTTGGCTGTTCTTCAGAAATCTCAAACGGGCCTGCATAGGGCTGTAGCAACGCGATCACCTGTTGAAAATCAAGGTCAGGGTTGAGCCATTCTGTCTCGCTGTCCGGGCTCAAGATCACCGGCATCCGATTATGAATCGGGGCGACAGCCGCATCGGGCGCGCAGGTCAAAATCACAAACCGATCCTCTGATTGAAATCCCGCCATCGCAAACAACGGCTGCTCTGCCAATCCTATAAGTGTTTTAATCTTTGCATGATCGGTTTTACGCCACTCGA